>SLPH01000146.1 GCA_007132095.1 Syntrophomonadaceae bacterium | reverse complement strand
TACAGCATGATCATGTCTTTAATCTGGCAGCAGCTTAATTCTCCTGACCTGGCTATTACAGAAGCTGCTATCGGCATTGGAGTTACCGTATTGATGGTTACGGTTGTAACCAAGGTAGGGAGGCGTCCGCAGTAATGAAATTTCAGAGAGTGCTTTTCTTCGTTATGGCTGTTGCCCTGGTTAGCATCATTTCTTTTATGTTATTACTGGCGGTTACCGAAATGCCGCCTTACGGGAATCCTGAAAACCCCCCATTCAATCTTGTCTGGGAGCGGTATGTATACAAAGGAGTTGAAGAGAGCGGCGGCACAAACCTGGTCTCTAACGTGCTACTTGATTATCGCGGTTACGATACCCTGATGGAATCGACTGTATTGTTTATCACAGTAGTGGCAATTATGCTGGTCTGGGGAACCAGCACCACAAAAGAAAGCGAGTCAAAAAAATAAATGAAGCAATCTAGCTTTGGGGAAAGGGCGAACAGCTAATGGACTACATAGTTTACCTGCCTTTATTCATGATAGTCTTTCCCATAGTCGGAGCATTGATAACCGGGTTGGCCAAAGAAAAACACGATCTTGCCAGGAATGTTATGGCAATCACTGTCAGCCTGGTCAGCGCCCTGGCCATGGTGGCCATTCTTTACCAGTACGTTAATTTTGGGGGCTGGGAGCTGTTACTGCACCAGATTGCCCCGGGTTTGGAAATAAAACTGAGGGTCGACCCGCTGGCCTCCCTGTTTGGCGGAACTGCAGCTATCCTGTGGTTTTTTTCTGTACTCTATTCAACAGGGTACATGGCCCACGAGCATGACCGCCGTCGTTATTTTATCTTCTATCTACTCTCGCTGGGTATGACCATGGGCATTGCCATGTCGGCAAACCTGCTTACACTTTATCTTTTCTATGAATTCCTGACCATCTTCACATATCCGCTGGTCATCCATGAAGGAAACGAAGAAGCTAAAACGGCCGGTATTCGCTACATAATTTACAGCTTTTTCGGCGCCGGCATGATCCTGATCGGCCTGATCCTTATTTTTGGCACTGCCGGTACCCTGGAATTTACCCGGGGCGGCATCGTCGACCTGTCAGTCGGATCACTTCGGATCTGGCAGGCTGCTTTCCTCTGTCTGCTGTTTGGTTTCGGTGTTAAAGCAGCAATTATGCCGCTCCACGCCTGGCTGCCTTCGGCAATGGCTGCCCCTACACCGGTCAGCGCCCTGCTTCACGCGGTAGCTGTTGTAAAATCAGGGGTTTTCGGTATTCTGCGGATCATGTATTCGATTTTCGGTATCGGCGCCCTGCTTGCCCTTGAGCTGGGCTTTTTCGTAGCCGGACTGGTATCGATCACCATATTAACCGCTTCTATTATCGCCATGCAGCAGGATGTATTGAAACGAAGGCTCGCCTTCTCCACGATCAGCCAGCTGGGTTATATTACCCTTGGCGCGGGCCTGATGACTTCAATCGGGTTAACCGGCGGACTGCTTCATATTATTAACCACGCCATCTTAAAGATCACCCTTTTCTTCTGCGCCGGCGCAATCATCACTGTTACCGGCAAAAAGAAGATCAGCGAACTTAAAGGGCTTGGCAAGCAGATGCCGCTGACAATGATCGCTTTTACAATAGCGGCGATCGGCATGATCGGCATTCCCCCCGTTAACGGCTTCATATCCAAGTGGTATTTGATCCAGGGCAGCCTGGAAGCAGGCGCGCCTATTTTTGTAGCAGTGCTAATAGGCAGCGCCCTGCTCAACGCTGCCTATTTTATGCCGATTATCATTAACGCTTTCTTTAAAGAGGGCGATTTTGAGCCGGTAAAGGGAAAGCCGGAAGCTCCGTTATCCATGCTCCTGCCTATTTTAATCCTGGTAACAGGGTGCCTGGTTCTCGGCATCTTTCTTCCCTTAACGGTCCCCTATTTCCACGATATTGGCGAGTACCTGTTCACGATGGGAGGTAACAACTAATGCAGCAGGAAATTTTCACTTACTTACCTTTAATCGCAGTAGCTATACCTCTCTTCTCTTTTTTGATGATCATGCTGGCCCAGAACCTTCCCTGGTGGAGAAATGCCTGGTCACTAGCCGGATCGCTTGGTGCCCTGGCAGCGGTTGCCATGCTTTATCCTATTATCGCAGCAGGATATACTCCCGTATTTCAGGTGCCAATGATCATTACCCCAATGGAATTAACCTTTAAGGTTGATGGGCTTGGCTTCTTCCTGGCCCTGCTTGTCTCTTTTATATGGCTGGCGGCAACAGTATTTGCCATCGATTACATGAATCATGAAGAAAACCGCGGTCGCTTTTTCGCCTTTTTTATGCTGACCCTCGCGGGAACAATCGGGGTGCCGCTGGCCGGTGATTTTCTCAGCCTGCTTATTTTCTTTGAGATAATGTCGCTTGCTTCTTACGTCCTGGTGATCCATACCCAGAAAGATGACGCAATGAGCGCAGGTAGTCTCTATCTCTACCTTGGCATTTTTGGCGGGATGGCCCTGTTAACCGGGATGGGGCTGCTATATTTCGAGTTAGGCACACTTACGCTCGGCCCCCAGGCTGCATTTC
>SLPH01000057.1 GCA_007132095.1 Syntrophomonadaceae bacterium | reverse complement strand
TTAGCCCTGGCTCCCCCGGGGCAGGTCTTAAAAAGCAGCGACATTTCAATGCAGCGGGGAATTCCCGATAAGTTTTTAAAGAAAACACTCCAGATACTGACCCGGTCCGGCCTCGTTACAAGCAAGCGGGGCGTTGCCGGCGGGGTAAGGCTGGCTGTCTCTCCCCACAAAATTACCATGGCCGATGTCCTGGAAATTATTGAAGGGCCCATCGCCATAAACCCCTGCCTTAGCAATCCGCTTTACTGCGATGAAGCGCCTTATTGCCGGGTGCGGGCGGTTCTGGCAAGCGCCCAGGTAAAATTGGTGACTGAGCTGCGTAAACAGACCCTGGCCGATCTGGCCGGGCTGCAGAAGAGTGAGGATGCTGTTTAGAATTAAGATATATTTACGGGGTCAGGATGCCCATTGGAATCAAGGAATTTTTATATGGATAAGCTTAAATAATAAGCTTCGAACATTATCTTAAGGAGGAGTTTCAATGTTTTGTAACCAGTGCGAGCAGACAGCTAAAGGAACCGGCTGTACCGTAAGGGGGGTATGCGGTAAGTCCCCTGAAGTTGCAGCGCTGCAGGATCTGCTTGGTCAAGCCCTGAAAGGTTTGGCTCTTTTCGCCCATGAAGGTCGTAAAAAAGGCGTGGTTGAGGAAAAAGTAAACCGTTTTACAGCCGAGGCCCTGTTTTCGACCCTGACCAATGTAAACTTTGACGCCGAAAGATTTGTTCATTTCATTAATGAGGCCGTTAAGCTCACTGCCGAAATGAAGGAGGAGGTTGAGCAGGCAGGCGGTAAAACTGATTTTGAAGCGCCGGCAGCGAAATTTCAGCCGGCTTCCGGCCTTGAAAATATGATCGCCCAGGGCGAAGCGCTGGGCCAGCCCTGGAACAGCGATGCCCCTGAAGATATTGTGTCGCTGCAGCAAACGTTGTACTTTGGGCTCAAAGGCGTATCGGCCTATGCTCATCACGCTTATGTTCTTGGCAGGGAAGATGATAGCGTTTATGCTTTTTTGCACGAGGGGCTATCTGCATTAAGCAACCCCGGCTTAAGCCTTGACGATTGGTTAGGCCTGGTTCTGAAGTGCGGGGAAATTAACCTGAAAACGATGGAAATGCTTGATGCCGCCAACACGGGCGCTTTCGGAAACCCGGTCCCTGCCTCGGTACCACTGGGGCATAAGAAGGGTAAGTGCATCCTCGTTTCAGGGCATGATCTTCATGATTTGAAAAAAATTCTTGAACAAACCGAAGGTAAAGACATATTTGTTTATACTCACGGCGAAATGCTGCCTGCCCACGGATATCCGGAACTGAAAAAGCACAGGCACCTGTACGGAAACTTCGGGTCAGCCTGGCAGAATCAGCAAAAAGAATTTGTAAACTTCCCCGGGCCAATTGTGATGACCACTAATTGTATCCGCGAGCCTAAGGAACCTTATTTTGCCAATATCTATACCCGCGAAATGGTGGGCTGGCCTGGAGCTACTCACATTGAAGGCGACGAATATGGAGAAGTAATCGAAAAGGCGCTTGACATGCCTGGTTTCACAGAAGATGAAGAAAAAGGTTCTGTCATGGTTGGGTTCGCTCACGACGCCGTAATGGGAGTGGCCGGAAAAGTAATTGATGCAGTTAAAAGCGGCGCTTTGAAGCATATTTACCTTGTTGCCGGCTGTGACGGGGCCAAACCCGGGCGCAACTACTATACTGAATTTGTGGAAAAAACGCCTGCCGATACCGTGGTCCTCACCCTGGCCTGCGGCAAATACCGCTTTTATGATCAGCAGCTTGGCGATATCGGCGGTATACCGAGGCTGCTCGATATGGGTCAGTGCAACGATGCTTACTCGGCAATAAAAGTTGCCTCCGCCCTGGCAGATGCTTTTGAAGTAGACGTCAATGACCTGCCGCTTTCACTGATCATTTCCTGGTACGAGCAAAAAGCGGTGGCGATCCTGCTGACCCTGCTCTATCTCGGCCTGAAAGATATTCGCCTCGGGCCGAGCCTGCCGGCATTTATCTCGCCCAACGTGCTCAATGTCCTGGTCGAGAAATTTAATATTATGCCTATCGGTACCGCTGAAGAAGACCTGGCCGCAACCCTGAAATAAGGTTAGCGCATCAGCCAGCTTCCGGTTCAGCTCTAGGCACATAGCGCAGAACCGGGTATTAATTAAACGGGGCCCGCAGGGTTAAAGATGAAGGTGAAATCTGGCAAGCTTTCCTTTTAACACTGCGGGCACTCTCTTTTGACAGGTTTCAAACAGGATCGCATGCCGGGTTCTCATCCAGCGGCAATTATTGTTATGCACAGGTGGTCGTTTAATCTTCACTTTGAACCCCGTTCTATGGGGATTGCGGATGGCGATGGAACCATTGATCCTGCACAGCCAATCCGCCTGGAGCAGCCTCCTGCCGGTTTGTTGTCCTGGATAACAAACTTCCTGTCATAGCCGAAAAATGGGTTTCTTATGAATTCAGTATGAAACAAGGAGAGCAGGTGAATGGATAGATGAAACTGGAAGGAAACTGTCTCACTACCGCAATGGGGATTATGCCCCATAAGGATATTGACAGGG
>SLPH01000060.1 GCA_007132095.1 Syntrophomonadaceae bacterium | reverse complement strand
GGTCGCCCACGGTCAACGTAGCCCCGTCCCCGGCAATAGCGATGCCGAAGTCTGTTACTTTAACTTTTCCATCACGGGAAAAAAGGATGTTCTGTGGTTTAATGTCACGGTGGATCAAATCGGATTCATGCGCATGAGCCAGGGCCTCGGCTATCTGCCTGGTAATTTCAATCGCTTCGTGCATCGGCAGCCTGCCTTTGCTGCGAATGTGTTCTTTCAGGTTCTTGCCGTCTACATACTCCATCACCATAAAGTAGAGGCCTTCTTCTTCGCCAACATCATAGATGTTAACAATGTGAGGGTGCGAAAGAGCCGCGGCAGACTGGGCCTCTCTCTGAAAACGGCGAACGAAAGCGGCATCTCCGGTCATCTGATCCTTCAATACCTTGATCGCAACTGTCCGCTTCAACAGGTTATCCCTGCCCCGGAAAACACGGGCCATTCCGCCCTCGCCTATTTTTTCAACCAGCTCGTAACGGCCGGCCAGTATTTTGCCTTCATTCATCATGATTGCCCCCCCACACCGGCAGCAATAACCACGGTGATATTGTCGTAACCGCCCCTGGAATTAGCCAGCCCGATTAAAGCGGCCGCCTTATCCTGCGGTGATTTTTCTTCCTGGAAAACCGAGAGAATTTCATCTTCGCCAACCAGGCCGGTCAGACCGTCTGTACAAAAAAGAAGGGCAGAACCCTCTTCGATGGCAACCTCAAAGATGTCAACTTTCGGCTTGCTGCCGACCCCGAGCGCCCTGGTGAGGATATGACGCTGGGGATGGTTACGCGCCTCTTCAGGCTTAACCTCACCGCTGCTGATCAGCTGCTGTAGCAGCGAATGATCATTGGTCAGGGCCTTGATTGAATCATCCTTGATCAGATACGCCCTGCTGTCCCCGATGTGGCCAATCGCCAGGATCCGGTCTTTGATAATTCCGGCGGTTAAAGTTGTGCCCATGCCCTTTTTCGCCGGATCTCTGCCGGCAAGAGCGAGTATTCTTTCGTTAGCCTCCGAAGCCAGCCTTCTTAACTGCTCTGCGGCTTCCCCGGCTGAAAACGGAACAGTTCGTTCAAGATTATCCCATAACTCTGACATCGCTTCCACGGCAATCGCACTGGCCACATCCCCGGCCCGGTGGCCACCCATACCGTCGGCGACCGCAAGAATGGCAAAATCTTTATCTGCCCGGGCGAACAGGTTGTCTTCGTTTCGGGGGCGTTCCCTGCCCCTGTCGGTTAATCCCACTACCTGCAAATGTAAATCCTCCGCAAAAGTTTGATGTTGTTTCTCCCTTAAATACAACAATAACACGTTCAGTATAGCAAAGCGCGAATAATTGAGCAAGCAAAAGGGTTTTGCGCTTTTTAAAGCGCTTTTTAAAAACGCGGTAAGGTCCAGCAGGCCATATAAAACCCGTCTGTATCGTGCAGGTGAGGGTATAAAGTGACCGGGCCGGGACCTGCCGCCCTGTAATTTAGATTACCCGGCAAAAGAGGAGCCAGCGGGAGAGGTTTAAAGTTTACAAACCGCCCGTTAAAAGCTTTGACAACATTTTCGGTCTCTTCCGGCTCAGTGGTGCAGACCGAATAGAGCAACCTGCCGCCGGGTTTGACTAATTCGGCCGCCGCTAGAAGCAGGTCCAGCTGCACAGCGGCAAAAGCCTGTAAATCTTCTTCCCTGCGTCTCCATTTTATCTCGGGCAGGCGCCTGATAACCCCCAACCCGGAACAGGGGGCGTCTACCAGGACGGCATCGGCCTTTTCAAGACCAAGTTCAGCCGCTTTTCGGCCGTCAGCGCATAGATAGCGGATGCTCTTAATACCCAGCCTGTCGGCAGCCTTACAGACCAAGCCAAGCCGTTTTTCGTGCAGGTCTAAGGCATAAATAACACCGCAATCGCCGCTTAACTCAGCCAGGTGAGTGGTCTTGCCGCCCGGAGCGCTGCAAAGGTCGATGATCCTTTGACCGGGCGCCGGTTCCAACAAGGGAGCAACCATGGCAGAGCTTTCGCCCTGGATTGAAAAAAGCCCTTCCCGGAAAGAAGGTGTCTCGGTGACCGGACGGTCGGCCACTTTTAACCTGTAAAGCCCGGGAACCAGTGGGCTCCGGCCTATTTCCACCCCTTCGCCAAGCAGCCTTGCAGGCAGATTGGCAGAGTCTATTCTCAGCCGGTTTGGCCTTAAAGACAGGGGCGGCCTGACATTATTGGCCTGGCACCAGGCTTCGGCGCCTGAAAAACCAAAATATTCGACAGCGCGCCGGACCAGCCAGAACGGATGGCTGTGCCGCAGGGAAAGAAAGCGCACCGGCTCTAAGTCAGAGTCGGGCCATGGTAATCGCTCTTTGTCCCGAACCAGCTGCCTTAAAACAGCATTGACCAGCTTCGCAACCCCGCTATGGCCGTATCGACGGGCCAGCTTGACTGCTTCATTAACCGCGGCATAATCAGGAATGTCTTTCATGTATACAACCTGGTAAGCGCTGATGCGCATCAGGTTACGGATCCAGAGCGTAAATTTATCAAGCGGCCTGTTTAGATACCCGCTTAAGAACCAGTCCAGGCTATTTAACCTGGTCATGGAACCGTAACTCAGCCTGC
>SLPH01000201.1 GCA_007132095.1 Syntrophomonadaceae bacterium | reverse complement strand
TTCTGCTCAAAAAGAGATTTCATCTTAACTCTTCTCCTCTCCTGTTGATGCCAAACAGCCGTACGTAGATCGTCTCTTGAAAGGTGTTCTTGTAATATTTTACATAATAGAATATAATTTTACATGTACAGCAGTATTGTTCCCGTCTGGCTGAATGCAGGGATTTTTCCGAACGTGTAAAACAAAAACTCTATTATCCGGGAGGCGTGCCTTTTGGTCAAAGAATTCATGGATTTTGTCAAGCGAGGCAATGTACTGGACCTGGCAGTTGCTGTCATTATTGGTGGTGCCTTTGGTGCGATTGTTTCATCCCTGGTGGAAGATATGATCATGCCCATTGTGGGTATCGTTCTTGGGGGTGTCGATTTTACAGCCCTGGCCTTGACCGTGGGTAACGCAGCGGTCATGTACGGCAACTTTATCCAGGCAATCATTAACTTTTTGCTCATCGCCCTGGTAATTTTTCTGATCATTCGACAGGTGAAAAAAATGGAAAAACCGACAGAAGAAGCCCCCTTCGCCCCACCGGAGCCCTCGGCCGAAGAAAAATTGCTGACCGAGATTCGTGACCTGCTGAAAAAGGCCTGATGCCGCATGAAAGACCCTGAGTTCCATGCAGTTTCCATCCCATCAATGAGGGGGAATCGTATCCTGTCAGGGGCATAACCGGAGATGCATCGCGGGAGACCGAAAATTTTTGGTCTCCCGCTGCTGTACAAACCGGGAACTACCTTGCCCTCATACAGTCTCCAAGAAATGCTACCTCAATTGCCGGGGGCATTGTAAACCAGGCACCGGGCATAGAACTTGCCCAGGGCCTGCCCCATCTCCTCATCGTCCTGTTTGATCGCAAAAATGGCTTCTTCCCAGGATATGAGGAGCAGGTCAATCTTTGCCAGCAGTGGTTCAAAAAAGTCCTCAAACCAACGGCGTTTTTCCAGGTAGTTCGAGCGTTCCTGGTATAATTCCACCCGGTCCAGCACGCTCTGCCGCACCGATTCTTTGTCCAGGAAGTCATAAAACGAGAATTCCGTTTCGATTTCTTGCTCGGGGGCCAGGACATAGTAACCCAGCGAAGTGAATTCTGTAGCAGGATACCTGGCCTCCCAGAGCACACTGGCCATGCAGGCGATGCTGCGTGCGACCTGGTTGTATCCCGGGATACGTGTCGTTCCCCCGGCAAGCTTGCTGAATAGCTTCGCCTCCAGCACGATAAGCTGCTTGCAGGGGTCAAGGAGAAAGACATCGTACTTCCCTTTCTTCCCCACCGCGATGTTGCCGATGACCCCGTCCGCGCGCGTATAGTGTTCGGCCAGCTCGTCCTTACGGTATTGAGGAAGAAAGATCGAGGTGAGCCAGCCCTCGGAATACCAGGTCGCCCCCGGTTGAAAGGAAAGGGGATGTCCGGCTGCCTGGTGTTGGGAAAACCAGTAGAGGATTCCCCGCAGCAGCCAGCCCTCGTTGTAAAGGATGGTGGGCGGCATCCTGCCTTCTCCGCTCTCTAAGTTTTTACACATCGCCAAAATGATCTCCAGCATCCCTGTTATCTCCTTTACCGGGTGATGGTTGTCCGAAAGCTCTCCCAGGTGAAAGCAAACCCCGGTGCTCATCGGGGTGCGCGGGTTCAACTCCGATGAGAGACTAAGAGACCACCACGGCGATTTTTCTTGCACTTGCTGGGTGTGGCTTCTCTCCCTTAAATATTTCTGTAAGAATCTACTCTAATCCTGCCAGATATGTAAATATTCCCATAATTATGGTGAGATTTTTCACCTGGCTAATTTGGGCCAATTTGATGCGGCCGGTCAGGAAATTCATCGCGTGCAGGTCATGAAAGGGGTTTACAACCTGGAGGCTTGTTTAGCTCTTTTGGACATCGTGGACGAACTGTTTAACTTTCTCCCGGAAGAGGCCTTCCTGCAGGTCCGCCTTGCGAATGACCAGCTGCGCCTTTGCTCCCACGCCGCTGAAACTTTCCATGTCCCGCAGCACCTTGTCAGCGCCGGTTGCGTCGCAGGTAACAAAGTAAGCCGCCGCCTTGAAACTTGCATGATAGCGCTTAATGTACGCTCTCACAGGTGTTGAGATTTGAAAACCCCAGACAGGGGTTCCAATAATAACCAGGTCATAGGCACCAGGGTCGTGCTTTACCTCTTCTATCCTCTCCTGCGGATGGACGGATACCGTTTGTCCCTGCGGGGGCAGGGTCCGCTGGACATTGACCAGTTCCGTTTCCCGGATCGCTTCCAGGTCCCCGCCCAGCTCCGCGTTGATAAACCGGGCAATTTTTGCGGTAATCCCTGTCTGGGAATAATAAGCTGTGAGCGCTTTCATGCTTGTCCCTCTTTTCGGAGAAGATAAGCAGCCGGTAATTAGTCAACTCCCTCATTGCGCTCGCTCAAACAGATTAAAGCGGCTATGCTGAAACCCTTGCGCGCCTTTTGATGCAGGCAAATCCGATCTGCGCTGAAGGCAAGCAGGGAAAGGAGGCGAAACCTGACGTAAATTTATAGCCAAAAATATATTTTAATTCAGAGCGTTTTTATGTTATAATATCCTGCATCTGATTATCAATTGACATGCGTTATCTTTAAGAGCCC
>SLPH01000099.1 GCA_007132095.1 Syntrophomonadaceae bacterium | reverse complement strand
GCCCTGCTGTTCAAGCCCAGCAGCCTGAGATAATTATGATCTGTAAGTAGTTTGTTAACCCTGTCCATCACAATGCCACCTGCTTAAGTGCCTTTAATCAGGCTGAAAACTTCAATCCTTGAACTGGCGTTGCGCCTGAAAAGCCCTCTGACTGCAGAAGTTACTGTAGCTGATCCCGGTTTGCCCACTCCGCGGATACTCATGCAGAGGTGTTCGGCTTCAATAACAACAACAACGCCTTTCGGTTTCAATTCTTCAGTAATAATGTCGGCGACGTTACTGGTCAGTCTTTCCTGCAGCTGGGGCCGCCTGGATAGGGTTTCGATAACCCTGACCAGTTTACTTAAGCCGACTATTCTACCCCTGGCCGGCAGGTATGCCACGTGGGCCTTACCGTAAAAGGGCAGGAGGTGATGTTCGCACATGGAGTAAAAAGAAATGTCTTTGACCAGGACAATTTCGTCATGGCCATCTTCGACAAAGCAGGTCTGCAGGTGTTGGCTGGGATCTTGGCTCAGGCCGCCAAATAGTTCCATGTACATGTTTGCCACCCGTTCCGGTGTGCCCCGCAGCCCTTCCCGATTCAGGTCTTCTCCGACAGCTTCAAGGATCATTTTGACTGCAGTAATTATTTTGTCCTTATCCACAACGTAACCACCTTTCCGATGAGTTATGAACTTAATAGATTAATACCCCGGGCAGAAAAATAACCAGGCTGTGCAAAACAGCGCAGGCCAGAATATTTTCTGACCGTAAATAAAGGTAGCCCAGAACTGCTGCCATGCCCGGAGCCAGAATTATTGATTCAAGATAGGTATATGGGTAAAAAAGCATCCATGGCTCCGCGAAGGCAACGAATGTTAATCGCGATGCCATGGCCAGTAATACAACTGCAGCTATTCCTGCTGTCCAGCCCCACTGCCTGCCAATCATAGTTTGCACAAAACCGCGCCAGATCATTTCCCTGGGCAGCGCGACCAGAAAAAATGCCAGGGGCAGTCCGGCCAGGGCCTGGGGGCCGCTTAGATTGATCCCCGATGGCATTCCCCTGATGGTAAACACGATAACAAGCGAGGCAAAAAGGGCTAATAAATAGCCGTGCCGGAGCCTGCTCCGGTTGAAGCCAAAATCCAGGCGCGGAATTAAACCTTTCTGCGCCAATAAAAGGAGCACAATTATTATTGCGGCATATCCGGCAGTGCTGTAATAACTGCTAAAACCGATCTGTAATGGAGCGATCTTAAAAAAAATCGCCAGTGCCGCTGTCGGGAAAGAGAGCATAGCCGCAAATCGCCCCGGCTTATATTTACAACAATCAACCCAGTAGCCCGAATAGTGGTGATCAAGAGTCAGGATGCTCATAGACAGCAGCATGATCAAGACGAATAGAAAATAAACAATAAAAGAGCTGACAACCGGCCGAATACTATCACCGACTGCAGGCGGCATTACCGGTTTGCCCTCTTCCGATATAAAATAATAATAGGCAAGTCCTTCGCCCGGGTGGAAAGTTAGCGGTACGGTATCTTTCCATAGAACCGGAACCCCAACCTGCTGTCCGGCTATTGCTTCAATCTCACTAAGCCTGCGGCTGTCCGTTATTTCTCTGAAAATATTGCTGCCGCGCGCTTGCTCAAAAACCGAGTCCTCGATCAACATAAACAAACCGCCCGAGCTAATTTTCAGGCTCTTGTCCAAGTTTTCGCAGACAGCAGCTTCGTTACCAATTAAAAGAATGCTTCTTTTTTGTTCTGTTTCGTTAAGAAAAACCACCGACCCGCCTGCAGGATAGCTGCAGCTCAAACTATTAATTTCGAATACCCAGGGTTCAAAGTCGTATGCCCGCCCAACCGAGTAGTCGTAAGGGCTGCGCCCGAGCGAGTCTGGAACTAAGGCTGTTATTAAGAATGCAGCGGAAACCATGATAACAGTAATCGCAAGTAATATAATCAGCACAACAAAGTAGTTCTTGCCGGCTATTCTATTTGTAAGCACGCATTTTCCTCCTCAGGCTCCTCTTGCTGTCAAAGCGCTTACCTATATTTCGACAGACCACAGCAGATTCCTTTTCAGCTTATAGGCGATGAATTTCCAGGCTTCGCCTCCTGGCGCTTCTTTTCAAAGGTCGGCCGATCTGCTATATTAAAGATGCCGGCCCGCCCCGGTAAATACTGCTACAATTATTGCTGCGAGGTGATTGCGCTTGCTGCTGGCCATTGATGTCGGCAATACCCACATTATGCTGGGCATATTCCAGGAAGAAGAAGTGCTGGTTTACTGGCGCCTGGCAACCCGCAAAGAGAGCACCGAAGATGAGCTGGGCATGACCGTGAAAAACCTGCTTCAAAACAGCCGCCTTAATCTGAAGAATGTAGATGCTGTTGCTATCTCTTCTGTTGTTCCTCCCCTGATGTACTCTCTCGAAAGGATGTCGAGAAAGTACTTTGAAGTTGAACCTTTAGTGATAAGCTCCGGCATTAAAACCGGTTTAACTATTGTAACAGATAATCCTAAAGAAGTGGGAGCCGATCGCATTGTTAATGCTGTTGCGGCTTTAAGCATTTACGGCGGACCCTTGATTATCGTGGATTTTGGAACAGCGACAACATTTTGCGCAATATCGGGGGAAGGGAACTACCTCGGTGGGGTTATTGCTCCCGGGATTGGTATTTCCATGGAGGCGCTATTCGAACGGGCGGCAAAGCTGCCCAGGATTGAAGTGGTTCGTCCTGAAAAGGTTATCGGCCGGGATACAATACGCAGCATGCAGTCCGGTATTGTCTTTGGTTTTGTCGGCCAGGTTGACGGCATTGTAAACCGGATCAGGGAAGAGCTGGATGGCGACCCCCTGGTGGTTGCCACAGGCGGATTCGCCTCACTGATGGCCAGCGAATCTTCGACAATTAACAGGGTCAATCCCCTCCTTACCCTGCAGGGGCTGCGTATTATCCATGCTTTAAACAAAAGGTAAAACTATTTGGGGGCGTTAACAAATGCGGATTGGACTGGCATTAAGCGGCGGGGCGGCCAGGGGCATTGCCCATGTTGGTGTTTTGAAATACCTGGAAGAACAGGGCATTAAGCCCTGCTGCATCGCAGGAACAAGCGCCGGCAGTATAGTGGGTTCTTTTTACGCATCCGGTTTTACCCCCAGTGAAATGGAAATAATAGCCTCGGAAATGTCATGGAAAAGAATGCTTAGGGTCTCTTTTCCCCGTAAAGGTCTGATTAATAGTAAAAGGCTCCTGGAAATGCTGGAAGCGTACCTGGGGCAGATAACTTTTGATCAGCTGCAGATACCGCTTTTCGTTAATGCAGTTGATCTGGTGTCCGGTGAAGAAATTGTTATTAACGAGGGAATTGTCATCAGGGCAGTTGCGGCCAGCTGTGCTATTCCCGGCATTTTTACCCCTCTGCGCCGCGAAAATCGGCTTCTCGTAGACGGAGGACTCCTGGATAATATTCCGGTGAAGCATCTCCGTGACGCAGATATAGATAAAATCATTGCCGTTAACGTGGGGCGTGAAAGACCGCTCCAAAAAGAACCCGGCAATATCTTTGAAATACTGGCTCAATCTTCTTACATTATACGCTGTCAGCGCGATGCCCAGGCGCTGGAACAAACTGATATTTTAATTGAACCGGACCTTGGGGATATCCCCTTTTATGATCACAGCCGGGTTGACCTTTTAGTGGAGCGAGGGTACCAGGCAGCAGAGAAAAGTTTGAGCGGTATAGATTTTTCAAAAAGCCCCGGCCGTCTTAACCGCTGGCTGACCAGGCAGAAACGCAGGAAGAAAGGATGATCAATAAGAGATGGATTGCAGCGAAGCGATTAAAACGAGACGCAGTATCAGGGAGTATTCTTCCCGCCCGGTTTCGCAAGAACATTTAGACCGGGTTCTGGAAGCGGCCCGGTTGGCCCCCTCGGCGACAAATCGCCAGCCCTGGCGGTTTGTTTTGTTGACAGATCCGGAAATTAAGAAAAGCCTGTCTGGAGCAGTTCCCCAGCGATTCGTTCTGGAGGCGCCGGCCCTGTTTGTTTGTTGTCTTGACCGCAGGGCTTACACAGGAAATATGGTCAGAAAGAGAATGGACGAACTGATTCAAGCCGGGGCGATCAGCAGGGAATCGGCAGGCTATATATATAATCGGAAAATGCCCGAAAATGCCAGTGAGGTTGCCCTTCCCGCGGCGGCTTATATTGATCTCGGCATTGCTGTTCAAAATATGGTAATCCAGGCCACCGCCCTTGGCCTTGGCAGCTGCTGGGTGCGGCTCTTTAATCCTCAACAGTTCCATGAAATCCTTAAGCTTCCGCCCGAAATTGAGGTTGTAGCGCTGCTGCCCCTCGGTTACCCTGAACAGTCTCCGCCGCCCAGGCCGCGGCTGCGAAGGGAAGATATTATGCTTGAAATAGGGTTATAATAAAATGCTGCCCTAATAAGAGGTTTCAACAATAAAAGAAAGGCTGCCCCCCGGCGGGGGCAGCCTTATTGCTTAAAATTACGATGCTGCAGCGGGCATTGTAAAATAAAGGTCAGGCCGGCATTAGTCTTCGCTTCCTGACTGGGCCCGGGCCAGCTGGCGATACATTTCCAGCCGTTCTTTTGCCACTTTTTCCGCCTCGGTAAAGAGTAAATCCGCCCTTTCGGGGAATTCCGTGGTCAGGGCCCGGAAGCGGACTTCGTTCATCATGAATGTACGCAGATCTTCTTTCGGCTCTTTTGAATCGAGAATAAAGGGGTTTTTGCCCTCCCGGGTCAGCTGCGGATTGTAACGGTAGAGCGGCCAGTATCCTGAATCAACCGCCAACTTCCCTTCCCTCTGGCTCTTACTCATATCAATACCGTGGGCGATGCAGGGAGAGTAAGCGATGATCAGCGATGGGCCGGGATAAGCTTCCGCTTCAACCAGTGCCTTCATGAACTGATTCTTACTGGCTCCCATCGAAACCATGGCCACGTAGACATAGCCGTATGTTACAGCCATCAGGCCGAGGTCTTTTTTGCGAATATCCTTTCCGGCTGCAGCAAACTTGGCGATCGCACCCGTGGGAGTAGCTTTTGATGACTGCCCGCCCGTGTTGGAGTAAACTTCAGTATCCATGACAAGAATATTAACATCGGCCCCGCTGGCGATAACGTGATCAAGACCGCCAAAGCCAATGTCATAGGCCCAACCGTCTCCGCCAAATATCCAGACGGAACGCTTTGGCAGCAAGCCTGAATTTTCCCTGAGGTCTTCGAGCAGGCCTGCATTGTCAGCTCCGCGGTTTTCTGCCTCAAGCAGTTCGCGGACCCTGTCAGCAGCTTTCAGAGAAGCTTCGCCCTCTTCTTTAACGGAAAGCCAGTGTTCCAGGGCCTCCTTGAAAGCAGGGGAAATATCGGACTCCAGGATATTTTTAACTAGATCAACCAGCCGATCCCTCTGCTGGGTAATGCCCAGCCAGTAACCGTAACCAAACTCGGCGTTATCTTCAAATAGCGAGCTGGCCCAGGCCGGGCCCCGCCCCCTGCTGTCTACCGTGTACGGGACTGTCGGTGCGTTGCCGCCGTAAATGGAAGAGCAGCCCGTAGCGTTGGCGATAACCATGCGGTTTCCGAACAGCTGGGTGATTACCTTTACATAAGGGGTTTCACCGCATCCGGCGCAGGCTCCCGAGTATTCAAACAGAGGTTTGCGGAACTGGCTGCCCTTGACAGTATTCGGAGAAAGATCCGGAGATATTTCCGGCAGGCTCTCAGCGAAACGGAAAAGGGCATCTTCTTGCTCGGAAACTTCTAAGAGCGGTTTCATTTCCAGCGCTTTTTCCTTGGCCGGACAGATATCCGGGCAGTTTCCGCAACCGGTACAGTCCAGAGGCGATACCTGGATCCTGTATTTGAAGCCCTTTAAATCTTTGCCGCTTCCGTCAAGGGTTTCAAAGCCCTCAGGAGCGCCGTCAAGATCTTCGGGCCTGGCCAGGTAAGGCCTGATTGCAGCGTGCGGGCAGACAAAAGAGCACTGGTTGCACTGAATACAGTTCTCAGGAATCCAGACCGGCACATTGATGGCAATTCCCCGCTTCTCATAACGTGTTGTTGCAGTCGGAACGGTTCCATCAGGTTTAAAGGCGCTAACCGGCAGCTGGTCGCCTTTCAATTCGGTCATCGGGTAAATAGTATCCTTAACGTACTGCGGCGCTTCTTCAGGAGTAAATACAGCGCCTGTTTCAGCTTCGGCCCAGCTTTCCGGGTATTTTACCTCTTCAAGCGCTTCTACGCCCTTGTAGATGGCATCAACGTTCTTCCTGACGATATCGGCGCCTTTTTTGCCGTAGGTTTTATCAATCATCTTCTCGATTTCCTTGAAAGCCAGCTCGGGATCAATCACTTCGGCCAGCTTGAAGAAAGCAGCCTGCATAATAACGTTGATCCTGCCTCCGAGCCCGATTTCCCCGGCGATCTTAAAAGCGTCGATGTTGTAGAATTTCAGTTTCTGGCTGGCGATAGTCCTTTTCATATCAGCTGGCAGATGCTCGTCCATTTCGTCCAGGCTCCATTCTGAGTTAAGCAGGAAAGTGCCGCCTTCCTTGATCCCTTCCAGGATGTCGTAACGGGTAACAAAAGAAGGGTTATGACAGGCCACAAAATCGGCCTGGTCGATCAGGTAAGTGGACTTAATCCTCTCCGGTCCGAAACGAAGGTGAGATACGGTTATCCCGCCTGATTTCTTCGAGTCATAGACAAAATAACCCTGGGCGTATTGATCGGTATTATTGCCAATAATAATGATGCTGTTCTTATTGGCTCCCACTGTTCCGTCAGCGCCGAGCCCGAAAAACTTGGCCCTGTAAGTTCCCTTGGGGCTGGTGTAGTAGCAGGATGGATAATCCAGGGATGTATTGGTGACATCATCGTTAATGCCTACGGTAAAATGGTTTTTCGGGTTTTCAGACATGAGGTTGTCGAAAACACCTTTTGCCATGCAGGAGTTAAATTCTTTTGAACCAAGCCCGTAACGTCCGCCAACGACCAGCGGTGCCTTTTTTGCCTCCATCAGCGCGGTGCAGATATCCTGGTACAGCGGTTCACCGATAGCTCCCGGTTCCTTGGTCCGGTCCAGAACGGCAATTCTCTGGCAGGTCTCGGGCAGGGCCGCAAGGAGGTGCTTCCCGGAGAAAGGCCTGAACAGGCGAACCTTGATCAATCCGACTTTTTCGCCTGCGGAAACCATGTAATCAACCGTTTCCTCCACAGTATCGCAGGCCGACCCCATGCAAACAATAACATGCTCAGCATCAGGAGCGCCGCAGTAATCAAAAAGGTTATAGCGCCTGCCTGTAAGTTCATAGACCTGATCCATCACGGCGGCAACTTTTTCCGGTGTCTCATCATAGAAGCGGTTTGCCGCTTCCCTGTTCTGGAAATATATATCCGGGTTTTGTGCCGTTCCCCGCTGGTGAGGTTTTTCCGGACTTAGAGCGCGGCTGCGGAACTCTTTGATTGCTTCCCAGTCGACTACATTTTTAATGTCTTCATAATCGATTAGTTCAACTTTTTGCACTTCGTGAGAAGTGCGGAATCCGTCAAAGAAGTGTAGGAATGGGACTCTTGTTTTCAGTGTGCTCAGGTGGGCCACAAGGCCGAGGTCGATAACCTCCTGGACAGAAGCAGAAGCCAGCAGGGCAAACCCCGTCTGCCGGGCAGCCATGACATCCTGGTGATCGCCGAATATGGATAACGCATGGGCGGAAAGGGCCCGGGCTGAAACGTGAAATACCGAGGGGAGCAGCTCTCCGGAAATTTTATACATGTTTGGTATTTTCAAAAGCAGCCCCTGCGATGCGGTAAACGTTGTTGTCAGAGCTCCGTTAACCAGTGACCCGTGAACTGCGCCGGCTGCCCCGGCTTCCGACTGCATTGTGGCAACGCGGAGCGTTTGGCCAAAAATATTTTTCCTCCCGTAAGCAGCCCATTCATCGCATATTTCTGCCATTGGCGAAGAAGGGGTGATCGGGTATATGGCTGCAACATCGCTCAGGGCATAAGCAATGTAAGCTGCTGCCGTGTTTCCATCCATTGTTTCCAATAGCTTACTCAATACCTGCACCTCCATGTGTGATTGTTGAGAATAAGTAGTATTATACAAATATTACCGTTTTGCCTCACGCCTAATCTTAACATTTTGTTTTATGACTGACAAGGTTGCCGGCTTTCGGCCGGGCGGTGTAATTAGATGCAAGGCGACAAAATTTTTTATTTTTCAGTATACATGACACCGGTTATGATAAAATCATGCTATGAAAGGCGAACTGAAGGCTTCAAGTGAATACACGATTCTGATCGTTGAAGATGAAGAGGATCTAGTCAGGCTGATTTCCTTCCATCTTGAAAAAGAGGGCTATCGCGTTATGGCAACTGACAGCGGTTACCGGGCGCTGGAGTTAGCCGGGGAGAATCAGCCCAATCTTATTATCCTTGACATCATGCTTCCGGAAATGGACGGCCTGGAGGTGTGCCGCAGGCTGAGAGGAGACGATAAAACCGCTTCAATCCCCATCCTGATGCTGTCAGCCCGCAAGGAAGAGTTTGATAAGGTGCTTGGTCTTGAACTTGGCGCAGACGATTACATGGGCAAGCCTTTTGGTACCAGGGAACTGGTAGCCCGCGTTCGCGCTATGCTCAGGCGCTGTGATCGGGTGCAGCCGGCCGGCAAGGCTGAGAGTCCGGATGATTCACTCATATCGGGAGATGTGGCGCTATTCCCCGAGCAGCATCTTGTAACGATTAGGGGAGAAAAGATCAGCCTGACCCATAAAGAGTTTTTACTGCTCCAATTATTAATGGCCAATGCCGGGAAGGTTTTGACCAGGGATCTGCTGCTGGACAAGGTTTGGAATTATGAATATGAAATTGATACCCGCACAGTAGATGTCCACATTCGCTACCTGAGGCAGAAAATCGAGCCTGATCCGGCCCGGCCGGTATACATTGAGACTGTCAGAGGCGTAGGCTACCGGTTTAAAGCTTCTACCCGGTAGATTTACGGTAAATCCAGTCGCTGTTGGAGGTCTCCCCGTGCTTACAGGAATCAGCCGCCGCCTGATAACCTATTACCTGGCAGTTATTGCATTCATCGTGATCCTGATGGGGGCCTTTTTTTTATATTTCCTGAACTACTTTTATATGCAAACGCTTAATGAGAGCATGTATAATCAGGCCCGTTTTGCCGCAGCCCTGGTTGGGGAATTGCTGGAACGGAATGCCGATGCTGATGAAATAGATCAACTCAGCAGACATTTAGGCTCGGAATTGGGATTAAGAATAACGATTATTGACGCTGATGGTAAAGTCATCGCTGACAGTGATGAAGATCCGGCCCTGATGGAGAATCACAGCGACAGGCCTGAGGTGATAACAGCGCTTGAGAATTTCAGGGGAACGGCATCGCGGTACAGCAGCACCCTGGATGAAGACTTATTTTATATGGCCGTTCCCCTGAATCAGGCTGATCATGCTGGCGGCGATGATGGCTTGAGAGCTGTCTTACGGCTTGCCCTGCCGCTGTCGTCAATAAACAGGGCGATTTCGAATTTATTTCTCTTTATACTGGGCGCTCTGCTGATTTCATCTCTGGCGGCCCTGGCCGCTGCCTACCTCCTTTCGGGGAAAATAACGGGACCGGTCAGAGCAATTACCTCGGCAGCAAAGTCTATTGCGGGCGGTGACTACAACCCTCCCTTAAAAGTGGGCGGAGATGATGAGCTGGCTGATTTAGCTGATAATATAAAAGCGATGGGTGCTGCCCTGCAGCTGAAGATTAATCAGGTCACCTGGGAAAAAAACAAGATTGAAACGGTTGTTTCTTCAATGAGCAGCGGGATTATTCTTACAGATCAGGTTTTAAGAATAGAGCTGATAAACCCGGCGGCAGAAGAGCTATTCGATCTTAAAAGGGACAGTGTAATTGGCAGGCCTTTTAACCTGGCAATCCGTTATTATGCCCTGAATGAAAATCTGAAAGCTGTTGCACAAGATGGTGAAGCAAGGGTGATGGAAGTTAACCTTTACTATCCCAGGGTCGCAGTATTAGATACCTATATTGTGCCGGTTTACGGTTCAGACCGAAGTATTATCGGCAGTCTAATCCTCTTTCATGAAACTACTGTATTACGCTCCCTTGAAAAGATGCGCAGCGATTTTGTAGCGAATGTTTCGCATGAACTGCGCACGCCATTAACAACAGTGCGGGGTTATACCGAAACCATTTTGCACGAAGAGCTTTCCCGCGAGCAAATTTTAGATTTTCTGAAGGTTATTGACAGGGAAACTAAACGGCTTTCCAGTCTGCTTGATGACCTGCTTGATCTGGCACAGATAGAAAATGAAAAGGGGTTTGTAAAAAAAGAACCGATAGATATG
>SLPH01000013.1 GCA_007132095.1 Syntrophomonadaceae bacterium | reverse complement strand
TTGTAACGAGGCCGGACCGGGTCAGTATCTGGAGTGTTTTCTTTAAAAACTTATCGGGAATTCCCCGCTGCATTGAAATGTCGCTGCTTTTTAAGACCTGCCCCGGGGGAGCCAGGGCTAATTCGATTAAAATGTGAACGGCATACTCTGTTTGCCTTGTTATCTGCATTCTTTTTGCTCCCGTTAGTGGAGTAACAGCCCATTTTTCGTTTTTTAGGACTAATATTATCTTATTTATAGTGTTGGCAGTTGTCAAGGGGTAATCCGGTTTTTTAACAAAAGATTCTACAATTTCTGTTTAACTTCTGCATAATCCATTGAACTTCGCGGCTAAAGGAAGATAAAGCGTTCTATCGGCAGGTAAAGATGATTCTGCCCCAGCCTGAGAAATGGCTGAGGCAGTTTTTGGCTTAATACAGTTTGAAGTTGTAGTTTTCAAGAATGCGCAGCGGCAGTTCGCAGCGAGCCGTCTTCAGGGGATCCACTACCTGGGATATGGCAACTTGACCGCCCACGCTGAGCAGCATTATTATTTCCTCCCGCGGCAGTTCAGTCCGGTTTTTTATCAGCTCAACCATTACTTCCACTGCTCCATCAACAGCCTGATCGAGGGTTTCATTAGAGAATATAACCGCTAAGATCCGGTCATTTAAAACAAGCGGGGTGGGTATGGCAAGGCCCTTAACCAGGGTCACTGTGACTTCCACCTTTCCGGGCACCTCTGCGCCGGAAACACAAACCTCGCCGTCTCCCATTGCCGCATGCAGATCGCCTAAAGCTAACAGGGCGCCTTCTGCCCGGACAGGAAGCAGCACTTCAGCGCCTTCCCTGATCAGGGTCGTATCCATATTCCCGCCATGGGCATCGGGTGTGCCGCAGCTAATCTCCCCGCTTTCCGGGGCCACGCCGATTACTCCCACCATGGGATTTAAGGGCAGCTTGGTCTTCTCATCAAAGACTACATATTCCTTTTCTACGGGCAGGATTTTGAAATGCATCCCTTCGAGCCTGGCTCCCAGGACTCCAAGGTCTTTACCGGTCAGCATCACCGCCTGGCGGCCTACCTCAATCCGGTTTATTTTCACCTTCAGAACATCGCCTTTTTCCGCTCCTTCGACATAAACCGGACCGGTTGCCGGATTGACCCGGTCGAAACTAACTTCTTCCAGCCTGTCATCCGGGCCCTGGATCTGATCTGAAAAACAATCCATTGTTTCAAATGTAATTGTGTCGCCTGAACTAACTTTTAACACTGGGGGTTGACCGGCTGAAAACTTGAAAATGTGATTTTCGCTGGATATGAAATGATGCATGACTGATCCCTCCTTATACATTTATCATGCCATGCATAAGGGTTGTTTGTCCACCAGCCAGGTTATCATTTTAAAATTTGGGGCATTTGCGATCTAATAAAGGTTCAAGTTCTAAATAACGGCCAACTTCTCTTTACTTCTCGATTCCGTTCCGAGCCGGCACCCCGTTGCTGAAATAATGTTTAATGCATAGCATTTCCGTAACCAGATCAGCTTTTTTGATAACTGCTGCAGGGGCTCCGCGTCCGGTCAGGATCATTTCCATGCCGGGTGGCCTGCTGTCAATCAGGCCCATCAGGTCTTCAAGGGTCAGCAGGTTCGCGTGAAGCGCGCCAAATATTTCATCAAGTATAATAATGTCGCAGGCAGATTCAGAAAGGGTGGCCCTAACCTGCTCCAGTTCGGATTGCAGCTCATTTTTTAGCGCCTCTTTTTCTTTATCATCCAGGTGCCAAAAAAACTTTTCCCTTTTTCCAAGCCGAACAATAGAAAACCTGTCACCCAGCGAGGGGACACTATTCAGTTCGCCGCTGTGAACTCCTTTCAGGAACTGGTACATGATCACCTTTAATCCGCTTCCCACAGCCCTCAAACCCAAGCCGAGAGCGGCCGTTGTTTTCCCTTTGCCGTCCCCGGTATAAACCTGAAGATAAGCTTTTTCCATATTGGTCTCCCCTTGCCGGATATTATTTTCATCATTCGCTACGGTTATACCGCCAGTGATTTCTGACAGCGCCAGGTTGCAGCACAGGTTGTCAGCCGGGACGGGCAATTAGAATAGCAGGGAGCCCAAGATCGATCGCGGCTTTAATTTTATCCGGAGTGCCACCTGCCGGCCCGCTTTCTTTGGCCACAATTACTTCCGCCCTGTAACGCCGGTACAAAATACGCTCAAGTTCGTAAGCAAACGGTCCCTGCATGGCAATAATATGCTCCGGCATAATTCCTAAGCGCAAGCATTTCTCCAATGATTCTAAAAGCGGCAGAACCCTGACTACGAGCCTGGCCGGATCAATTTTTTCCACGTATGTTTCCAGGCTCTTGCTGCCCACGGTCAAAAATATATTGCCTGAGAAACTGGAGGCTAAATCAGCCGCAGCGGCGGCGCTGTGAACCAGAATTACTCCCTGATTCAATTCCGGAGCATAACCATCTCTTTCCAGGCGCTCGTATACAATCCCGGCCCTGCGGCAGGCTTCGACTGCTAGGGCCTTTATTTCAGCAGCATGAGGATGGGTGGCATCAATTATTTTATCAATCCCCTTTTCCTGGATTACTTCCAGGAAGCGGCCCAGATCAAGGGGGCCGGATAGAATTTCACCTTTAAAATGGCGTCTTAACAGTTCCCTGCCATAAGCGGTGACGGTAGAAGCCATGACCCGGCGGCCTTCCATTTCCAGCGATCGGGCCATAGCCCGGCCTTCGCTTGTTCCGGCCAGGACCAGGATCATATGCGATACCCCCTGGGAGTAATCATCCTGCCATTTTTCCAGTAGGTTTTGCTGTTACCTATTATCACCAGCGAAGCCATATCAACTTCTTCAACCAGGCCGGGCAGCTCGCCCAGGGTGGTCTGCCAGCGTTTTTCCTGCGGCCTCCCGGCCCCGCGCACTATCGCCGCTGCCGTTTTGCTCCCCTGGCGGGAAGAGATAATCTCAACAGCCCTCGACAGCAGATCTTCCCGCCCCCTGCTGCGGGGGTTGTAGATCACTATCACGAAATCTGCTCCCGCTGCCGCTTCCAGCCTCTTGGCGATTAAATCCCAGGGCGTCAGCAAATCGCTTAAGCTGATTGAAGCGTAATCGTGCATCAAAGGAGCCCCAAGCACTGCTGCAGCCGCGCCGGCCGCAGTAATACCCGGAATAATTTCTATGGCCGGTTCGTTTTCTCCTTCACCGGCTACCTGGAGCAGCAGACCGGCCATCCCGTAAACGCCGGGATCTCCACCGCTGACCAGGGCCACCCTGTGGCCCTGCAGAGCCTTTTCAACGGCAAAACGGCATCGATCCACTTCCCGGCCCATCGATGAGGATATTATTTCCTTACCCGCCGTTAAATGTTCAACCTGCTGAATATAAAGCCTGTAACCAATCACGATCTCGCTTTCCTTTATTGCCTTAAACGCCCTGTCGGTAAGATAACCCGGCGCTCCCGGGCCAATGCCGACAACGCTGACCCGCCCTTTATCGCCTGACATAGCGACCACCCTTTCAATTATTGCTCTCCCTTATGCAGGCCAATTTTTTGCCTTCATAAAAACCCCGCAGCCCCCGAAAACTTATACTGACAAGAATAATTTTGCGCCTATGAACCTGGCAGCCTTTCTTTCGGAATCAAGGGCCCCTCGGCCAGGGCTACAGTTATGCCGCCGCCCCTGATCACGGGCTGAATGAGCATCCCTTCCCCGCTGCCAAGAACCGCACAGGGCTCGGCAACAGCGCCAACCCCTACCTGGCTTTCAACGAAAGAAGAGGTCCTGCCGGCCAAGGTCTGACGCTCTATTGCTTCCCTTTCATACGTTTTGAAAGGAACACCGAAGGTCTTTGCCGCCTCAAGCAGGCCGGGTTCGCCGGACTTAAACTCTCCGCTGGCCAGGCAGGACAGTGACTCTATGGCCAGGCCGGCACTTTCAAAAGCACCCCTGACGGCCTCAATGATGGGACCGGGTAAAACTCCTTTACGGCAGCCTACCCCGGCGGCAATATTTCGCGGTCGCAACAAAAGACAGGGTCCGGCAGGAAGCGGCAAAATGACTTCCCGGCGGCTGCTAATCACAACAGAACCATGCTCGGCCGCTAAAAGCTTTTCCGGTTCCTGCACTACCCTGATCCTGCCCTGGAGGTATGCTTCAACAGGTTGATCGCTATATAGCAAAATCTCCCTTTCTTCGAGAAGGGCAGCGCTGATTTCTTTAAGCACAGGAAGATTTTCGATTGACCAGCCAAACTGCCGGGCGAGACTGTCAAAAGAGGTAACTTTACGGCCATCTGTGGCAGTCGTAATAACCGCCTCGGCGCCGATCAGGCCGGCAATCTTTGCGGCAAGCTCATTAGCGCCGCCCAGGTGCCCGGAGAGCAGGCTGATTGCGTAGCGGCTGCCATCATCTATGACAACTACTGCCGGGTCTTTTTCCTTACCGTTCAGGCAGGGAGCGATTGCCCGTACAGCTACCGCAACCGCAGCGATAAAGATTAAGGCATCATATTGCTTGAAAATTTTGGCCGCCGCGCTCCGGAAATCGGGCTCAAAGGGAGTAAAACCGGCGGTGCCCGGCGCTAAATGGTCCATAAACCGTAACGGAACGTAAACCTCGCAGGCGTCGAAAGCAGCACTGAGAGTTTTGGCCCTTTCAAGCCCGTTCAAGGTCAGGGCGATGATGGCCGTTTTCACTTTTCGCCCTCCCTGAAACCGTGGCTAAATGAACGATCGTAAAGCTTGGATGCGCTGATCGGGTCACCCAGAAAATCGCCAACCAGGATCAGGGCGCTGAGCTTCAAACCGGCCGCTTTTACTTTTTCCGCAATGTCGCCAACTGTTCCATCGATCACTTTTTCCTGCGGCCAGGATGCCTTGTAGACCACGGCGACAGGGGTTGTATCAGCATAACCCCGCTTCAGTTCGTTCACAACATCGTCAATCATGCCGACGCTTAAGAATATCGCCATTGAAGCTTTATGAGCAGCCAGTTTGCCCAAAGCCTGTTCGGCAGGAACAGGGGTGCGCCCGGCCAGGCGGGTCAGAATAATGGTCTGCGAAATTTCAGGCAGGGTATACTCCCTGCCTACCGCCGCGGCAGCAGCGGAGAAAGAACTTACCCCCGGAACCATCTTGTATTCAACTCCCGCATCCGTTAAAAACTTCATCTGCTCGCGCAGGGCTCCGAAGATACCCGGATCACCGCTTTGCAAGCGCACAACCAGCCCCCCCTTAACAGAGCAGCCGATCATTTCCGTGCAGATCTGTTCCAGGTGCATACCGGAGCTATCCAGAACCCGGCAGCCCTGTTTTGCTTTTCCGAGAAGCTCAGGATTAACCAGGGAACCGGCGTAAACAATCAGGTCGGCCTCTTTCAGAAGTCGTTCTCCCTTAAGAGTTAGTAGATCGGGATCGCCGGGTCCGGATCCCACAAAGTAGACGGTCATAAATTGAATGGCTCCTTTCGCGAAATAAGGAGAGAAAAATATGAAAGCTCTCCGACTTTTTCCGCTTCCAAATCGCTGGTTATGATTTCACCGGGCATGCCGCAGGATTGGACCAGGATAGTGCCGGGCAGGCGGCCGGCCAGCTTAAGGGCTGCCAACACTTTTTCATAGCAGCCGGAAACTTTAAAGAGAACAAGGGTTTCAAAGGAGGAAAGCTCTTTCGATGACAGGGCGACAGCTGCCTCGCCAGGCATAAGCGCCATCTTCTCATCGCCAAGCGCCAGAGGCACCCCGGCTGATGCTGCAGCGGCGCTAAATGCGCTTATCCCAGGAACAGTTTCGACCCGGTACCCTTTCTCGCGGAGATGATAAAAGAGATAGATATAGGTGCTGTAGAGCATCGGATCCCCCAGGGTTAAAAAAGCGATCGACCGGCCCTGGTCGAGACAGCCCTGAAGGGCGGATCTTGCCTCAGCCCAGGCTTTCTCAAGGCGGATCCTATCCCGGGTCATGGGGAAATCAATGGAAATTATTTCGCAGCCCGGTCGGATGTAGTTAAAAGCAATACCGTAGGCGGTGCTTTCCTTCCCTTTTTCTGCAACCGGCACGGCCACTGCTTCGACTTCAGACAAAATCCTGGCCGCTTTGCAGGTCAACAGCTCGGGATCGCCCGGGCCAACGCCAATGCCATAAAATATTCCTTGCATCATTCTCATCCTTTCCGGGCCGAAACAATATAGACCGGATTAATGGGCTTCAGGTATGTTCCGCCGCCCAGTTCTTGAGAGCGTGAAATAGCGGCCTGAATGTAGGAGGATTCAATGAAGCCGCTGGCAGCAAGCAGCCTTAAACTGCCGGCCAGGGTCTCAAGAAGAAGGCAGTTGATTACAACCTTTCCGCCTTCGGGAAGAAGGGTGTAGGCCTTTTCAAGGATTGACGACAATTTACCCCCGCTGCCACCAACAATAATGCGATCTGCATATGCGACACCCTTGAGGATCTCTGGCGCCTCGCCCTCAAGGAGAGTAACATTATTTAGCCCAAACCGTTTGCAATTAGCCCTGATCAGCGCCACCGCCTCGGCTTCGCGTTCAACAGCGTAAACGCGGCCCTGCTTTAAGAGCAGGGAACATTCAACCGTTAAACCGCCGCTGCCTGCCCCGACATCCAAAACTGTCTGTCCTTCGCGCAAATCCAGCCTGGCCAGGGTCAGGCAGCGTATTTCGCTCTTGGTCAGCGGCACCGCCCCGCGCTCAAAAAGTTCGTCGGGCAGCCCGGGAGCGACCCTGCCTTTATGGCTCAAATTATCATCATTCATCAGCAATCACCACCATATTGATTGGGGAACTATCCAGCCCCAGGAAGTCTTCCGGCCGCCCTGCATGGATTTTTTCATCCCCGTATGAAAGATTTTCCCCCACGTAGACCTGGCGCTCTTTTAAGCCGGATAGGAGAAGGATCCGGCAGATAAGTGCAGGCGTATTGATTTTATCGGTAAAAACAGCCACAACAGCGTTATTCTGAACCACGGGAATAAGCTGATCGATTTTCCGCCCATGCACGCTGATGAAACGCGCATCCTGCCAGCTCATACCTATACGGGCGAACATATACTGGGCAGCGCTAATGCCGGGGTAGACCTCCAACGCCTGATCGCCGAACTCTCTTTTGAGGCTGGGCATGATGCTGTAGAGCCCGGCGTCGCCGGAAACAAGAATGCCAACCTGCCGTCTGGTCATTACCTCCCTGATCCGATCGAAAACCGGCTGCAGACTGCCCTTTATTTCCAGAGAATCAAGGCCTAAATGGCTGAAAAGGGCAAGATTGCGACTGCCGCCCACCAGCAGATCACATTTGCGGGCAGCCCTGACTACAGCGGGCGTTAGATAGTCGGGCGAGCCGGGGCCAACCCCGAGCACGTATAGCTTAACCACTTTTAAGGTCCTCCATCATCGCAACAGCGCTTTCATCCATCCCGAGCAGGCCGCGCCGGAAGTTGAACAGCACGGTCCCAATTTCAACCTCACCATGCAGGTACGCTGATGCTTTGGCGCTGGCTTGTTCTGCCAAACGCGTAAATATTTCATTCCCGGCGGCAGCGGCAAGAATATCGGCCATCTCTTCGGTAGTGCCGCTATCCTGCAACTGTAATAAAGTTTCCCTGCCAGCTCCGGCAAGAGCTGCCTGGGCGGCAAAAATTTCAAAGCGGGCGTCGGCTACCCTGCTGTGAGTGTTAAAGATCCCGGCTGTAACTTTGATCAACTTACCGATATGCCCGATCAGCAAAACCTTTTTAAATTGAAGTTCCATGCAGCGATCAAGAGCGAAACCGACCAGGTTGCCGATTTTTACCACCGCTTCAGGCGGCAGGTCAAATTGTTCCAGGGCCATGGTGCGCCCATAGTTCCCGCTAACCAGTACGGCCGGGCCTTTATGTTCTTTTTTCATAGCCCCAAGTTCAAGAGCCAGGGTGTCTCGATATGATTTTTCCGACATCGGTTCAACAATCCCGGTAGTGCCGAGGATGGAAAGCCCCCCAATAACCCCCAGCCTGGCATTGAGCGTTTTACGGGCCAGCCGCTCCCCGTCGGGTAAGCTTATTTCAATTTCCACCCCCCGCCCGGGCGGCAGAAGAGACTTCACTTCTTTGAGGATCATTTTCTCGGGCATGGGATTAATGGCCGGTTTACCAACAGGGACCTGTAAACCCGGCCTGGTTACAATACCAACGCCTCTTCCCGCTTTGATCAGGATCTCCGGAACGTCAAGCGGAACGGCCCTGGCAAAGACCAGTACACCGTCAGTAATATCGGGGTCATCTCCGGCGTCCTTTACTACAGAGCAGGAGACCGCCTCCTGCCCTCGCTCAATATTGCCGACAGCCATGGCCAGCCTGACCCCGGCAGGGGTGTCAATGGTGACAACATCAACAGTAATACCGCCGTAAAGCATCCCTACCGCAGCCTTTGCCGCTGCGGCAGCGCATGAACCGGTACTGTAGCCTCGCCTGAGCCTGCGCCCTTCTGTAACCGTATACTGCCAGCTCACGTTTAACGAACTCCCTTCGAGGCCAATTTAAGCAGACCATTAACGATAGCAACCGCAACCGTGCTTCCGCCTTTCCGGCCACGAACGGTAATATGAGGAACTTTTGAGCCGAGCAGCTCTTCTTTAGATTCTTCCGCCTCGACAAAACCGACCGGCACACCGACAACAAGGGCCGGCTCAACTTTATTTTCATTGTACAGACGCAGCAGTTCATAAAGTGCGGTCGGGGCGTTGCCAATGATATAAAGCGCTTTCGGATAGATTTCAACAGCGCGTCTGATATTAACCATCGAGCGTGTAAGACCATGCTTAAGCGCTTCTTCGCGGGTTGACTGCAGGGCAACGAGGCATTCTGCCCTGGCGCCAAATCTTTGAAGAAAGGCCTTATTGATCCCGGCGCAGATCATGTTCGTATCGGCAACAAGAACCTGCCCCCCCTCACTAAGCGCGGCAATACCGGCCTCAATTGCCCCCGGCGATATAGCCATCAGGTCGGCATACTCAAAATCAGCCGTGGTATGGATCACCCTTTTTACCAGGGTTAAACTCTTCGGATCAAACTGCTCTGCCGCCTGGCCAAGAGTATTTTCAATAATGGCCATGCTTTTTGATTCAATGGCCTCCGGGTCGGTACAAAACGATTTCATCGGCCCTTCTCCGCTTCCGCAGCGCGGTCGAGCAGGACTTCGGCCAGGCGCGGGTCGGCGCCAAGCGGCCCGGCCAGTTTGTACTGCAGCCCGGGGTATTTCTCACCAAGCAAAGCCAGTTCAGCCGGAATATCACTCTTCAGGTGCTGACCGACGGCAATCAGGAATGGTAAAACCAGGATATCCCTGATCCCCAGTCCAACCATTTCGTCTACCACTGCCGGCAGACCGGGTTCGCTGAGCTGTAGTGAAGCATACGCCACCCGGGCATAATCTGTTTTCGCAGCTACCATCGCCGTAATTTCAGCTAGGGTTTCCGTTGCCTCGGGAGCCCTGCTGCCGTGACCAAGAACGATTAAGCCTTTTTTATTCAAGTACATGCTCTCCTTTCATTATGAAGATGCGTCAAGCCTGTAACTTAACCAGGTTCCGATGCCAAGGAACAAGAGAAAATATAAAGCAAGGATTGCTAAAGAACCGGACGGAATCACCGCTCCGGAAGCAACTGCCCGCATCCCCTGGACAGAATGGGTCAGCGGTAAAGCCAGGATAATATGACGGGCCAGGGCCGGCACCTGGTCCAGGGGGAAAAAGGTGCCGCATAAAAAAGCCATCGGGACGAGGGCAAATGAATTAACCCGGTTCAAATCCTGGTGGGAGCTGACTGTCATGCCGGCTAAAAAACCGAGGGCGGAAAAAACGAGGCAGTTTATAACCACGAGAAGCAGCAGTTGCATTCCCGGCTGCAGGGAGACCCCGAACAGGTAAGCCAGGGCGCAGATCAGGGAGGCCGCGTAAAGCCCTCTTAACATACCGGTGCTAATTTTTGCCAGGGCAAAGAAAGGCATGCGCAGCGGGGCCATGATCATCAGCTCGAGATTTTTTTCGTAGACCTTTTCAATATTTAGTTTTACCGCAACCGCGCTGAAAGAAATATTCATCGTGGCCAGGGCCATAATTCCGGGCACGATAAAGCTAATATAGCTTTGATCCGGAAGCTGAACCCTCTCGCCAAGCCCCCACCCGAAAGCGAGCATGTAAAGGGAAGGCAGGGTTAAAGCAGCCGCAGTAATTTTCCAGAACTGCCGTTTGAAAAGAAGCCATTCCCGCCACAGTATTGCTTTCATCCCGCTATCTCTGCCGCCTTTCTGCCGGTAAGACAAAAAAATACGTCCTCTAAATTAGTTTTCCGAACCGTTACCCTGCCCTTAACCTTTGCAGAGTAGGAATGAGCTTCTGACCTGGAGTGGAAAAAGCGGTAACGAAAACTCC
>SLPH01000219.1 GCA_007132095.1 Syntrophomonadaceae bacterium | reverse complement strand
CCCTGATCGCTTCCCAGAGGGCTTCAATCCCGGAACCGTCGGTAGAGATTGTTTTGATCACCGGCGGCCGGTAAGAACGGTCCGGTTTCATGTCCAGCATGGCGTTTAACTCGGCTACCGTCCTCTCAACACCGGGCAGGTCAGCCTTGTTAACGGCAAAAATATCCGCTATCTCCATGATGCCGGCCTTAATTGTCTGAACGCTGTCTCCGCCGGCAGGGGTAAGGACAACAACGGTTGTGTCGGCAGTTTTAACAATATCGACTTCCGACTGCCCCACACCCACCGTTTCAACAATGATCAGATCTTTTCCCAGGGCGTCAAGAACCTGGATCGCCTCTGCGGTTGATCTGGACAGGCCGCCCAGGCTGCCCCTGGTCCCCATGCTGCGGATAAATACATCTTCATCAAGGGCATGATCCTGCATCCTGATCCTGTCGCCCAGGATAGCGCCGCCGCTGAAAGGGCTGGTCGGGTCGACGGCAATAATGCCGGCGCTCATTTTATCTGCCCTGATCAGGCCGAGCAGCCTGTCAACGAGCGAGCTTTTACCCGATCCCGGGGAACCGGTAATGCCGATCACGAAAGCCCTGCCGCCGTGCGGGTAAACCTGCTGCAGCAGTTCAACCCTGGCCGGATCATCGTTTTCAATGATCGTAATCAGCCGTGCCGCCGCTCTCCGGTTACCCTGCAGCAGGTCCGAAACCAGTTTATCCATCAGCAGCCCCCGCTATCTCCAGCTTAATACTCGATCCCGGGGCAGCAGTCTGCCCCTTCGTTGTAATGATGCTTGATCGCCAAAATCTCGCTGACCATATCCGCCCTTTTCACCAGTTCCGGCGAAGCGCCCCGGCCGGTCAGGATAAGGGTCACGCCTTCCGGTTTAAGATCGAGCAGTTCCAGCAGCGCAGCCTCTTCCAGGAGTCCGTAATCTACCGCCACGTTTATTTCGTCTAAGACCACCAGGTCATATTCGCCCCCGGTGACCGCTTCCCGGGCTCGCTCGAAGCCCTCCCGGGCCAGTTCCAGGTCAACCGGATCGGGATCGTCGCGTTTGACAAAACAGTCCCTGCCGGCCCGGTCGATCGTCAAACCGGGCAGCTTCTCTGCAGCCATGAATTCGCCATAATCCCGCCCTTTCATAAAGTGAATCATGTAAACCCGGAACCCGTGCCCCAGGGCCCTTAAGGCCTGGCCCACCGCCGCGGTCGTTTTTCCCTTGCCGTCGCCGGTAAAAACCATCACCAGGCCCGGTTTTTTCGTATTCATAATTTACTGCTCCTCTCTTACGCTTAACTGAGAACGTAACGGGAAATAACCAGCCTCTGCACCTCGCTGGTGCCCTCGTAAATCTGGGTAATCTTGGCGTCGCGCATGAAGCGTTCAACCGGGTAGTCGCGGGTGTATCCGTAGCCTCCGAATATCTGGACCGCGTTAGTGGTTACTTCCATCGCCACTTCCGAAGCATAAAGTTTAGCCATCGCCGAAGCTTTCCCATAGGGCAGACCTTCGCTTTCCAGAAAAGCAGCCTGGTAAGTTAAAAGGCGGGCAGCCTCGATCCTGGTAGCCATGTCGGCCAGCATAAAGGAAATGGCCTGGAAATTGGCTATCGGCTGGCCAAACTGCTCGCGGGATTTAGCATAAGCGGCCGCTTCTTCCATCGCCCCCTGGGCAATACCGACCGCCTGGGCGGCAATCCCGTTACGGCCTCCGTCAAGAGTGCTCATGGCAATTTTAAAACCTTCGCCTTCCTTGCCGAGCAGGTTCTCCTTCGGCACAGGACAGTTTTCAAAAATCAGCTCCAGGGTCGGCGAAGAACGCAGGCCCATCTTCTTCTCTTTTTTGCCGAACGAAAAGCCGGGTGCCTCCTTATCGACGATAAAAGCGCTGACTCCTTTGGCCTTCTTTTCCTTATCCGTCACGGCGAAGACGATATAAACTTCCGCATCCCCGGCATTGGTGATAAAGATCTTGTTTCCGTTCAAAATGTAGTTGTTTCCATCCGGAACCGCGGTGGTGCGCATGGAAGCGGCGTCGGTGCCGGCGGTGGCTTCAGTCAGCGCATATGCGCCCAGCTTTTCGCCCAGGGCCATCGGTTCTAAATACTTTTTCTTTTGATCTTCATTGCCGTACTTATAAACCGGCCACCCGGCCAGCGATGTGTGAGCCGAAAGGGTTGTGCCGGCCGAAGCTTCCACCCTGGAGAGCTCTTCGACGGCGATAACATAATTAATAAAATCACATTCCCCCCCGCCGTATTCTTCGGGCCAGGGTATACCGGTCAGGCCAAGTTCGCCCATCTTATCGAAATGCTCGCGGCAAAACTCTTCTTTTTCGTCTCTTTCATCCGCGCCTGGTTTTAGCTCCTTCTCGGCAAAATCGCGCACCATTTTGCGGGTCAGTTCCTGCTCCTCGGTCAGTGTAAAGTTCATCGTTTGCCATCGCCTCCTAAAAAGTTATCTTCTTGCAATTTATATATTACTGCACCGGCCGGTTTTTCAGCCGCCATGCAGCTCCCTGGCAATAACGATCCTCTGGATCTGGTTGCTGCCTTCATAGATCTGGGTAACCTTGGCATCGCGAAAATAGCGGGCCAGGGGATTATTATCGCTCATACCTTCAAGTCCCGCCAAATCCAGGCAGCGGGCCGCCGCTTCCACGGCCAGGTCGGTGGAAAACAGCTTGGCCATTGAAGCCTGGCCAGTGCAGCGCCTGCCGCAGCCTTTAACCACCGCGGCCCTGTATGTAAGCAGCGCCGCCGCCTGCTTACGGGCGCTCAGATCGGCCAGGGTAAAAAGGCTGCCCTGGCCCACCTCAATGTCCGCTTCAATCCTTTTTTTCAGCAGCGCCGCCGTATAATCGAGGCAGGCCCCGGCCAGCCCCAGCCCCTGGGCGGCAATCCCGATCCGTCCCCCGTCAAGCAGGGACATGGCAATGCCAAAACCGGCCCCCTCTTCGCCAAGCCGGTTTTCCTCCGGCACGAAGAGATCGTTAAAATAAAGCGCTGTCGTGGCGGAACGGTTCAGACCCATCTTCCTCTCCGGCGGCGAAACTTCTAACCCGGGGGCCCCTTTTTCGACAAGAAAAACGGCCATTGCCCTTCTTCCTCCCGGGGGACTCACCAGGGCAAAAACTGTGTAGAGATCGGCTTCGCCTCCGCCGGTAATAAATATCTTGCAGCCATTGATCCTGTAACCGCCCTTAACCCTGGTAGCGGTGGTAGTGATAGCAGCAGCATCGGAACCGGCGCCGGTTTCAGTCAGGGCAAATGCGCCGAGCATTTCTCCCCGGGCCAGCTTTTCCAGGTAACGCTTTTTCTGTTCATCCCGGCCGTAGAGGAAAAGCGGGTAAGTGCCAACTGAAGTGTGTACCGCCATAATAACCCCTGTGGAAGCGCAAACCGCTGAAACAGCTTCAATTAAGAGGATGTAGGTAAGGAAATCCTCCCCGCCCCCGCCCCATTCTTTTGGCAGCGGCAGCCCCATGTAACCTTTAGCAGCCGCCCTGTTAAGGTTAGTCCACGGAAATTCGCTGCCGCTGTCAAGCTCAGCGGCGGCAAAGCGCCTGAACTCCTCTTTTTTTTGCTGGTGATATTCTGACAGGGCAAATGTCAAATTTTTCTCCCCATGGTCTAACCGACTTTAACCAGCGTTGCTTCGCCCTGGGCGGCACCGCTGCAGATCGTGGCCAGGCCGTAACCGCCGCCCCGCCGCCGCAGTTCGCTGATCAGGGTGATCAGGATTCTGGCACCGCTGGCTCCGATCGGATGCCCGAGGGCAACAGCGCCTCCGTTTACATTGACAATATCCTCGTTCCAGCCGCCCAGCTTTATGCAGGTCAGGGCTACAGCGGCAAAAGCTTCATTGATCTCAATCAAGTCAAGCTTCTTCGCGTCGAAACCGGCCTTATCAAGAGCCGCCTTTGCCGCGGCATAAGGAACAGTGGCTATGTAACGCGGTTCAAGCGACACCTGGGCGTGGGCGACAATCTCGGCCAGCGGTTCAAGTTTACGGGAAACGGCATATTGGCCTGATGCAAGGATCAGCGCCGCAGCGCCGTCACTGATAGCCGGGGCATTACCGGCCGTAACCAGGCCGTCCTTTTCAAAGGCCGGGGGCAGGGCAGCCAGCTTTTCGTAACTTGTATCCCGCCTGGGCAGCTCATCTGCGGTAAAAGCAGGCTTTTTTATCAAGGGCACGCCAATTATTTCATCGTCAAAACGGCCCCCGTCAATCGCGGCAACTGCCCTGTTGTGGCTGCGCAGGGCCCAGTGATCCATCGCTTCGCGGGTAATACCGTGCTCGGCGGGAACGGCGCTGCCGTGCACTCCCATGTGGACATTATGGAAGGGGCACCAGAGCCCGTCGTGAACCATGCCGTCCACTACCCGGAAATCACCCATCCTTGCACCATTCCTTACACTGTTCATATAGTAGGGAACGGCGCTCATGTTCTCCATGCCGCCTGCCGCAACCACCGCTGCCTCGCCCGAGCGGATCAGCAGCTCGCCAAGGTTGGCAGCCCGCAGGCCCGAGGCGCAAACCTTGTTAATCGTATCTGAAGGAACGCTCTCAGGCAGCCCCGCTTTAATCGTGGCCTGCCTCGAGGGAATCTGTCCCGCCCCGGCCTGGACCACCATCCCCATGAAAACATAGTCTACATCCCAGGCAGGCAGCGCACCGCGGCGCAGGGATTCATCGATCGTCAGCGCCCCGAGATCAACCGCAGGGATCCGGCTAAGCTGACCCAGATAGCGGCCAAAAGGGGTGCGCGCATAGCCGATTACTACCGTTTTATTCAACGCGGGAACACCTCCGCCGGTTAGGAAATCTTTTCAGCTTTAAAACAGTACCGTTTTACTTCAGGGCCCTGTAGGCAATATCGCGGCGGCTGTAGGCATTTTCAAAACTGATCCTCTCTACAGCCCGGTAGGCAAGCTCTACCGCTTTTTTCAGATCCATGTCCCAGGCGGTGACGCCCAGAACGCGGCCTCCGGCAGTGACAACCGATCCGTTATCTAAAGCTGTGCCGGCATGGAATACGGCTACATTTCCGCCGCCCAACGCTTCAGCTTCCTCTATCCCTTCGATGGGAAACCCGGTTCTATAGCTCCCGGGATATCCTCCGGAGGCGATCACTACACAGACAGCCGCCTCTTCTTTCCAGCGGGCCTCAGCCTTGCTTAAATCGCCCTCTGCCGCCTGCAGCAGCAGCGGCAGCAGGTCTGATTCAAGACGGGGAATAATGGCCTGGACCTCGGGGTCGCCGAAGCGGACATTAAACTCTAGTACGCTTAAGTTTCCCTCCCTGACCATCAGGCCGGCATAGATTATGCCCCTGAAATCAATGCCTTCCCGGGCAAAACCTTCCAACAGGGGTTGAAAAACCTCCCTGTCTGTCTGTTCGGCCAGCAGAGTGGTAAAAATTGGGGCCGGTGAATAAGCTCCCATTCCGCCCGTGTTCGGGCCGCTGTCACCCTCGCCGACCGCTTTGTGATCCTGGGCTGAAGGCATAACCAGGAGCTTTTTCCCGTCAGTTATAGCGAGAACGGAAACCTCTTCACCTTCCAGGCACTCTTCGATCACCACCTGCTCACCTGAATCGCCAAAGCGGCGCTCTTCCATGATCAGGCGCAGCGCTTCAACAGCTTCTGCCCGGCCGGCTGCCACGGTTACTCCCTTGCCTGCCGCCAGGCCGTCTGCTTTTACCACAACCGGCCTGTCACCATAGTTCTCCAGATAATCATGAGCGTCCCTGTAAGAGCTGAATACAGCAAAGGAGGCGGTGGGTATTCCGTACTGGCGCATTTTTTCCTTGGCCCAAACCTTGCTGCCTTCCAGCCTGGCCCCGTCGCGACCGGGTCCGAAAACAGTCAGGCCAAGGCTGCGAAAACGATCGGCCAGGCCCGAAGCAAGCGGCGCCTCCGGCCCAACCACGGTTAAATCAATCTTCTTTTCGAGGGCCCATTTGGCTAATCTATCGCTCTCGTCGGGTGAAATTTGCACGCACTCAGACAGGCCGGCAATGCCGGCATTTCCAGGCGCGCAGTATAATTTACTCAGCAGGGGGCTTTGTGACAGTTTCCAGGCCAGGGCATGCTCGCGCCCGCCACCGCCTACAATTAAAACACGCAAAAACAGCACCTCCCGGCCGGGAAAACCCGGCCACTCATTAATGTTTAAAATAGCGCCTGCCCGTAAAAATCATGGTAATCCCGTGCCGGTTGCAGGCTTCAATCGATTCTGCGTCTTTTAGCGAACCGCCCGGCTGCACAATGGCGGTAATACCGGCTGCCGCCGCCTCTTCCACGGTATCGGGAAAAGGAAAGAAAGCATCAGAACCGATTACCGCGCCGCGGGCGCTGTCCCCGGCCTGGGCAAGAGCAATTTTCGCCGCCGCAATGCGGCTCATCTGGCCGGCACCAATCCCGAAGGTGCGGTTCCTTCCCCCGACCACAATAGCGTTCGAACGGACATGCTTAACCACTTTCTGGGCAAAAAGGAGCATTTCAAGCTCGTCAATGCCGGGTTTTCTACCGGTTACCGGTTTCGCCTCTTTCAGGGTAATCCGATTGCGGTCGATCGTCTGCAGCAGCAGCCCGCCGTCAACCTTTTTCAGGTCGTATTGATCCTGGCCCGCCGTCAGCGGCGCAGCCTGAAGCAGGCGCAGATCGCTTTTTTCTTTTAATAATTTCAGCGCTTCCGGGCTGAACGCGGGGGCGATTACCGCTTCTAAGAATATTTCTGCCATCTGTCGGGCCGTTTCTTCATCAACCTCTCGGTTCAGGGCAATGATGCCCCCGAAAATAGAAACCGGATCGGCCCTGAAAGCGAGGCGGTAAGCTTCGGCGATGCTTTCTGCCCGCCCGACCCCGCAGGGATTGGCATGTTTGACCGCCACGGCGACCGGTTCATCGAATTCAAGGGCCAGCTCGCGGGCGGCATGAAGATCGTTCAGGTTGTTAAATGAAAGTTCTTTACCCTGCAGCTGCTTTGCCCCGGCCAGGCCGTAAAGGCCGGCGGCCTGAGCATAGAATACCGCATCCTGCTGGGGGTTCTCCCCGTACCTGAGCTCCTGCATTTTATTAAAGGAAAGGCTGAACTGTTTTGGGAAACGCCCCTCAGATGTTCCGGGCAGTTCGGTAAAATAGGAAGCGATCATGGCATCGTAGGCAGCGGTGTGGGCGAAAGCTTCTGCCGCCAGCTTCAGGCGGGTCTGATCCCCTACCGACCCATTACTTTCAAGTTGAGCCAGTATTTCCGGGTAGCGGTCGGGGTTGACCACTACGGTAACACTCGCGTGATTTTTCGCCGCCGCGCGCACCATGGCCGGTCCGCCGATATCGATATTTTCAACTGCATCTTCGTGGGCAGCCCCCGGTCTGGCAACCGCAGCCGCAAAAGGATAAAGGTTAACGGCCACAAGTTCGATCGGGGTTACCCCGTGCTTTTCCAGCTCCTGGCGCTGTTCTTCGTCATCGAGCCGGGCCAGGATTCCGGCGTGAATACGCGGGTTCAGGGTCTTAACCCTGCCGCCCAAAATCTCCGGAAAACCGGTCACTTCAGCAACCGGGGTTACAGCGAGGCCGGCTTCAACGAGGCTTTTAGCCGTCCCTCCCGTTGATATGATTTCAAAACCGAGAGCGATCAGGCCGCGGGCCAGTTCAACCGCCCCCCGTTTATCGGAAACGCTGATCAGCGCTCTTCTTTTATTCAAGGATGAAACACCTCTTCTCTTCCACCTTCAGCCTGCCCCGGCAGTATAGATTAATCGCCGTCGTATAGAGGCGGTGTTCTAAGGCCTGGATTCTCTGCCTCAGGGTAGCGGGGCTGTCGCCCTGGATTACCGGAACCGCTTCCTGCAGGATAATCGGGCCGCTGTCTAGGCCTTCGTCAACAAAGTGAACGGTGCAGCCTGTCACTTTTACCCCGTGGGCCAGCGCCTGTTCAATACCATCTGCGCCGGTAAATGACGGCAGCAGGGAAGGATGGATATTCATGATCTGCAATGGGAATGATTTGACAAACAAAGGGGACAAAATCCGCATAAAACCGGCTAAAAGGACCAGTTCTACGTCTGCCTTGACCAGCGCGGACACCAGGGCCCGGTCGTAGTCCTCGCGGCCGGCGTAAGCGCGGGGGTCGACAAACAGCGCGGTAATTCCGCGTTTTTCAGCACGTTTCAAGGCCGGCGCTTCTTCTTTATCGCTTATAACCAGGGTCACCCGGCCGCAGAGGTCGCCGGCCGCGGCAGCCTCCAGGATCGCTTCCAGGTTCGTTCCCTGCCCCGATGCAAGCACGGCAATGCGCTTCATCCAGAATGCTCCTATCTTTTGACTTTATAGGCATTAAAAAGGTTTCGTTGATTAATTCTGCCCCGGGGCCGGTTTTCCTCCACCTTTTTCCGGAGCATTCGTTATTTAAAGACTACTTTTCCGCTGCCGGGGCGAATCATCCCGATCCGGTAAGCCGGTAAGCCGGCAGAGTTAAAATGATCAACGGCGGTGTCAGCTTCTTCTTCGGGCAGGACGACTACGTAACCGATACCCATGTTGAAAACCCTGAACATCTCTTCCCGGGCTACAGAGCCCAGTTCGGAAATCATGCCGAAAACAGGCGGAACGGGCCAGTTGAGCGGGTCGAGCTCGGCATCGGCCGTTTTCGGCAGGGTGCGGGGCAGGTTACCGGGCAAACCGCCTCCCGTTATATGGGACATCGCTTTGACCTTAAAAATTTTCAGCGCTTCCAGGACAGGCTTTACGTAGATCCTGGTCGGTTTCAGCATCTCCTCGCCCAGGGTCGCTTTTAAGATCGGCTGAAAATCGGTCAGCGGCATCGCTGCCGCTTCCAGCAGGACTTTACGGGCCAGGGAGTAACCGTTGCTGTGCAGGCCCGTTGAAGCGAGGCCAACCAGGACATCTCCCGGGGCCGCTAATGACCCCCTGACCAGCTTTTCCTGGTCGGCCAGTCCGACGGCAAAACCGGCCAGGTCGTATTCGCCGGGGCTGTAGAAATCGGGCATTTCGGCCATTTCGCCTCCAAGCAGGGCGCAGCCGGCCTGGCGGCAGCCCTCGGCTACACCTTTCACAATCTCCTCGGCCTGTTCAGGGACAAGCTTGCCCGTGGCCAGGTAATCAAGAAAGAAAAGCGGTTCTGCTCCCTGGACCAAAATATCATTTACACACATGGCCACGCAGTCTATCCCCACCGAGTCGTGCCTGTGGGCAGCAAAAGCAATTTTCAGCTTTGTGCCCACCCCGTCACAGCCGGCGACCAGGACAGGGCTTTTCATTCCTTCCAGGTCGGGCTTAAACATGCCGCCAAAACCGCCCAGGCCGTCCAGTACTTCGGGCCGGAAAGTTGAGCGGGCCAAACCCTTGATCCTCTCCACAGCCCTTTCACCGGCTTCAATATCAACTCCCGCCTTGCGGTAATCCATATTATCACCTGCTCTTATTTTTCGTTCAATTAAAGCGATATTTTCAGGAAACCTCCCCGAGAGAGAATGATAGTCCGTCCCCGTTAAGCCTTGGATCAGGTTTCTCCTATATTCCGCCTCACGGCGGACACCCGGTTATCAGCTGGCGGTACACATTGCCGGGGGCGCCTTTAAAAAAAAGCCCGGCACGAGGCCGGGCTTTCAGGTTCGTTCTTTAGAAAAATAGCGGCGCAAAAACAAGCGCTACAATACTCATCAGCTTAATCAGGATATTCAGCGAAGGCCCGGCTGTATCCTTGAAGGGATCACCCACGGTATCGCCTACAACGGCAGCCTTGTGGGCGTCGCTGCCCTTGCCGCCGTGGTTTCCGGCTTCGATGAACTTTTTGGCGTTATCCCAGGCTCCGCCTGCGTTCGCCATGTTGATTGCCTGCAGCACACCGGTGACCAGCGCTCCGGCCAGCAGTCCGCCCAAAGCCTCTTTACCCAGGAATGGCAGCAGTCCGACCGTAAGCGGAACAATAACCGCCATCAGGCCGGGAATAACCATTTCCCTCAGGGCAGCGCGGGTGCTGATATCGACGCAGCGGGCATACTCGGGGCGCGCTTCTCCTTCCATCAGACCGGGAATCTCCCTGAACTGGCGGCGGATCTCTTCAATCAGGGAAAAGGCCGCGTTGCCCACCGCTTCCATGGTCCTGGAAGTAAAGAAGTAGGTTAGCATCCCGCCGATCAGGAGACCGGCAATAACCCTGGCGCTGTTAATATTGATCACTTCCAGCCCGGCCACCTGCCCGTAAGCGGAAAACAGGGCCAGTGCCGTTAAGGCGGCGGAACCGATGGCAAATCCTTTACCGATCGCGGCGGTAGTGTTGCCGAGAGAATCAAGCTGGTCGGTAATTTTGCGCACTTCCGGCTCCAGGTTGGCCATTTCGGCGATCCCGCCTGCATTGTCGGCTACGGGACCGTATGCGTCCACGGCTACGGTCATCCCCACGGTTGAAAGCATACCGACCGCGGCTATAGCGATGCCGTAAACACCGGCCAGGTAGTATGACACGAGGATTGCGCCCACTATGGCAATGATCGGAAAGACGGTGCTTTTCATTCCCACGGCCAGGCCGCTGATAATATTCGTGGCAGGCCCGGTTAGCGAAGCGCGGGCAATATTCTGGACCGGTTTAAAGTGGTCCGATGTGTAATACTCGGTTATGCGTCCGATTAAAACGCCGGTAGCCAATCCGGCGAAGACAGCAAAGAAAGGCCCGAAATCTTCAAATACACCCTGACCGATCAGGTAGCTGACCAGGAAATATGAAGCGATCAGCACTACCAGGGCGCTGATCCAGATCCCCCGGTCCAGCACTGCACCCAGCCGGGCGCCTTCCTTGGCCCTGACGAAAAAGGACGCGAATATGGAAGCGAGGATGCCAACCGAAGCCACCAGCATGGGCAGCAGGGTGCCGCCAATACCAAACAGGACAACACCTAAGGTCATCGTAGCGATCATGGACCCGACATACGATTCAAAGAGGTCGGCCCCCATACCGGCTACGTCGCCAACGTTATCGCCCACATTATCGGCAATAACCCCGGCATTGCGGGGGTCGTCTTCAGGAATACCTGCTTCCACTTTGCCGACCAGGTCGGCGCCAACATCGGCCGCTTTAGTATAAATACCGCCGCCAACCCTGGCGAAAAGAGCAATCGAGCTCGCCCCCAGGGCATAGCCGTTAATCATCGAGGGATCGCCGATTAATATGTAGAGCATGCCCAGCCCGAACAGGCCGAGGCCGGCAACCATCATCCCCATAATAGTCCCGCTGGAAAAAGCGGTGGTAAGAGCGGGGTTGATTCCCGAACGGGCAGCGTGCGCGGTGCGCATATTCGCCGCTGTCGCTACTTTCATGCCAACGTATCCGGCAGTTGCCGAGAAAATAGCGCCCACGATAAAGCTGATCGACGTCTGATAATTAATTACCACAGCCAGGACGATCGCCAAAACAACAACGAAAACCGACAGGTAGGTATACTCGCGCTTCATGAAGGCCATAGCCCCTTCATGAATTGCGGCCCCTATTTCTCTCATCCGTTCGTTGCCCGGATCGGCCTGTTTCAGTTTTAACCATAAAATGAGGGCAAATACGAGGGCAATCAGGCCGCAGACCGGGGCAACAAACTTAAATAATTCCATACCTTTCATCCTCCTCTGCTAGTACAATTGCTATTCAATTTATATAACAACCACTATACAGTTTACAATACTTCCGCCGTTATATCCACTATTCTTCAGGCCTTAAAGGGTAATCTCCGGTAAAACAGGCCTGGCAGAGATTGCCCGACGGCAGCCCCACGGCAGCGACCGTTTCAGCCATACTCAGGTAACCGAGCGAATCGGCGCAGGTCATCTTCCGAATCTCTTCCAGGTCATGCTTATTGGCGATCAGGTCGACCGGGTTGGGGATATCAATCCCGTAGTGGCATGAACCGGATACGGGCGGCGAACTGATCCGCAGGTGAACCTCCTTTGCCCCGGCCCGGCGCATGATCCGAATCAGCTTTAAGCTGGTTGTTCCGCGGACGATTGAATCGTCCACCAGGACCACCCGCTTGCCCTCTACAATCTTTTGAACGGCATTTAGCTTGAGGTCAACCCCTTCTTCGCGCATCTGCTGGGTTGGTTTGATAAAGGTTCGTCCGATATAGCGATTCTTGACCAGCGACATTTCGTAGGGCAGCCGCGCCTCTTCGGCAAAACCGGAAGCGGCGGCAATGCTCGAATCGGGTACGCCCGAAACAATATCCGCCTTAACCGGGTGTTCGCGGGCCAGGCGCCTGCCCAGCTCCCGCCTGACCAGGTGCACATTCTTGCCCTGCAGGTTGCTGTCGGGACGGGCAAAGTAGATATATTCAAAAATACAGAGGCTTTCCTGTTCCGCCCCGGTAACCCGCAGGCTGCGCACACCCTGCTCATCGAGGACAACCATCTCCCCCGGCAGGACATCGCGCACAAACTCGGCCCCGATTGTATCAAAGGCGCAGGTTTCAGAAGATAGAAAGTAGCCGCCATCGAGTTTGCCAAGCGAAAGCGGCCTGAAACCGTAGCCGTCGCGCATGCCGATCACCTTTCTCCCGTCGGTGACCACGAAAGCATAGGCGCCTTTTAATCTCGGCACCACGGCAGCCAGGGCCTCTTCCAGGTTAATGCTGCCCTGCCTGGCTACAAGGTGAGCTAAAAGCTCACTGTCGGTATCGGTCTGGAAAATTGCCCCGCCCTCTTCCAGCTCCAGGCGCAGGCTCCGCGAATTCAGCAGGTGGCCGTTGTGAGCGGTGGCCAGTTCTCCGTGGCGGTAACGCAGCCTTAGCGGCTGTGTATTTTCCGGACTTCGTCCCTCGCTGCCGTAAGAATAGCGGACGTGTCCGATAGCAAGGTTGCATTTAATCTTCTTTAGTTCAGCGCTGTCGGGGAAAACTTCGGAAACCAGGCCCATGCCCCGTTTTACCCACATCTTTTTTCCGCCCCCGGTCCCGGCTGCAATACCGGCGCTTTCCTGGCCCCGGTGCTGCAGGGCATAGAGGGCAAAACAGGTCAAAAAAGCCATGTCCTGCCCGGTAGCGAAACCGCCGCAGACTCCGCAGGCATCCCTCGGTTTAACTGGTGCGATTATTTCATCGCGCATGCAATTACCTCCCTGTAAATCCTGTCCAGGTCGGCGATCTTGATGTCGACCAGGTATTCGCCTTCGCTCATTATCTTCAGCTTCTCTCCGCCTACTTCACCCAGGTCCATCACCGGAACCTTCGCTTTTCCGGCCAGGCGGACAACTCTTCCGACGAGCTCGTAATGGACTGAAACAATCACCCGCGAGGGCCCTTCGCCGAAAAGGTTGTCTGCTCTGCCGCTCCCGGCAGGAAGGGTCAGGACGCAGCCCAGTTCGCCGCCAATGCAGCATTCAGCGAGGGCGACGGCCAGGCCGCCTTCGGAAAGGTCGTGGGCCGAATGGACCAGCCTTTCGTTAATCAGGCTGCGCAGCAACTCCTGCAGTCTCTTCTCCAGTTCCAGGTCCGGCCGAGTCAGGGCACCGGCTACCACGTTATGGCAGCACTTCAGGTACTGGCTTCCGCCGAGCGAAACCAGTTTCGACCCCAGCAGCAGCACGTGATCGCCTGCCGATTTAAAGGCGGAACGGGTCATATTTTCGGGCTCTGCCAGCAATCCAACCGCGCCTACAACGGGAGTGGGATATATCGCTTCCCCTTCCACCTCATTGTAGAAGCTGACGTTTCCTCCCACCACCGGAACTCCCAGGACCCGGCAGGCCTCGCTCATCCCTTCCACAGTTTGCTGGAATTGCCAGGATATTTCCGCTTTCTCCGGGTTGCCAAAATTGAGGCAATCGGTGATCCCCACCGGTTCAGCCCCGGTGCAGCTTAAGTTGCGGGTTGCTTCGGCCACAGCATAAATCCCGCCAATATATGGGTCGAGATAACTGTGCCTGCCGTTACCGTCTACGGTCAGGGCCAGCGCCTTGCCGTTCTCCCGGATCCTGATTACAGCGGCATCGCCGCCCGGCCCCTGCAGGGTAGAGGTGCGCACAGAATAATCATAGCGCCGCCAGACTGCTTCCTTCGAAGCCACGGTCGAATCGCCCAGCAGCTTCTGCAGGGCCCGGTTATAATTGGTCTCCCCGGGCAGCTCTGGCAGCTTGAATTTCTTCAGCTCCCCGTAGTAGGCAGGCTCTGCCAGTCCCGGCTCGCATTCCGGCGCTCCGCCAGCCACGCTTGCGGCTGGGAGGTTGACCACCTTTTCACCCCTGAAAAGCGCCCGCACCATACCGTCTGTCGTAACGCGTCCCAGGTTGGCATAGGGCAAGCCCCAGCGTATAAATATTTTCTCTACTTCTTCCCTGTGCCGGGGCTCAATGATGTAGAGCATTCGCTCCTGTGATTCGGACACTAATATCTCATGGGCCAGCATCCCTTCCTCGCGCAGCGGAACCTGGTCCAGGTCTACTTCAATTCCGGTGCCGGCCCTGGCCGCAGTTTCCGTCAGGGCACAGGTCAGACCGGCCCCGCCAAGGTCCTGGACACCTGCGGCAAGCCCTTTTTCGATTAACTCGAGAGTGGCCTCCATTAAAAGCTTGCCCATGAATGGATCGCCCACCTGCACTGATGGACGTTTTTCCTCGGAGGCTGCATTCAGCTCTTCAGAAGCAAATGTAACGCCGTGAATACCGTCTTTACCGGTCCTCGCCCCGGCAAGGAAAACAAGGTTCCCCTCGCCGCTGGCCTTGCCCAGGACCAGGTTTTCGCTGCGCATCACACCCACGCACATGGCATTAACCAGAGGATTCCCGCGATAGCAGGGTTCGAAGTAAACTTCTCCCGCCACGGTGGGAATGCCGACGCAGTTTCCGTAACCGCCGATCCCGGCCACGACGCGGTCAAAAAGGTAGCGTACCCGGGGATCACTTAACTCCCCGAAACGCAGGGAGTTAAGAAAGGCGACCGGCCTGGCCCCCATGGTGAAAATATCGCGTAAAATGCCCCCCACGCCTGTAGCGGCGCCCTGGTAGGGCTCTACGGCAGAAGGATGGTTGTGGCTTTCGATCTTGAAGGCGCAGGCCCAGCCTTCGCCGATATCGACTACACCGGCGTTTTCCCCCGGCCCCTGGAGCACTCTCGGTCCTTCGGTTGGAAACTTCCTCAGTTCGGCCCGCGAATGCTTGTAGCTGCAGTGCTCGGACCACATCACGCTGTACATGTTTAACTCAACCAGGTTAGGTTCGCGGCCCAGCTGCCCGACGATCAAGCTGTATTCCCCGTCGGTCAGTCCCAGCTCTATCCATGGTTTATCAACCACGCCTGCTCACCTCCCCCGCCCCGAGATAGTCCAGGATCGACTTAAAAATGACCAGGCCGTCGCTCGACCCGAGAAGATCTTCTCCCGCCCTCTCCGGGTGCGGCATCAGGCCGAGAACATTGCCTTGCTCATTACAAACCCCGGCAATGTTACTGACCGAACCGTTGGGGTTTGCCTTTTTCGTAGGCGAGCCGCCGCTGTCCGTATAGCGGAAAACAACCTGTCCCCTTTCTTCGAGCCCGGCAAGTTCATCTTCGGGGACATAGTAACAGCCGTCGCCGTGGGCGACGGGAATCTTGAGGACTTGCTCTTTGCGCGCTAAACCGGTAAAAGGCAGCCGGTTATTTTCCACGCGGATATAAGTCTGCCTGCAGCGAAACTGCAGGTGACGGTTGCGGTAGAGCGCTCCTGGAAGCAGGCCGGCTTCGGTCAGGATCTGGAATCCGTTGCAGATGCCGAGCACCATCCCCCCGGCGGCAGCAAAAGAGGCCACCGCCTCCATTACCGGCGAAAAGCGGGCTATTGCTCCGGAACGCAAATAATCGCCATATGAGAACCCGCCCGGCAAAATCAGCAGGTCATATTCGCCCGGGGAAGTTTCCCCGTGCCAGATATAGTCTGCCTCCTGACCGAGGATATCTCGAACCAGGTGATAGGCATCGAGGTCACAGTTGGAACCGGGAAAAACTATTACTCCTGCTTTCATTCCCCGACCTCCACCAGCTCATAGCGGTAATCTTCAATAACCGGGTTCGACAGAAGCTTTTCCGACATCTCCTCTACCCTGGCTGCCGCCTGCCCGCGTCCCTCGGCGCTTAAAACCAGTTCAATGTATTTTCCCACGCGCACCCCGGTTACAGAAGGATAGCCCATGGTTTTCAGGGCTTTTTCGACGGCGCCGCCCTGCGGGTCAAGAACCTGCTGTTTCAATAGTATTTCAATCTTAGCTTTCCACTTCAGCACCGTCTCCCCCTTCCAGCCGGCGCAGAACCTCCCGGTAGGCATCGATCACTCCGCCCATGTCGCGCCGGAAGCGGTCTTTATCCATCTTCTCGCCGCTGCCGATATCCCAGAAACGGCAGGTATCGGGTGAAATTTCATCGCCAAGCACAACCCGGCCTTTGTGACGGCCAAATTCAAGCTTAAAATCAACCAGGGTTATTCCCACCTTTTCCAGGTAGGGGACCAGGATCGCGTTAACCTTCAAAGCCAGCTCCTCGATCCGGGCCATCTCCTCGGCGGTTGCCAGGTAGAGGGCGTAAATATGGTAATGGTTGATCATCGGATCATGCAACTCGTCGTTTTTAAGGGAAAATTCCAGGACGGTGCGGCTCAACTTGGTGCCTTCCGGGATGCCCAGCCTTTTTGAGATGCTGCCGGCGGCTATGTTGCGAACGATCACTTCCACAGGAATTATCTCCAGGGCCTTGACCAGCATTTCGCGTTCGCTGAGAATCTCGATAAAATGGGTCTCAATGCCTTCATCTTCAAGCAGCTTAAAAAAGATTTCCGATAAGCGATTGTTAAGAATGCCCTTGTCGGCCAGGGTATCTTTCTTCAGGCCGTCAAAAGCAGTGGCATCGTCTTTAAACTCGACCAGGTATTGATCGGGATTATCGGTCCGGTAAATTCTTTTCGCCTTGCCTTCATAAATAAATTCGCCTTTGTTCATCATATCTCTCTCCCTTTTTCTATTCCAATCCCAAGCGCTTGTAAATATAGCCAACCCGGCGCATGTAATAATCCGGGTTGAAGCAATCCTCCAGTTTTTCGCGGCCAAGCTTTTCCAGTAAAGTTTTTTCCTGCCCGGCCAATTCCATGAAAGAAACTTTTTTGTCCCACGCTTCCATGGCCAGCCCCTGGACCAGGTCATAAGCGCTTTCACGCGACATTCCGCTTTCCACCAGTTCAAGCAGCAGCCGCTGCGAATAGACCATCCCCCCGGTCAGCGACAGGTTTTTAAGCATCTGGTCCGGGTAGACATTCAGATCAATTATTACCCGGCTCATCTGCTGCAGCAGGTAGTCGGCAGCGATAGTGCTGTCCGGCAGGATCACCCGTTCAACAGAAGAATGGGAGATATCCCGTTCATGCCAGAGGGCGACATTTTCAAGGGCCGCTCCGGCATTAGCCCTCAGCAGGCGGGCTAACCCGCAAACCTGTTCGCAGGTAACGGGGTTGCGCTTGTGCGGCATCGCCGAAGATCCTTTCTGGCCCCTGTAAAATGGCTCTTCCAGTTCTCTTGTTTCGGTCCGCTGCAGGTTGCGGATCTCAAGAGCTATCTTTTCAAGCAGCGCACCGATCAAGGCCAGCGCCCCTAAAAAGGCGGCATGGCGGTCCCGCTGCAGCACCTGCGTGGAAACGGGTGCCGGTTCCAAACCAAGGCGTTGGCAGACATACTCTTCAATAAATGGATCGATGTGGGCAAAATTGCCGACAGCCCCGGAGAGCTTGCCAACCCTGATCCCTTCCCTGGCCTGGTTAAATCGATCCCGGTTTCGCCTGACCTCGGCCAGCCAGAGGGCAAATTTCAGCCCCAGGCTGGTCGGCTCGGCATGAACTCCATGCGTCCGCCCAACCATGGGGGTATGCTTATGGCGCAGTGCCTGTTCGCCCAGGGCCTTTTCAAGATCTGCCAAACCCGCTTCAATCAGCTCCGCCGCCTCCACCAGCAGCGCTGAAAGAGCGGTATCAACGACATCATAAGATGTCAGTCCATAGTGAAAGTAGCGGCTTTCATCGCCAAGCGACTCGGCCACGCAGCGTGTAAATGCCACAACATCGTGCCTTGTCTGGCGCTCCAGCTCTTCAATTCTTTCCACGCTGAAATCAGCTTTTTCGGCAATCAGGCGCGCCGCCTCTTTAGGGATCACCCCCAGTTCGGCCCATGCTTCTGCGGCGATAATCTCCACCCGCAAAAACTGGCGGTAGCGGTTCTCCAGGCTCCAGATCCGGCCCATTTCAGGACGGGTGTAGCGTTCAATCATCTAAATTCAGCCCCGTTCGTCGCCCTCTTATTTTTTCCTCTCCGCCAGCTTGGCCTGCAGGCGGCTGTCCTTTTCTTCCACCTTTGCCGCCAGGCCGCGGCGGTATTCGCTCAACTTTTCAGCCAGCTTTTGATCAAACAGGGCCAGGATCTGCGCGGCCAATAAACCGGCGTTATAAGCCCCGTTGATCGTCACCGTCGCCACCGGCAAACCCTGCGGCATCTGGACAATTGAATAGAGCGAATCAACACCTTTTAGCGGTTCAATGGCGATGGGCACACCTATAACCGGCAGTTCGGTCATTGAAGCGACCACCCCGGGAAGGTGGGCAGCGCCGCCGGCAGCGGCAATGATCACCTTCAGCCCTTTTTCAGCCGCGCCCCTGGCATAAGCAGCTGTTTTTTCAGGGTGCCTGTGGGCGCTTGATACAACCATCTCATACCCGATCCCAAACTCTTCCAGGGCTTCGGCGCATTTTTCCATGATCGGAAGATCTGAGTCGCTGCCCATGATAATGCCAACTCTTAAACTAGACATATTGCTAACCTCCGGCATTTATACTTTATTCTTATTCTACCCTATTTCTCTCGGCTCTCAAATAAATATACCCGCCAACCGGCAGGTCCGCTGCCGCCCTTCGCGGGCGGCAGCCAAACCCCGGCCGGCCATCTTCAGAGACTTCCGGTGCGGTTGCCTGACGCAAACAGTTTTTTTGCCTGCTCCCTGCTCTTCCGGCAAAACCGCGGTTCCGGTTATTTATGCAGGCCAGAAGAAGTGAATCAGGGAAACTAAGGCCAGCACGTAGAGCAGCCAGTGGACTTCTTTGCCCTTGCCGGCAACGACCTTAACAATGGGGAAAGCGATGAATCCGAAAGCGATACCGTCGGCGATGCTATAGGCCAAAGGCATAAAGATAATTGTTAAAAAGGCGGGAAATGCTTCCGTAAAATCTTCAAAGTCAATTTTCATCACAGCGGCAACCATCAAAACCCCGACAATAATCAGGGCCGGCGCGGTCGCCTGCGTGGGAACCAAACCTGCCAGCGGGGCCAGGAAAAGGGCCAGGAGGAATAAGATTCCGGTCACGACAGAGGTGAACCCGGTCCGGCCGCCTTCGGAGATTCCGGCAGTTGATTCAATGTAAGTGGTAACGGTGCTTGTTCCTATTAAGGCGCCACCCATGGTGCCTACTGCATCGACGAACATGGCTTTGTTAACTTTAGGCAGGCGGCCCTCTTTATCAAGATAGCCGGCCCGCGCTCCGGTGCCGAGCAGGGTGCCCATGGTATCAAAAACGTCAACAAAAACAAATGAAAATATCACGAAAAAAGGAATGGCAAGGGTCGCCCTCAGGTCAAGCTCGAGGAAAATAGGCGACAGGCTTGCCGGCATCCCGAAAATATCGCCCAGGCCGGTCGGAGCCGGCTGCAGGCCCATGATGAAACTAACGATAGTAGTCAGGAGGATCCCGATCAGGATTGCCCCTCTCACCTTGCGCGCCATCAGGACGGCAATGATCAACAGGCCAATCAGGGAAAGCATGGGACCCGGATCGGTCAGGTTGCCCAGTGTAACCTGCGTAGGTTCGTAACCAACAATAATGCCGGCATTCTGAAGCCCGATAAAGGCAATAAAGAGGCCGATCCCGGCCGCGACAGCGCTTTTCAGGCTGACAGGCACGGCGGCGTCAAAGTGGCTGACCAGGCCGGTGACAGAAAGAATTAAAAAGACGATACCGGAAATGAATACTGCCCCCAGCGCCGCCTGCCAGCCGTACTGCATGGCGACAACGAAAGCGAAAAAGGCATTTAACCCCATCCCGCTGGCCAGGGCAAAGGGGTAGTTGGTTAATAAGCCCATCAGGATGGTCGTGAATCCGGCGGCAATGATTGTTGCCGTCATAACGGCCCCGAAATCCATACCCGTAGTACTTAAGATGCCCGGGTTGACAAAGATGATGTAGGCCATGGTCATAAAGGTGGTGGCCCCGGCGGTGATTTCTGTTTTCAGGTTGGTTTTATATTCCTTGAACTTAAAAAACTTTTCCATACTCTTCCTCCTTTTGTTTTTCAGGCAGGCTGGTTACCCGGCTGCCAATTGGACCTGCTCGTTTAGTCTATCTTCAGGCCTCACCCCCTTATAAAAATGAAAAAACCAGGTCGGATAGGTATCGAGCGAAACCTACCCGCCTGGGTTTTTATCCCTTCGGTGTGGCCGCCAAAAAGCAGACGACAGCTTCTTAACAGCCTGCGCCACTTGGACCAGCCCGGAAACTGCCTTCAGAGGCAGCTTCAGAATAATTCCCGGCGGAACCCTAGGCGCACTTTCCCTCGTTAAAATATTCTTTTAACGATGAATATGTATTTAATTTTTTCTCCCTGAACAAGGAAGCGGATTCTCTATCGGCGGTTCTGCCCACCTCCAAAATTACATTTTCGCCAAAGGCATTGATTATCCTTCAAGAAAAAAAGAAAAATATCCTTGACATCTAATTTTGCCTGTGCTAAAGTTTGTAAACAAGTTAATAGATGTGGCCCATGACAGGAACTAGTAGCCCGGATACGGGTTGGCCCAGAGAGCCGGATTGAGGAAGATCACTTCCAAAGCTGAAAGTCCGGTGCCGGCACGCCTGGTGAATGGCTCTTCGAGGTTCCGGCTGAAAGCGTAAATACGCAAGTAGACCCGGACGGATCTTTCACCGTTAAAAGAAAGCAGGTCTGGAAACAGCAGCTTCTCAGCTTTTCCGCATCTGTCAGAGTGACCTGTCTTCGGCAGGTAACCAGGGTGGCACCGCGAATAACTCTCGTCCCAGGACGGGAGTTTTTTATTTTCCAATTATTTATAATTTAAAGGAGGAAGCAAAATGAAAGAACGCAAAATTATTCTCCCGCAGAAGGAAATGCCCCGCCAGTGGTATAATATTCAGGCCGACCTTCCCAATCCGCTGGCCCCGCCGCTGCACCCGGGCACCAAAAAGCCGATCGGGCCCGACGATTTAAGCGCCATTTTCCCCATGGGCCTGATCCAGCAGGAAGTTTCACAGGAACGGTATATCGATATCCCCGAAGAAATTCTCGAAATTTACGACCTCTGGAGACCCAGCCCCCTCTATCGGGCCTATAACCTGGAAAAAGAGCTGGGTACGCCTGCTAAGATTTACTACAAGAATGAAGGCGTGAGTCCGGCCGGCAGCCATAAACCGAACACTGCCGTCGCCCAGGCTTACTACAACAAAAAAGAGGGCATTAAACGCCTCTCAACTGAAACCGGAGCCGGCCAGTGGGGCTGCTCCCTAGCTCTTGCCTGTAACTACTTCGACATGGAATGCGAAGTTTACATGGTTAAGGTCAGCTACGGCCAGAAACCTTACCGCCGCTCCATGATGGAAATGTGGGGCGCCACGGTTCACCCCAGCCCGACCGATAAAACCAAGTCCGGCCGTGACGTTCTCGCCGCCAATCCCGATTCGCTCGGCAGCCTGGCCATCGCCATCAGCGAAGCTGTTGAAGACGCGGCCGGCAGGGAAGACACCAACTATTCCCTCGGTTCTGTCCTAAACCACGTTATGCTCCACCAGACCATTATCGGCCAGGAGTGTAAAAAACAGCTTGAAATGGTCGGCGAATACCCCGATTACGTGATCGGCTGCGCCGGCGGCGGCAGCAACTTTGCCGGGATTGCGCTGCCTTTCGTTCACGACAAGATCAGGGAAGATAAACAGGTCCGCTGCATCGGCATAGAGCCGGCAGCCTGCCCTACCTTTACCAAGGGTAAATTTACCTATGACTTTGGCGATGTGGCCGGGTTCACACCACTGCTTAAAATGTATACCCTGGGCCACAATTTTATGCCTCCCGGTATCCACGCCGGCGGTCTGCGCTACCACGGGCAGTCCCCCATCTTAAGCCAGCTCTATCATGACAAACTGATTGAAGCCCGCGCCTACGGCCAGGAAGGCGTTTTTGAAGCCGCCCTTACCTTTACCCGCACCGAAGGCATAGTTCCGGCTCCGGAATCGGCCCACGCCATCAAGGGAGCCATTGATGTAGCCCTTGAATGCAAGGAATCCGGTGAAGAAAAGACCATTCTTTTCAACCTCAGCGGCCACGGTCATTTCGATATGACCGCCTTTGACGATTACCTGGCCGGAAAAATCAAGGATTACGAATACCCACAGGAAATGATTGACCAGTCAATCGCCGAGCTGGAAAAACTGCTGAACGGCAGTTAAACATAACAGAAACCATCCTTTCAAGTAAAATAACTTAAGAAACACCTCGCTGTTTTAATTAGAAAACCCGCTTCCCTGAAGTTTGAGGAAGCGGGTTTTTATGATAAAAAAGCAAAAATAATTCCCCTTGCAGGCGACCGCTTAGAACAGCTCTTTGAACAGGGCCCGCCCGATCAGCAGGCGCTGGATCTGGGCCGTCCCCTCGTAAATCTGGAACACCTTGGCATCGCGCATCAGCTTTTCCGCCGGGTATTCCCTGCTGTAGCCGTAGCCGCCAAATATTTGGGCGGCATCAGTGGTCACACGCATAACCATATCGCCGCAGAAAACCTTGGCGATAGCAGCCTCCTTGGAGTTGTCGAGCCCCTGTTCGCTTTTCCAGGCCGCTTTCCAGGCTAATAACCGCCCGGCCTCGATGTCCCTGGCCATATCGGCCAGCATAAACATCACTGCCTGGTGCATAAATATCGGCATTCCAAACTGTTCCCGCTCTGTCGAGTATTTCAGGGCCAGCTCCATGGCGCTGCGCGCAACGCCCACCGCTGAAGCGCCTACCCCGGGACGGGAGTGGTTAAAGGTCTGCATGATAATCTTGAACCCCTGTCCCTCTTCCCCGATCCTGTTCTCTTCGGGGATGATCACATCGTCAAAAATTACATCAGTGGTATTGGCTGCCCGCTGCCCCATCTTATCTTCTTTCCTGCCAACCTGTAAGCCTTCGCTATCCCGCGGAACCAGGAACGCGGTAATGCCCCTGTGCCCCAGGGAACGGTCCACGGAAGCAAAAACAATATAGTAATCGGCCACCCCGCCGTTGGTGATAAATGTCTTGCTGCCGCAGATGCGGTAAGCGCCGCTTTCCCTGGCCGCCGCAGTGCAGATTGATGCAACATCAGAACCTGCTCCCGGTTCGGTTACGCAAAGGGCAAGCAGTTTTTCGTCTTCACATATTTTCCGCAAATACTCCTCTTTCTGCTCTTCGCTGCCGAATAAAAGCAGCGGGATCGCCGCCAGGCTGTTAATGGCAATAGAGCTGCCAATTCCCGAGCAGCCGGCCGAAAGTTCTTCCGCAACCAGTAATTGATCCAGCGAACCGAGACCGCCGCCCCCGTACTGTTCCGGTATTGCGCCGTAGACCAGCCCGGCCCGGAAGGCTTTTTTAACTATTTCCCGCGGGTATTCTCCACTGCGGTCAAACTCGGCCGCCAGCGGTATTATCTCCTTCTCTGTAAACTCTCGCGCCATCTGCTGAATAGCCTGCTGCTCCTCGGTCAGCGAAAAATCGATCACCGGTGCCACCTCCGTTTAGTCTGCAATCATGACCATATTAAACCATTAACCAGAGTTTTTTGTAAAGTCTAACCTTTTCCCCGCTAACTTGACCGAAGGGTAGCTATAACCGCCTGGAGATGGGATAATAATTGCCGGCTGTCGACCCGGGCAGTTTTTGTTCGCCCTGCCCCGATTATCAAACACAAGATTGAAGGTAACCGCTGCTTCGGGCAGAATTAAAAAACCCCCCGCCAATCAGGCAGGGGGTTAATCTATAGCCATCCGGTCAGCGACCGGAATTTGGCCCTTTCTTACATCATTGGCATTCCGCCGCCTGGCATTCCGCCTGGCATTCCGCCGCCGTTTTCTTCAGGAGCATCGGTGACTACAGCCTCGGTGGTAAGGAAGAGAGCCGAGATGCTTGCTGCATTCTGGATCGCCGAACGGGCTACTTTTGCCGGGTCGACAATGCCGGAAGCCATCATGTTTTCGAACTCGCCGTTGGCCGCGTTGAAGCCCATGCCTTTTTCCATCGACTTGATCTTCTCGGCAACAACAGAACCTTCCGCACCGGCATTACCGGCAATAACCCGGACAGGGTCTTCCAGGGCGCGCTTGACAATCTTCATTCCGGTCGCTTCATCACCGGTCAGTTCGTTCTCCAGCGCGTCAAAGCCCAGGGTAACGTTCAGGTAAGCAATACCGCCGCCGGGAACAATTCCTTCTTCAACTGCGGCGCGGGTTGCGGAAAGAGCATCCTCAATGCGCAGTTTCTTTTCTTTCATTTCAGTTTCAGTTGCGGCTCCGACCTCGATTACAGCAACACCGCCGGCCAGTTTGGCCAAACGCTCCTGCAGTTTTTCGCGATCAAAATCAGAGGTTGTGTCTTCAATCTGCACGCGCAGCTGGTTGATCCGCTTCTTAATTGCCTCAGTGTCTCCGCCGCCATCTACGATCACAGTTTCTTCTTTGCTGATCCTGACCTGGCGGGCGCGTCCGAGCATATCAACCTCAACGTTCTTCATTTCAATGCCAAGGTCCTCGGAAATTACCTCGCCGCCGGTCAATACGGCGATATCTTCAAGCATAGCCTTGCGGCGGTCACCGAAACCGGGCGCCTTGACGGCAACGCAGGTAAAAGTACCGCGCAGCTTGTTGACAACCAGGGTGGCCAGCGCTTCGCCTTCAACATCTTCAGCAATCAGCATTAGCTGCTTGCCTTTCTGGACAATTTTCTCCAGCAGGGGCAGCAGGTCGTGAATATTGCTTACCTTGCGGTCAGTGAGCAGAATAAAGGGATCTTCAAGAACAGCTTCCATTTTCTCGGTATCGGTAACCATGTAAGGAGAAATGTAGCCGCGGTCAAACTGCATCCCTTCAACCACTTTCAGGTCGGTGGTGAAGCCCTTAGACTCCTCAACGGTAATAACGCCGTCTTTGCCTACCTTTTCCATCGCTTCGGCAATCAGCTGGCCGATAGTCTCATCGCTGGCCGAAATTGCGGCAACCTGTGAAATATCTTCCTTTGTTTCAACAGGCTTGCTCATTTTTTCTAATTCTTTCAGCGCGACTTCAACAGCCTTTTCAATACCGCGCTTCATAATCATCGGGTTTGCCCCGGCAGCAACGTTCTTCAGGCCGTCGCGAATGATCGCCTGGGCCAGCAGGGTTGCGGTGGTGGTGCCGTCGCCGGCGATATCATTTGTCTTTGTGGCAACCTCTTTAACCAGCTGGGCGCCCATGTTTTCAAAGGGGTCTTCCAGTTCAATTTCGCGGGCGATGGTAACACCATCATTGGTAATCTGGGGGGAACCAAACTTCTTGTCCAGAACTACGTTGCGGCCTTTCGGGCCAAGTGTAACGGTTACAGTATCGGCAAGCTGATTTACGCCTCTTTCAAGCGCTCGTCTTGCTTCTTCATCAAAAATAATCTGTTTTGCCATATTACATAATCCTCCTCATCATTCTTAAGTTCCTGTTGGGGTTATTTACTGAACAATGGCCAGAATGTCGTCCTGGCGCAGAACCAGGTACTCCTCAGCTTTTACCTTCACTTCAGTTCCGGCATAGCGGGAATACAAAACTTTGTCGCCAACCTTTACATCCATTTCCATTCTCTCGCCGCTGTCCAGAACTTTGCCGGGGCCAACTGCGACAACTTCGCCCTCCTGGGGCTTCTCTTTTGCCTTATCCGGTAAAACAATACCGCTGGCGGTGGTTTCTTCCGCCTCCAAAACTTTTATTACTACCCTGTCTGCTAATGGCTTGAGGTTCATACAACCTGCCTCCTTGTAATGATAATTCTGTTAGCAGCACTCTCTGTCAGTGAGTGCTAATAAGTCCACTTCTGATAATAACGGATAGGGCTGAAAGGAGCAACTGCAAATAGGGCTCGTTTACTCCGTATATTGCTCATTTACGGCTATATTTATCATATTAAGCTCTCTTAGTCTTCTTTACTCATTTTTACGCTATATTATTACCGTATTTATTGCAACCTCATATATGTTAACTCTCCGGCAGGTAACTCAAACCTTTTAATCGAAGAAGACGTGCAGGTTGCTTATTGATTGAGCAGCGCTAACTAAATTACCTGAGGCTGACATTAAGAGCCTGCATATAAAGGCGGTAATTGCTGAGGAAAACTCACAAAGGAGCAAATAGCTGCTAAATGAGAACCTATAACAGGCGCAAGCTGGCCAAAAAAATAATAGTTATGCTCTTTTCCCTGCTTGGGCTCATCCTGCTCCTGGCCGTGACCGGCGCCATGGACAGAAGCGCTCACTTTGCCGATGAAAATCTTGAAGCGGCGGTGCGAAGTTCCCTTGGCCGGGAGGATCGACCGCTTTTCAGGAGCGACCTGCTCACCATCACCCACCTTGACCTTTCCGGCGCCGGAATAACCGACCTTGAAGGAATCGATCAACTGCGCCGCCTGGCCTACTTAAACCTGGAAAACAATGACCTTACCGTTCTCCCCGATCTAAGCCGAGTCTCCATGCTCAAAGAACTCAACCTGCGCGACAACGGGCTGACCAACATTGATCCGAACAGCCTGCCGCGCAGCTTAAACCTGCTTAACCTGCGCGGCAACAAGCTTGAAACCGCGGTCGCCCTGGAGCATTTAATCGACCTGGAAAAACTAAACCTGCGGGACAACAGCCTCACCGGTCTGGAACCGCTGGCCGGTCTGACCGGGCTGCGTTACCTGAACTTACGCGGGAACAGCTCCCTTGGCGATATTTCACCCCTCGGCTCCCTTGCCAACCTTGAAGAACTTGTTTTAAGCGAGCTGCCCCTTGAAGGAGCGATCGAACCCCTGGCCGGCTTGACCAACCTCTACCGCCTTGATTTGCGCAGCACCGGTTTAACCGATGTTGCCCCCATCGTCCTGCTGATGTCCGCAGGAGCGCTGCAGGATCGGCCGGAAGAGGGTATTAAGGCTGAAGTCCTGCTTGACGGAAATCCCGGGGCCGAGTTTAGCCCGCTCAGCCCATACTGGGCTTCTGTCAGCACTCGCGCGCCCCTGGCAGTACCGTCCCTGCCCCCTGAAGAAAGAACTATCTACATCAGCGAATTCATGTCCGCAAACAGCACCGCTATCGCCGCCGGAGATGGGGAATATTATGACTGGATTGAGATTCACAATGCCGGGTCCGTCTCCTTCGACCTGACCGGCCATTACCTGAGCGACAGTGAAGATGATCCGCTGCGCTGGCGCTTTCCCGAAGCGGAAATCGAACCCGGCGGCTACCTCCTGATCTGGGCTTCCGGCCTTGCTGACCGCGCCCCTGCCGGCGAACTGCATACCGGCTTCCGGATCGACCGTGAAGGCGAACCGCTTATTCTCACCGCGCCGGACGGTGAGACCTGCCTCGACTATGTTGGCGCAACCCCGGTGCCCCGCGATATCTCGATGGGCCGTATCCCGGAAGATCCCGGCAGGTGGCTGCTATTTGCCAACCCCACCCCGGGAGGCACTAACCCCGGAGACGGTTACCGCGGCATGCTCAAACCTCCCGGTTTTTCTCATCCGGGCGGCTTTTATGACGAACAGTTTCAACTTTTCCTCACCGCATCGGCGGGGGCAACTATCTATTACACTTTAGACGGCTCCGAACCTGACCCTGAAAACCTTGACGGATCAACATACAGCTATAAGACTGCTTACCCGCGCCTGCCCGGCAACCCTATCGGCTCCCTGCACAGCCGCAGCTACCTGACCCGGTTGTATGAAGGGCCGATCGCCATAGTTGATCGCACCGGCGATCCCGACCCGCTCCACCTGATCAACACCGCCGCCACGACGGGCGTCCACCGCCCACCCGAACCGGTACTGCGGGGAACAGTAGTCAGGGCCAGGGCCTACCGCGACGGCTACCTGCCCAGCGAAACGGTTACCTACAGCTACTTTATCGGGGCCGGGGAAATTGCCGCCCTGGATGTGCCCCTGGTCGCGTTGACTGTTCCTGAAAAATATTTCTTTGATTACCACAGCGGAATCTACGTCCCCGGATCACTTTTCGACAGGTGGCGGGCGGCGAACCCCAACCGCCCCAATATTTACGGGCACGCGGCAAATTACCGCCAGCGGGGTCAATCCTGGGAACGGGAGGGCAACCTTGAATTTTACGACCCTGCAGGCACGCTTCTGCTCAACCAGGCCTGCGGCTTTAGGCTGCACGGCGGATCGAGCCGCAGTTTTGCCCAAAAGAACCTGCGGGTCTATGCCCGCGCGGTATACGGCGAAAGCGAATTCAGGCTGCCTTTGCTTGAAGATAAAGAAACAGACACGTTCAAGCGTTTTCTCCTGCGCAATTCGGGCGACGACTTTGGTTTCACCATGTTCCGCGATGTCCTCATGCAGGGGCTGGTCGAAGACCTTAATATCGACAGGCAGCACTCCAGGGCCGCCCTGGTCTTTATTAACGGGGAATACTGGGGCGTGCAGAACATCAGGGACCGCATTGACCGCTACTACCTGCATTACGAATACGGAGTCGACCCCGACAATGTTGACCTGATTACCCTGAGCGGCAGGGTCAAAGAGGGCGACGGCGAACACTACCAGTCTATGTTGAGCTACCTGCGCAGCAGCGATATTGGTGATGAAAGCGTACTTGCAGCTCTGGGTGAAATGATGGACCTGCAAAACTTCACCGATTACCAGATTGCGAACATCTATTTCGCCAACACAGACTGGCCTCACAACAATATCGACTGCTGGCGCCTGCGGACGGAGAGCTATATTTCCGATGCCCCCGAGGGCCACGACGGACGCTGGCGCTGGATTCTCTACGATACCGATTTCGGGTTCGGCTGGCCGGGAGGCGCCGGGAGCTCTGAACACAACACCCTGGCCCTGGCAACAGGCAGTTCAGCCGACTCAGCTATCATCCTGAACACGCTGCTTCGAAACGAGCAGTTTCGTAATAGCTTTATTAATGCTTTTGCCGGTTACCTGAACACCGCCTTTCACCCTGATACGGTTATCGCCAGCATCGACAGGCTCGAAGCAGAATATGCCCCCCTGATGCCCGATCATATTAACCGTTACGGGCTGCCCGGCTCAGTTGAAATCTGGCAGGCTAATATCGAGGCGCTGCGCCGTTTTGCCCTGGAACGGCCTGACCATGTCAGGCGCCACATCAGCAGCCGCTTTGGCCTTTCCGGCACCTATACCCTCAACCTGGATAAAGGCACAGAAGGCGGCGGCAAAATTACCGTGAACGGAATTGATCCCTGGGCCTTTCCTTCATCAAACCCTGTAGATATGCCGGCCTGGAGCGGCACTTACTTCCAGGGTATTCCCATCGCTGTCGAAGCTATTCCGGATCCCGGCTATATGTTTGCCGGATGGGCAAATCTGGATAACGGCGAACCCCGGCTTGACCTTGAGCCAAACAGCGACCTGAAGCTGACCGCCATCTTCGCTGCAGCGGAAAACTAACCTACATTTAGTTTTCCTGCTGCGTTTTTTTTATTAACGCGGCTGGTGGAAGATTGAACCCAACCCCGGAATTTACCGCTGACGCTCGGGATGCTCTCCAGCATTGACCGATCCTTATCCAGCCAGGTCACGGCAACTGCAGCAAGCCATCTTTGACGGCGAAGAGCCGTGCCCGGCAGCTATTTCTGGACTCTAACAGCCTTCCGCACTATCATGATAAAGATTATCATTAGCAGTATACTTAATGGAGCAAGCCAGGCAGCAAGCCAGATAAAGACAATCCCGCTGATCAGAGCGGCGAGCACAACAACAATGGCATATCCCGGCCCCTGGAATATGCTTAGCAAAATGAGAATATATACGGGCAATAGCCATGCGTATATGCTCCAGTGTATCACCAGGTTTTTAGCCATGTTCTCGAATTTGTTCCCACTGACGGCTTCGCCATTATTTTGTTTTCGATAAGTTGTATACCAGGCGGCAGCCAGCGGTGCCAGAAATAAAAACTTGATAAACCAGACTGGATATTCTTCACCTCTTGTCTTCATATCCCTCAAAAAGACCAGGAAGT
>SLPH01000073.1 GCA_007132095.1 Syntrophomonadaceae bacterium | reverse complement strand
ATGATCCCTGAACCGGCATATGTGCTAACCGGCACTTCGTCACCGGTCAATTCAAGTTGATGGGTTACGCCTGGCGGGAAATTGGGGCGGCTGAAATAAATCACTGTTTTTTCGCCATACTCAGTTTCATCCCACAAGATTTCACTGGCTGCGTAGAGGAGGTTGGCGCCATCATCTGATATTTGAAGATGGTACGTGTTGCCCATAATAGACGGAGTTTCAAGCGGTTCTAAAGCTTCCCATTCTATTTCAGGAGCAGTCTTAGCGCCAATTTCAACTGCTGATAGGTCAATGACATGATAAAGTGTGCCCGGGGCTGACGGCATGGTAAAGTATAACAGGTCACTTTCGGGCGAAGTAATAAAATCTCCGGCAGGAAATAAAAAGGTTAAAAGAATATTGGGGTCAGCTTCTTCTCCATTTAATGACTCATCTTCCGGAATGGCCGATTCATTTTCTAGATCAGGCTCCGTTATTGTCTCTGGAGCCTGACAACCGGTTAATGATATGAGAAGTAAAAGCATCAATAGCACGGGAGGTAATACAACAATCATTTTACCAGCCAAACTCTCACCCCATTTTGGCGATTTTTTATAAATTATTGCTTAAATATATCAAGTCACCTGCTCACTTGCAGGGCTGCCACATTTTTGGACCTGGCTTTCAATCTTCAAGATAAAAACAGTTAGATATGCAAAATATATTATTCATTCCAAGCCGTGAAGCTCTATGAAGACCCACTTCCTATGGCTAACAGCGCTCCCTGTTATTCTTTATTCCTTGATCCAGAGTGAGACTCCTTTTTTCAATTAAATCTGTATGCTGTTTTCACCCTCCAATACAGACAGAGCTCTGCTGGCAGCCCACAAGAAATGGGTTTCACTGATGTTTATGCGCGGGGTCGATCTGACAGATCCAGGCAGGCTACTTGAAGGCGGGGGGAAAATAGATGAGGCATGTTAAGATTCATTCGCCTGAGCAATTCGAAGAGAGCAAAAGTGCGCTGCAGGCCTTAATCAAGGCTGCAGCGAGCGGATAAAGTTGAGGCGCATTTTCATCCCCTTGGAAAATTTCTCAACTCGTGTATCCCGATCAGCCAGTAATCCGACGCTGTCAAGCAGTTCATCCTTGTTCAGGCTGTTGTTCTTGTAATAAGAACAAAGCAGGTCGAGGTTTTCATAGGCAGTCAGCTTTTCATAAAGATTGGGAAAATCAAAAGCGGCCCCGATTTTTTCAAAGATCTCTTTACCCCAACTTCTTCTTTCTTTATCCATAAATTCAACACTGCCCCGGTAGCCGCGAAGCAGGCCGATGATAATCCGCTGCGTGGTGGTTTTTCCCGCACCACTGGGGCCGAGAAAGCCGAATATTTCACCGTCGCCAATATCAAACGAGATCCCCTTGATAGCCTTGCCTGGTGACTGGCGGTAAGCGAATTCCAAACCGGTAACTTTGATCATTTCATTATCCTCTTCCCTCCGGGGCATTGCCGCCCTCTATCGCTCAGAAGCGCTTCTTATTGATCATCGTAGTTTTTAAGGGGAAAAGATTTTTATCATGCTAACCCTGGAAAAAGCCCGGTCTGTGGTGGCAATCGTGTCAAGACCATTGTTAATCATAACAGCAAGATGTATGAGATCACGCGGTGACAAGCCCGCAGCCGATTCAGTTTCAGCAAGTAGCCTGGCCTGCTTCACATCCCGGTAATTTACAGGTAAAACGCTGCCATCCATAATAGTAGAAAATAGATCAAAGACCTTAAAACCGATATCAAGCTGGCCAATATGATAGTAGCGATAAAGGATTTCCTGAAATACCTCAGAATCAGTATATGCTTCCAGCTCGCCAGAAGCGACCTTATTTAAAATCTTAATGCATCCTTCTTTCAGGTGGTGGTCTTTGCCGGCTGCGTACATGGGAATATTTGTATCGATAAATATTTTCATCGATCTGATTTGTACTCCGCTTCAATTTCCTTCTTCATCTTGTTCCAGGTAGCTGCTGGCGCCATAATTTCTGCAAGCTTTTTCACTGCATCCAGCTTTTGTTCAGCAGAAACAGCACAATAGCTGTCGATGGCTTCACGGACTATACCGCCGACTGAAGTGTTTTTTTTCGCTGCCTCATCCTTAAGCATTTGCAGCTTTTCAGGATGAAGCCTAATCTCGAGCCTCGCTTGCAGGCGTTTATCTGACATTGTTGCCATCCTTACGTAATTTTTATACGTAGATTATACCGTAGCCCACAAGTAGAATCAAATTCTCATGACATGCATTCTTTAATTCGACCAAATGGGGCTAGAGTGTACACCCCGGGCTTAGCTATTAAACCATATAAATGAAACTTGAAGTTCTTTAATAAGGCTGCAGCGTTAACAGATTATCTACCATGCTAAAGTGCCTGACATTTTTGGTAACCAGGATTGCATCTGCAGAAATAGCAGAAGCAGCAATCAGCGCATCAACAGGGGTGAGACCTTTGCTGCGATATTCACTCAGCATATTGCCGGCCATCCGTGAAATGGCAGAGTTGACTGCAGCTATTTCAAATTTGCTCAGCAGGTTATCAATTGCAGCAGCATCAGAATCAGAAATCTGAGAACCTGCATATAGTTCCATTTCAGTTAAGGTTGAGATAATGGGGTAATAACCACCGTCAAAGAGCCTGCCCAGAAAAGTTGCAGCAGGTTTATGACCGCGAAAATGATCAATGAAGATGTTTGTATCAATCAGCACCCTATTCATTGTAAAGATCATCCAACCTTTTCAGATCGCTTTCCCGCATCTTTCGGATGGCCTTTTCATCCATAGGGGCTTTATCTTTCCAAATACCCCCGGTTTCAGTGATAGCCCTGTCTGCGCTGCCTTTTTTCTCTTTAACCTGCCTTTCGGTTTCCAGGATAACAATGCCCTCTGCGCTTTCCTTTACATATAAGACATCACCGGTTAGAATCTGTAAGTTACGCCTGACAGATGCAGGCAGGGTGATTTGACCTTTTGAAGATATTTTTGTTTTCTTCATCACAAAAGCCTCACATAATTATGATATTCTTTACCATGTAAAGAATATCATAATTTGTAAAGTTGATCAAAGCGTCCCTCTTGGCTTTTCTGATTTTAGTTTGAAGCCAGGGCCAGCCTCATCACCAAGCGGATCGGGATGGCCTGTGAAGCAAACTGGTTTACATCTCCCACAAAGAATAAGTCCAGCAGGGGAGCATAAAAGGCGAATGAACCGGTCGAGCCCGAATGCCCTAGCAGCTCTACTTTTGGCTTAAAAGGGTAACTTGCCTCCATCCTCATATACCCCCCGGCATAGCAGATCGGGTAAAATGACAATTGCAGCCGGTTAAAAGGTTTCAGCGCCTCAAAAAGCTTCCGATCAAAGAGTTTTCCAGACCAGAAGGCTTTTAGAAAAATCATTAGCTCCAGGGCATTTGTAATTCCACCGCCTGATGCGCCGATACTTTTTATAAAGCTGTCTCGCTTAAGCCGGTTGTCTTTATAGTAAACAGCCGGCAAATCACCACTGTCTTTATCAGCCAGGTAGGTGCTTTTCAACTTTAAAGGCTCAATGATAAACTCCCTATACGCTTATAGCAATCTGAGCGGTATAATCTATGCCCTTGTAAGTATGGATGCCCTTAAGCTCTTCAACATCCAAGAACCGGACAATCTTATCTTCAAGATCCACCTTGGAGTCTTCGAGCAGTTTAACTATGCAGGCTGTCGTAAACAACTTGGTCACACTGGCCATCAGGAACGGTGTTTCCAGCTCTTTGCCCCCGTAACCTTTATTCCAGGAAAAATCACCAGCGCTGTTTTCGATCAGGCAAATACCTTCGTGAACAAGCTTGGAAGCCATCGTTTTATCGAACACTTTCTCAAACTTGCTATAGCTGCGCATATTAACACCTCCCAATTAAACACGGAACAAAGCTCACTTCTAGCAGTTGGGTCTGTTTCTATTTACCCCTAAACCCCGGTGCCGAGAAATAGCTTTAATTTATAGGCGCCTTTTTCCAAAAGGTGTTGATCGTAAAGGTGATCCATATTCATCTCATCTATTTTCAACCGGCACTTTTCAAAAACAGACTTCCACTGGACAGATGAAAACAGCCCCAGGGTATGAACTTCATGATAGACATCCAATTTACCATGATCGCGGATTAAACAGACAAAAGTGGCTTCATAGGTGTTGTCGCTCACAATGTGGTTGTTTTCAAAGACAGTAACATGGACATCGCCTTTTTCCGCGGAATAGGCGAAATTGTTTTCCCTGAAATCTTCTTTTAGATGAGCGACCACAAGCAGGACGCCGCCTGGTTTTAAATGGCTGACGGCGTTTTTAATCGCCTTCTGCAGATCCTGGAATGTGGTCATATACATAATTGAATCTGGAATCGCTACCACGTCAAACTTATTATTCAGATCAACGGTGCGCATATCACCCTTGATATAGCTTATTTCAGGATTCCTTTCCTTGGCCAGGTCAAGCATCCCATCGCTCAGATCGACTCCTGTCACTGAAAAAAATTTCTTGAAGTGAAAATCATGGCCGCCGGCGCCACAGCCAAGATGCAGCATGGTTGAAGTTGACGATTGGATTGGCATCCGCTCCCTTATCGCATCGATATATAGCTGCACCTCTTCTGCATAGGTTTCAGGAGGAGCAAGAATATCATCCATCCAGGCCAGCTCGTTGTAAGCCATCCAACCCATTAAACATCACCTCAATTTCTTGATGATCTATTACACCCTGTAAGGAGAAGCTCTACTAGCCCGGATGCAGCACGTTGCAGGCTCCTTCAGCCCGTGCAGTGGTTCAAGTATCGCATCAATCACCAGCTGCAATTATTCATACTGAATAAATTGCCCCGCTCTCTCTTTATTGGTACACCAATTATCACTTGACAAGATCGCCATTTGTGTAGTGTTTAGTTTTTTTAGAGCATTCTCTTAACAGTCATCGCTTTCCTGCCCCATGCCGGGCGCACCCCAGCAAATAGCCAGGCCCCTTAAGGAGCCCGGCTATTTTTTCTATGAACCGTTTTAGACAATTCATCTAGATCGTTTTCACCTTACTTTGAGTACCCTTATATTTAAAGAATACCAAGAAACCTGAGAATTATCACTACAACCACGACAAATCCAATTAAATAGATAATTGAACGCATTAAAAATTAACCTCCATTGATTAGTTTAATTACAGTCCAAGCTATTTTTGTTACATGCCCTGAAAAATAGCGAAAGCCCCGACGATGATAAGGTAAATGCCAATGAGATAGTTAATGATCTTGGGGAAAATCATGATAATCACACCAAATGCAACTGTAATAATCCCCATCATCAAACCGCTTATTTCCATAATGAGGTCAATCCTCCTTTCCCTGAACGGTGATCAATTCCAATAGGTAAAGGTTTACCATTGCTGAGGTTCTTGCTTCGGCGATTAGATAAATTCTTTAAACGAGGAATTGTGTCGCAATGCTTTTGGCTTATTTAAATTGTATCAATAATCCGTCATGAAATCAAACGCGCAAATTGTATTAGCAATTAGGCAATCCAATAAGGTTTTAAGTAGCCGCTTATAATAAGGTGGCTGGTGATTGAACCGACCCATATTCTGAGCGTTATCCACAGGTCAGCGCACTTGCCTGCTACTTTTCTGCTAGCTTATGCTTATACATATTTTCATCAGCTTCGTTCAGGATTGCCGCCAGATCCTGGCTTGGGCCGGTTTTGATTGCAGCACCCAAAGCCAGGGAAAGTGGTGCTTCTTTGACATAAGTTATTTTGCATTTCTCATCTATTCTCTGGCATATAGCTTTGGCATCTCTTTCCGTGGTTTGCGGCAGGAAGATAACAAATTCATCCCCTCCCCAGCGGGCAATGATATCTTCTCTGCGACAGGAGTTTTTCAATATTTCAGCTGCTTGTTTTAACATTTCGTCTCCCACTGTATGCCCGAAAGCGTCGTTAACTAGCTTGAGGCCGTTTAGATCAGCCATGATGATACCAATAGGCAGCTGCCTTTCAGTATCGAGCCTCTCCATTTCTTTTTCCAGGTAAACCCGGTTATAAAGGCCGGTGAGACCATCGTGAAAACTTTGGTATCGCACCTTTTCTTCTGCCTGGTTTCTTGTATAAGCATTTGACATCATTTCTGCTACAACGGTTAAAAGCATCATATGATTTTCTGTCCATATTTTTTCTCCTTCACCGCATCAAGGCCAAGGAAGCCAAATGCAATGCCATTTTTCAGCAATGGTATAGATAAAAGAGAGTTTATACCCTGAGACTTAAGCTCTTTCTTTTCTGCTTCTGCCTCGGGTGGAAGGCTGTCCACATCTGGAATGTTTACAATCACTTTCTTTATGATCATACTTGTCCACCAGGAGAACGCATCCACCGGTATGCCTTGTAACTTGCCCATTTGTGCTTCAGTTCCTTCTGCACACCATTCATGCGTGTTGCTAAATTGCTTTACATCATCAGAAAACTGAAACAGATAACTTCGGTCAACTTGAAAGAATTCACCGATCTGTTCTAGGACATGGTTAATACTCTGCTCAAATTGTTCTGAAGGTTGACTTGCCAAAATACTAGATATACCGGCAAGCATCTTTTCAAAACGAATTTGGTATTTTAAGGATTCTTCTGCATTTTTACGTTCGGTTATATCAGAAAAAACCATGATCACGCCAAACATTTTCCCTTCCTCATCTATAATGGGAGCTGCACTGTCGGCAATATGGTGTTTTGATCCATCGCGGGCAACAAGGATGGTATCGTTTTCCAGATCTTGTGTTTCACCTGTCTCAATTACACGGTAGACAGGATTGGAAACCGGCTCACCGGTTTTTGCGTTTATAATATGAAACACTTCATGCAAGGGCCGCCCCAACACTTCTTCCGCTACCCAGCCTGTATACTTTTCTGCCTGGGGATTCAGGCGGGTAATCTTCCCACTGGTATCGGTAGCAATAACACCATCACCGATAGACTGCAAAGTAGCCGAGAGTTTATTATTACTTTTTTGCAGGTCTTCTTTAGCCTGAATCTGTTCTATAGCACGGCTTAAATGCTCTGCTATAGTTCCAAGCATCAATTTCTCTTCTTCACTAAAGGGTTCCCCCTCATGAAGCGGTCGTTTATGGTAGTTTACTTCTATGGTGCCGGCTTGTTCACCGTATAACTCTAAGTGAGCAGATATTTTCCAGGGGGTTGGTTTATAGCCCCCTGTTCTGAATTCGCGTCCTTTCAAGGTAATACAAGCGCCCGCATCTGCAGGGCACTGTAAAGCGGGAGGTAAAAGCTTAACCGTTTCCTCCAGTATCTTTTCCAGGTCGTTTCTTTCCTTTTGAAGCAGGCGCGAAAAACTGTGGAGGCAGTTTAGTTCCTTGGCTTGCTCTTCTTTTTCTTTGCGCTCCGTGATGTCATGGCAAAAAGCGATAAATTTGTTGTTACCGGCACTTACAGCAGCTAAACTAATCCAGAAAGTTTCCCCGTTTTTCTTACGTGCCATAATTTCATCTTCTGTATAACCATCTGTCAAGACTCTTCCAAACGATTTCATCCCTTTTTCCAGGAACTCCGGGGCAATAAAGTCCGGAACGCTTAAGCTCAACAGCTCAGCTTCTGTGTAACCGCTCATCTGATATGCTGCCCGGTTTACTTCGATATAATGACCTACCTTATCAGTTACAAAAATGCCAAGAGGGGCTCTTTCCATGTAAGCCCTGAACTTGGCTTCGCTTTCCCGCAAAGCATTCACTTTTTGCAGCAGCTTATTCTCTGCCTGCAGACGTTTTATCGTTCCTGCTATATGGTTAATATAGAGCTCTACTAGCCCTTTATTCTCCAAAGACTTACCCCCGGGCATGATCAGGGTAATAATGCCTAATTTTTCTCCTTGGTACTCAAATTCTATCGCATACAGAGCGCCTGGAAGTAAAAGCTTTTCTATTATTTTAAGTACAGGAGACAGGTGAGGCAAGAAATCATAATATCCAATTTCCTCGAAAGATGAAAAATAGATCAGCTTGTTTTTCTCGCTTATCTTTATTTCTCCATAGTTAGCTGCCCATTCTGTGCCTTCCAGCTTGCAACCAAGAGTATGCATTAGCCGGGACAGTATTTGCGGAGCTCCAGAAACTGCCTTGATAATTGTTTTGTTCTTATCTTCTGCTGATATAAGATTTAACCCCACCAAAGCAGCCCCGGACAGCTCTTTGACTGAGTCTGTAAAGAACCGGTATTCTACGTTATCTGAGGAAAAATGCTGGCATTTAATAACATACCCCAGCACATTCTTTATTTTTTCTTTTTCATCTCCAAAATTTGAAGCCTCTTGTGTATTATCCATAGAGTGATCATTTGCTCCAAGATATTCCACTTGCTATTTCACCTCCTCGAAAAACATCTCCACCACCTGTGGATCGAAGTGGCTGTCGCTTTCCTGGCGGATATGTTTGAGGGCTTCTTCCCTGGTCCAGGCTTTGCGGTAGGGGCGATCGCTGGTGAGGGCGTCATAGACATCCACCACGGCAAAGATGCGTGCCGCCAGGGGGATTTCCTCTCTCTTGAGCCCGCGGGGGTAACCTGTACCGTCCCATTTTTCGTGGTGGCAGTAAGGAATATCCAGAGCAGGACGCAGGTATTCGATTGGTGAAAGCATCTCAAAAGCGTGAACAGGATGATTGTGCATTATAACCCATTCTTCATCTGTTAATTGACCAGGCTTAAGTAATATTGCATCAGACACGCCCATTTTGCCGATGTCGTGCAATAGCGCACCCCTCCGGACATGAGCCAGTTCTTCCTCGCTCATACCCATCTCCCGGGCAATGTTAACCGTCATCGCTGTGACTCGCTGGCTGTGATCTTCCGTTTCTTTATCTCTTAAGTCCAGGGCATGCGCCCAGCCTTTAATCGTGTTGTCATATGCTTGAATCAGCTTGAAGTTCGTGTTCGCCATATCATGAATCATTTCTGCATTATTGATGGCTATGGCCGTTTGCCCGGCCAGGGTCTCCAGAAATTCCAGCCATTCTTCACTTGCTTCCAGAAGTTCCCGGTGGAAGATCTCCAGCACTCCTTCAACACGCCCTTTGTTAATCAGGGGTACAGCATAATAAATATGCGCATTTTCTTTCTCCATAAGCGGACCCTGGACTGGATCCCTCTTAATCTCGCCCGGACTTGCTACCCGGATAGTTTTTCTCCCCATAGCCGCCTGGCCGGCAAGCCCTTCGCCTATGGGCAATTTATGCTTTGCCGGATTCGTAATGCGAAAGCCGCGCCAGGCTTCATATTTCAGCATTCCAGTGTGCGGATCAAGGCGTAAAATAGCGGCGCCATCCACTTTTAACAGCCTGGTGACTTCGTCCAGGATCACTCTGAATGTGACGCGAAGATCAAGGCTGCTGGAAATAGCCATATCGATGTTACGCAAAGCATGCAGCTGTTCCAGGTGATAAATATTTTTTTCAAAGAGTCCAATGCGGTGTATAGCTGTTCCGGCCATTTCAGTCAGGGAAGTAAGCAGCTTTAACTCTTCAGAGTTGATTTCGCGCGGCAGCGGCATAGAAACAAATAAGGTTCCCACTACATCCGCATCAGCCTGCAGGGGAAGGCACACTCCCCCCCACCCCGCGGGCATTTTGTCGGTATATTTCACCCAAGAATCTTTAACATACTCCCTGGAAAGCAGCAGCTTTTTCGAAGCGAATACTCTTCCGGCGATACTCTCCCCGAGCGCCAGAAAAGAATCATCCAAAGCGCTAAACCAGCCCTGGGTAGCAGAAAAGCTTAATTTTCCTATCGCAGGTTGGTAGAGACAGATAGCGCCGGCTGTGGTATTAAGGACTTTAAGAATTTCACCGAGCAGTAACCTTAGCATTTCGTCCAGAGTTTCAGCAGTACGCAGGGTTGAGGATATCGTATAGATCGCTTCCAGTTCAGAAAGGCGTTTTTTAAGCGATCTTTTCGCCTCTTCGCGGCCGGCAATATCACGGATATTGCATTGGATAACCTTGTGCTGCCCTTCCATATACACATTGCTAACAAACTCAACAGCGGCCTGTCTCCCACCCACCGTCTGAAGCGGCAAGTTTTCATAACGAATATATTTTTTTTCTGCAACTCTAAGAAGTTGTCCTGATTTGCAATAATATCTTTGAATGTTCCAATCTCCCAAATTGTTTTTCCAATAATTTCTTTTTCTGGATAGCCCAACAGCTCAATCAAATAAGGATTTGCGCTCATAATTTTTCCAGTTTCTGCATCTAAAATGAGAATCCCATCTTTAGCGCTTTCAAAAAGACGGCGATACCGGGTTTCAGAAACAATAAGTGCCTCTTGCGCCCTCCTGGCCTCTGTAATATCCCGAAAAACAGAGACGAAATACCCATGGCCGCCGCTGTAGGCGCTTACTTCATACCAGCGGTCAAGGGTTTTCTAGTAGTTTTCAAATCGGATGGGCTTGCCTGTAATCGCAGTCTGCCCGTAAGCGCCAATCCAGTCGAAACCGGATTCTTTTATTCCCGGCAGCACCTCAGAAGCCATCTTACCAAGAATATCACCCCTGTCCAAACCTGTAATAGTTTCAAAGGCCGGGTTCACGTCGAGAAAGATGTAGTCTACGGTGTTTCCGTCATTGTCTTTCAAAATCTGGTGATAGGCGTACCCATCCGTCATGTTTTCTAATAACAGCCGGTATTTATCTTTCCCTTTGATCATTTCTTTACACTCCGTTTTAAACTGCATGACAGAAGGTAATCGGTGAGAATGAAGGATGTTTGCTGGTTGTTATTCTTTCTCCTTCATGAACGACTTATATTCGCCTTCGGTTTTATCTTTAGAATGCCCATATTGCGTTTGCAAGCCCCCTACCACTTTTTCCTTCTCGCCGGAAATCACCATGGTTTCATTGCGTGTAAGCTTCCCCCATCGCTTCTTAGCGCTGCCTTTAACCTGGCTCCACTTCCCTTTTAAGATATCTTTATTCATGGCAGTCCCTCCTTGTAATTTAGATCGTATTTAATACAATACGTAGCCTACACTTCTTGAAAAAGTAAATCCATTCAGTCATGGTCAGGACCCCAAGAGCGAAATAGCGGTCATCCTTCTCATCATTAAAACATCAGTATTATATGCCTCATTACTTTTACTACCATCCACATTTATAATTTTCTGCCTTGAAGCAACTGTACTACAATCACAATCAGCGCAATTACCAACAGAATGTGTATTAACCCACCACCGGTAGCTGTAAAAAGGCCCAGCAGCCATAGGACTACAAGTATAACAACAATTGTCCATAACATATTATTTCACTCTTTTCATAAGTATTAGGTTAACAAACTTAACTTGCTGAACAGTGACTCCTCAAATTTGACATTAAGCGGAAACCTTCCTTATTGAATGTTTGTATTTTCCGATTTGTTATGCTTCGTGTATTCAATTCTATTCAAACGGTTACCACCGCGCGGAGTGGTTATCTTGAGTGCAAACCAGGCGATTAGGGCGACAACCACCATCGCAATCAAGGTCGCGGGTTCAAGTAATGCTGTGGTCTCAGCGCCATTGATAGTGGCCGTGGAGAAAATCCCTTCAAAGATACCTACAATAGGCTGTGTTAAAGCATAGACACCAAGCACAAAGATATTATCCGGGTTTGCTCCCAACAGCTTGAAAATAAAGCGAAAGGCCAGAACTGCTGAGATTAAGCCAAAAACTGTGTAAATAACACGCTCTGCAATATTACTATCGTGCCTGGTTTTATACGTTTCCGTTTCTCTGCTCATTTGTTCAGTCATGACAGGCAATCCTCCTTTCGTAGTGTGATTAACGGGTGCGCTCTGAGCCCTACTGATGCATTGGTCAACTGGAACTGGGTCAAGCTAACAAATAAGCGACCCTTACGACCACGATCAGTTACTTCATTTTAAAAATTTTTATATCGGAATCATTGCTTTCAGGGACACTTTCCTTATTGCCCTCTTCTTTTTCTTGCCATTTTAATCTTTTAAATTTTTTTATAGAGCGATCACCTTCCTTGTAAAGGTTAATTCCTTTAGAGTTTTTCAAAGTCATCTGGGTAACCCCCTTTCCAAGCCGTTCCTGTGCAAATCCAACCAAGGCTCCTTAAGAATGTTGGGCTAGTGTTTATCTTTAGGCCGCACCGTTTCGTTTAATACAATTCACCGGGCAGGAACTACCCTTAAGGCAGTCCACATCATCTGATTATGGCCCGTCACAACACTACCTTTGCCTTGCATTTATATAATACCAATAGGAATGCTTAGGAATCTATAAGCAATATTCCTATTCTTTAGAATTATTTGTGAGCGCAAGTTACAGGGCCAATAACATCAATACCATTCCATAGCAAATAACGCCCATTTTGAGGGACAATTAGTGAATCTATCACTAACAAGTCTACTCAGATTTAGCTACAGAGTATGGTTAGCATAACCTTAATTATGAAATTCAGTGGATAAAGGATGCAATATTTCTGGGAAAATAAAAAGGGAAACCACAGATATAATCGGGAAGCTTTTGGCTTCTTGTAGGAGGAGCAGTTAAATCAATAAATGATCTCGATTTAAACGCTGCTGAAATGGGTAAGGTTAAGCACTTTACGGATCTCTTTCTGTAAAATTTCTATTTCCTCTAAATCAAATGCTTCTGCAGCAATTATCCTCCCCAAAAATTCAGTGAATCGGGTAATCACCAACCGATTGTCCAGACTAGCTGTCTCTGCCGACACATATAGGGATTTGATCATTTCCCGAAGCACCATTATGTCCCCTTTACCATAGTTGAGCAAGGGCTGATAGGTATTCATCAGCAAGATCTCAAAATCCACCGCTTCAATGCAGACCTGACCCCGTTGCACATTCTCTCGCTCCGGATCTTTGCCAGCATAGACATAGTATCCTTTCGGCAGATCCGACAACTTCCGCAGCAAAAGCGACAGAATGCGAATGCAGTGAATAGCGGTATTGGGATCATTTATACCCGGAGACAGAGCCTTTAAGGCTACCTCCACCATCTTCTGAATGGTAAAATCAAAATCACTGATCTCCAGTCGCTCTTCACCAACGATCACGCTGTCACGAATCTGCTCCTTGACTTCCTTCTGCTGTGCTTCTGTCAGCTGCTCACCGAAAGCCCAAAAGGAGCCAATCACTGTCCTATGGGTGACAAACTGGCCGGGCACCTTGTCCAGACAGATGATTAGATTCAGTGATGCCGCTGTTTTCTTCAGTACAGCAACATCCACATCTTGTATGTATCCATCTTGATCGCTGGTACAGTAGTGAACCGGGCGTTTTTCTGCCGAAACCTGCGGCATATGCTCTGCCGCAGACACCTTTTGTCGATAGTCTTCAATAGCCCGGACAGCATTTTCTTTCAGCCTCTCGATGAGATTGCCCGCCTGGATATGGGTAGAAACACTGTTTATAAAGCGGAAAAAATACACCAGTCCCACCAGAATGTACAGAATGCTGACCGTAGCTGAAACCATGCGCTGATCCTGAGTATAGTTGCTCATGAAAAGCAACACCACTACCACATAGATGAACCCGCTGACAAACACTCCAAAAGACTGCAGCGTCTTCCGATTGTTTAAAAAATTTTTCACAACCCGGGGCGAATACTGAGCTGTGTACATAGTCAACACCACCATGGTAGTGGAAAATGTGAAAATGGTAATGGTAATAAAAGCTGCACCCACCATGCTGAGAATGATCTTGCTGATTTCTAAAGTGGTCAGGAACACTTTAGGAATTATTCTACCCACCAAGGGCAGGACACCAATATCGTAGCTGATGCATAAAACGGCAAGCAGGAGTCCCAGCAGACTGTACACCACCGGATAAAACCAAGTTTTCCCCCGGAGAGAATGCACCCATAAATTGACTTTTTCCATTCGACTCCCTGCTTCCTGTTTGTATTATCACGCCGGAATTTTTGCCACGTCGGTATAAAATAAGCCTTAATTGATTGTTGCAACAATTACCAATTTGCCTCTGGTTTCATCCATGTCCGTAGCTGTGCCTCGGCAGCCTATACAAGCCTCCATAATTTGGTTATTCTAATAAACAACTTGATCTTATTTTTTGGATTTTACTTCAATAGGGGGCATTTTTGTCAGCTCAATAGTAGCAGAGGCCAGCCTTACCTGATTAGAACTACTTTCCACCTTCTCAAGAATTTTTGTGAACAGTTGATCCTTCACGCCTACCCGCTTTTTATAATCTACCACATACCTGAGGGTAAACTCTACCCAGTTATCATTGGCAATGACGTTCACCATGGGATGGGTTGAGGCATTTTCAATCCGAAACTTTCGAACCATGATCTCCCATTGCTGCTCCGCTTCATTAGAATAGGCGCCCACCACATATGGATATTTACTCTGCGACAACTCGATCTTCGAGATAATATATCTTTTCGACGCACATCCAACTTATACCTTTCTATCTTCAGAATATTTAGCATATGCGCCATGAATTATTAACGCAGCCTCCCTCAAATATTAGAAGCCAGACCAAGAGAGCCAGACTAAGACATTTACGATCCATGACACATCCGTGACATTTTTCAAATAGCCCAGCAGTATAGCAAAACGCGAACCCATTACGGCTCGCGTTTTTATTCAATTTAATTGGTGGAGGCGGCGGGAATCGAACCCGCGTCCGAAGGTCCAGCTACAGAAGCTTCTACAAGCTTAGTTCCGGGATTGTTTCTCGCGCCGTCAGCTCCCCGAAACAAAATCTTCAGGCGCCAGCCCCGTTAGATTTCCCCGGGCGGCGGTGAGGCGACCGCCGAACAGGTAGGCCGGATAGTTGACGTTCCTCATTCCGCCCCCGGCCAGGGAAGAGAGGAACGCGCTACTTTAGATTAAGCAGCGAGTGCTAATTTAGGTTTGGCATTTATAGCCGTTCCATGTTTTTACCAGGCCATGGTCCTGGACCTGCCACTCCTGCTTCTACAACCCCCGTCGAATCCATACGCCCCCATTGTCTGAAATACCGCCCAGACCACTTATTTAAAGCTTAGCTGAAGCGGTTGTCCTTAAAAGCGCGCTCTACCTCCCGTTGGCTGTCGCGTTCGGCGATATCGCGCCTTTTGTCGTATAGTTTTTTGCCGCGCCCAAGGCCCAACTCAATCTTAATCAGGCCGCCCGAGAAATATATTTTCAGCGGGATCAGGGCATAGCCCTTTTCATTTGTCTTGCCGCTTAACCGGCTAATCTCCGCTTTGTGCATTAAAAGCTTGCGGATGCGTAAAGGATCATGATTGAACCGGTTGCCCTGTTCATAAGGGCTTATATGCATATTATACAGCAAAAGCTCGCCTCCTTCAACTCTCGCGTAGCTGTCCTTGAGGTTGACACGGGCGTTGCGGATCGACTTCACCTCGGTTCCGGTTAACACTATCCCGGCCTCAAAACTTTCCTCGATGTGGTAATCGTGCCGCGCTTTGCGGTTAGTGCTAATTACTTTTTGCGCTCTTTGCATGCTCTATATATTTACGCTCCATTTACTGTTCTGTGAAAGGTTGTCCCCAGGTTTCTGAATAGACTATTTCCCCTAATTCTTTACGGGGTTTCTCACCGGGCTGTTTTTCCGGCACTCCCAGGGGAGTAATGGCTACAATACGGAATTCCCCGGGAACGGCGCAAGCCGGCCTGGCTTTCCCTTCGTCAAAGAGGGCAACCCAGCAGGTACCAAGACCTTCGGCATGGGCGGCCAGTATAAGCTGCTGCATGGCCAACCCGGCATCGAGAAGGTAGTATTCTTTTCCGTCCTGCAGCCCGGAGGCTTCCGGGTCGGCGCAAAGCACGATAACTACAGGGGCCGTTTCCCCGATCGCCCTGCGGGCCGGGTTGGTCTCCGGCAGGCTTTCAGCAAGTTGTTTTTTCCGTTCCGGGTCTTTAACAACGATGAACTTCCAGCACTGCAGGTTTTTCCAGGAAGGCGCAACCCTGGCTGCTTCAAGAATGCGGGCCAGTTTTTCCGGTTCTACCGGATCATTTGTATACTTGCGCACGCTTCGCCGTTCATTGAGGGCCTGATATAAATCCATGTCTAATTCCTCCTCGCCTGCGTTAGCTTTACAGCTTTAATTAAAGCGTTCTTCCGAGCCGCTCGATTGTCAGGATTTAGCCAGGGCAAAGGTGATCTTGCCTTCTTCCCGGTTTACCCGGGTCACGGTGATCTCAATTTCATCGCCCATCCGGTAGGTGCGACGGGTTCGCTCGCCGACAAGGGCGGCTGCCCGTTCATGCAGCACATAATAATCATCAGTCAGGTCTGTCAGGGGAATCATACCCTCAACCGTGTTTTCCAGTTCAACGAAGATGCCAAAATTAGTGACACCGTTGATAATGCCCTTGTAGGTTTCCCCAATTTTCTCTTCCATGTATTCGGCCTTTTTCATATCTACCGCAGTTCGCTCTGCTTCCATGGCTGCCCTTTCGCGTATCGAACAGTGGGCGGCAATATTTGGCAGCACATCACGATATTTCTTTTCTTTCTGACCTTCAAGCCCGCCCTGCTGCAACTGCTTCTTCAAAACCCGGTGAACCACGAGGTCGGGATAACGCCTGATCGGCGAAGTGAAGTGACAGTAGCAGGGTGAAGCCAGCCCGAAATGGCCTTCATTAGCAGCGCTGTATATCGCCTGGGGCAAAGATCGCAAGACCAAATAGCGCACCAGCTTTTCTTTTTTATCTCCCCGGGTGCGATCCAGCAGCTCTTTTAACTGCCGCGGTTTAAGTTCTTTCTTCTTGCCTGCAATTTCAATCCCCATCAGGGAAAGTGTTTCCCGCAGCAGGGCAAGCTTTTCCGTAGTTGGAACGGCATGAATCCTATAGATGCAGGGCTTCTTCTTTTTGAATAAATAAGAAGCAACCGCTTCATTACAGTAAACCATAAATTCTTCAATCAGGGATTCGGAACGTCCCATAGCCCGCTTCTCGATCCCGATAGCCCGGCCTTCTTCATCTAAAATCATTTTTGCTTCCGGCATGTCAAGATCAAGGGCGCCGCGATCCATCCTTCGTTTGCGCAAGACTTTGGCCAGCGCTTCCATCTTATCAAGCATGGGGGCCAGAGAAGCTTCCCGGAAAAGACCTGCATCGCGATCGCCACTCAGATAAGATTCCACTTGCTGGTAAGTCAGCCTTTCCGTCACCGCTATACGGCTGGGATATATCTCGTAGTCAACCAGTTCTCCGGCAGCATCTATATCCATGAGCACGCTGACCGCCAGGCGGTCTACTTTCTCCCTCAGGCTGCACAGATCTTCCGAGAGCGTTGGTGGGAGCATATGAATTACGCGATCGGGCAGGTAAGTGCTGGTTCCCCTTTTCAGGGCTTCACGGTCAATCGCCCTGCCTTCCCGGGCATAGTGCGAAACATCGGCGATGTGCACGCCCAGCCTAACCCTGCCTTCTTCAAGCGCTTCCAGGGAAACTGCGTCGTCAAAATCCCTCGCCGTTTCATCATCGATGGTGACCATTTGCAGCGAACGCAAATCTCGCCTCTGGGCTGAGGGCTGCTCTTCCAGCTTATGCTCATCACCCAGCAGGATTTCCGCCTCTTTCAATACCCCCGGCGGGAACTCGCCGGGCAGATCGAAACGATGGCTAAACGCAGCTTTTTCAGCCTGGGGGCTGCCGGCAGGGCCAATCCGTTCTAACAGTTTGCCCCTTGCTGCTTTAGCGCCACCCGACCAGCTCAATACCTGGATCAGAACCTTGTCGCCGGGACGGGCTCCCTTTAAATCTTTCCGGCTTAAGCCAACCGGTCCGGGAAAACGTCGATCGTCAGGGATAACCAGGTAGCGTCCCTTTTCCCGCTGCAGGGTGCCGATAATTTCGCTTTGGCCCCTCTTCAACACTTTAATTACGGTGCCTTCGCGTCGCCTGCGGCCTTTCTTTTCGCTCACCCTGACTATGACCTGATCGCCGTGCGCCGCATCTTTGAGTTCCGATGCGCTGATAAAGACGTCTTCTATTTTAAGATCCGGCCTGAGAAATGCAAAGCCGCGCCGATTGCCTTCCAGCGTGCCCGTTACGTAGCCCAGCCTGTCCGGGAGCCCGAAACGGCCCCGCACTGTTTTTACCAGGCGCCCCGAATCGAGCATTTTTTTAATTTCAGCCAAAAGGATACTTCTTTCATGCTTCTGCAAGTTGAGCGCAACCAAAATCTGGTTCGGGGTTAAAGCGTCCTGCTTGCTTTCTGTTAGCAACTTTTCAATTCTGCCCTGCAGCTTGCTGCTGCCATTCTGTTTTTTTACCACTTTCTATTCATCCAACTTTCTAAAGCGTCAAGATTGCCATCTTCATGGCTACTATTTGATACACCTGGTAATTCTTCTATCTTTGCCGCATTTCGAGCGGCGCTGCAGTTATCGGCCGGTTCAGGCGTGCCTTGCATGCCGGGGCGAGGAAAGAGCATGGAAACCTCAATATAACTATTATAGCCCTAATCGGCCAACATTAAAAGGCAGGGTGGCCGAAGCTCTCCCTGCCTGCATCAGTTAAAGCTATAAAACTGTTATCAGTTAATCACTACCAATACGATCGTGAAGAGCATGAACCCAACTGCCAGGTAGGTAGTCAACTTGCCAAGCTTTTCGTCAAGGCCTTTCTTTTTACCGACCAGCGACTGAGCTCCACCCGCTATCGCTCCCAGGCCTGCGCTGCGGCCGGATTGCAGAAGCACGCTGGCAATCAGGATAACGCAAAGCACGAGATAGATTATAGTTAATACGGTATTAAGCATCCAACTACCCCCAAAAGCATTAATCAGTACCGAACAAGCGGTATTGTATCACATATGAGCGCCTTTGACAAATAGAATCATCTTGTTCAGCTACTGTTCAGCTATTTATTTAGGCAATATACTCGTGCCGGCGTAACGCGCTTCTTCACCCAGCGCTTCTTCTATCCGCAGCAGCTGGTTGTATTTGGCCACCCGGTCGATCCTCGAAGGTGCCCCTGTTTTAATCATCCCCGCAGATGCGCTGACAGCCAGATCGGCAATAAAGCTGTCACCGGTCTCGCCGGAGCGATGCGACACCATGTTGCGATACCCCGATCTATCTGCTAAAGCCATCGTTTCCAGGGTTTCGCTCAAGGTTCCGATCTGGTTCAACTTGATCAGGATCGCATTGGCAGTATCTGTTTCTATCCCCCGCTTCAGGCGTTCGGGGCTTGTGACAAAGAGATCGTCGCCAATCACCATCACTTTGGCCCCCAGCTGATCTGTAAGCTCTTTCCAGGCATCCCAATCGTCTTCATCAAGGCCGTCTTCAATGCTGATAATCGGGAATCCGGCAACCAGGCCGCGATAGTAATCGATCAATTCGCCGGCACTGAGGTGCTTCCCCTCTATATGATAAAGGCCATCTTTGTAAAATTCTGATGCGGCGGGATCAAGAGCCAGGTATATGTCTTCACCGGGAGTATAACCAGCAGTAGTAATAGCTTCCACTATTAATTCCAAAACAGCCTCGCTGGTTGGCAGGTCGGGCGCAAAACCGCCCTCATCGCCTACGTTTGTATTCAACCCGCGGCTTTGCAAAATTTTCTTCAGGTGATGGAATACCGTTGTGCCCATCTGGAGCGCTTCACTAAAGCTTTTAGCGCCCAGAGGCACGATCATAAATTCCTGGATATCAATATTGTTATCGGCATGCTCTCCGCCATTGATAATATTCATGAAGGGGGCCGGCAGCAGGAACGCGTTAAGGCCTCCTAAATAGCGGTAAAGCGGTAACCCCAGCATCTGTGCAGCGGCCCTGGCCGAGGCCAGGGAAACCCCCAATATAGCGTTAGCGCCAAGACGGGCCTTGTTTGGGGTTCCGTCGAGCTCGATCATCAGCCGGTCGATGGCGCACTGGTTGAGAATTTCGAGACCGCATAACTCCGGGGCCAGAATTTCGTTGACGTGGCGCACCGCTTTTAAAACTCCTCTACCGAGGTAGCGTTCCGGATCGTTATCCCGCAGCTCTACCGCTTCGAAGGCTCCGGTAGAAGCCCCGGATGGCACGGCGGCCCTGCCGATCCAGCCGCCTTCGAGAGTAACTTCTGCCTCAAGAGTCGGATAACCCCTTGAGTCCAGTATTTCTCTTGCAACAACTGCTTTAATTCTTTTATTCATAGCTCTGCTTCCTCCTTCAATCGGGCGGGTAAAATGCCCACCATTATAGCACCATGCTTTCGCCGGTCATTTCTTCAGGAACATCGAGCCCGGCCAGCTTCAGTATTGTCGGGGCAACATCGGCCAATTTGCCCTGGTCGCGAAGTTTTTGTTCTTGCCCGCCCAGGATGAGGAGAGGAACGGGATTTGAGCTGTGCGCAGTCAGGGTGGCTCCTTCGCTATCCAGCATCTGTTCGGCGTTGCCGTGATCTGAGCAGACCAGAATATGCCACCCCCTGGGAATTGCTTCCGCGGCAATCTCTCCGAGGCAGCGGTCAACTGTTTCCACAGCTTGCACCGCCGCCGACAGCTTGCCCGAATGGCTGACCATGTCCGGGTTGGCAAAATTAACGACTGCCAGCGCATGATGGCCCTCTTTCGCCACCCTGACCACTTCGCGGGCAACTTCAGGCGCACTCATTTCCGGTTTCAGGTCGTAAGTTGCTACCTGGGGTGAAGGAACCAGGATCCTGTCTTCTTTCGGAAAAGGTTTTTCCCTGCCTCCGCTGAAAAAGAAGGTGACATGAGCATATTTTTCCGTCTCCGCAATTCGTACCTGGGGCAACCCGGCGTTGGCATAGACTTCGCCCAGGGTGTTCTCTAAATCATCAAAGGTAAAGGCGGCTGGAACATCCATGGTACGATCATAGCGGGTCATCGTGGCAAAGTAAGGACGGGGAGGGTTAGATCCCCGATCAAAGTGATCGAAATCTTCGTCGACGAAGGCTCTGCTGAGCTGCCTGGCCCGATCAGGCCTGAAGTTGAAGAATATCACGCTGTCTTCTGTTTTAATCGTGGATAATGGTTGCCCATTGGAGTCCGTAAGCACTATTGGCTTGACGAACTCATCTGATTCTCCGCTATCATAGGCCTCTTTAAGGGCTTTGAGGGGATCTGTTGCATTAATACCTTCACCCTTTGTAAGGGCCCGGTAAGCGCGGGCGGTCCTTTCCCAGCGCTGATCTCTGTCCATGGCATAGTAGCGGCCGCTAATAGTGGCGATTTGTCCGCAAGCATTCTTTTCGCCGCATTCAACAACCTTTTTCAGAAAAGTTCCGGCCCCATAAGGCAATGTATCCCGGCCATCAAGGATAGCATGGATGTAGACTTTTCCGACTTTCTGTTGGGCGGCCATTTCAAGCAGGGCTAAAAGGTGGTCGATATGACTGTGAACACCGCCATCGGAAAGAAGCCCGACCAAATGAAGGGAGCCTCCTTCGCGGTCAGCCTCCTGCATAGCTTTGACAAGCACTTTATTGTCAAAAAAATCACCCTGCTCAATACAACGGGTTATCCTGGTCAACTCCTGGTAAACAACCCTGCCTGCACCCAGGTTCAAGTGTCCCACTTCAGAGTTGCCCATCTGTCCCGGGGGTAACCCTACCGCTTCGCCGGAAGCATGGAGCAGGGAGTGGGGATACTCTTTGTAGAAACGATCCATGTATGGCGTGTCAGCTTTAAATATAGCGTTGCCCTTCTGCTCAACGCTGTGTCCCCATCCATCGAGGATAACCAGCATTATCTTCCTCAATTGGATACCGCCTTTTCTGCCGCCTTGATCAGGGAGCTAAAAGTGTCAGGCTCCAGGCTGGCGCCTCCGACAAGAGCTCCGTTAATTGAAGGGATCTTAACGAAACTGCCGATATTGTCTGCATTAACGCTGCCGCCGTATTGAATTCTCAAGGTTTCAGCAACTTTTGCATTAAAAAAACTATTTATGGTTGTGCGGATTAAATCTGCTGCAAATTCTGCATCCGGGGGGGAAGCAGCCTGGCCTGTCCCGATCGCCCATACAGGTTCATAGGCAATAACCAGGTTCTCAGCCTGCTCCGCAGGCAAGCCTGAAACCGCCTGCCTGAGCTGGCTGACCAGGATCTTTTCTGTTTCGTTGTTCTCGCGCTCCAGGGAAGTTTCTCCGATACAGAGAATCGGGATCAAACCGCTGTCAACCACTGCATGTATTTTTCTGCGCACATCGGTGTCGGTCTCACCCATTAGTGTTCTTCGCTCTGAATGACCGACAATCACATGGGTGACATTGAACTCACGGAGCATTTCAATTGATATCTCGCCGGTATAAGCACCCTTCTTCTCCCAAAACAGGTTTTGGGCTCCCAGAAATACCCCGCTGCTTTTCAAAGCTTCTTGCGCCGTCGCAAGGGCTGTAAATGGCGGGCAGATAATCGCATCAGTCTTCTTAAAGGCTGCCGCCTCCCGGGTAAATTCCCGGCAAAAAGCTTCTGTTTCAGCTCCGGTTTTATGCATTTTCCAGTTGGCGGCTATTATAAGCTTCATTTTTCATCCCCCTTACCGTTTAAGGCTTTTCACTATTTATCCTCCAGGACCTCAATGCCGGGCAGCTTTTTCCCTTCCCAAAACTCCAGGGCGGCCCCCCCACCGGTGGAAATAAAGCTGAACTGTGAAGAGAGGCTTAGGGCTTCAAGAGCAGCAACAAGGTCACCGCCCCCGGCGATAGAATACGCCCTGCTTTCGGCCACTGCCCGCGCTACAGTTTCGGTGCCCTTGTGAAATGGAGGCGTTTCAAAGACGCCAAGGGGTCCATTCCAGACTACCATTCCGGCGTCAGAAACAACCCTGCCAAAGCGAGCGGCAGATTCAGGGCCGATGTCAACAGCCATGAGTTGATCCGGAACCCGGTCTGGCTTAACTATTTCATAAGGACTATTGTCCTTCAATTCTGCGGTTGCCACCAGGTCGTCCGGAAGGGCGAATCTACAACGGCAGCTTCCACTTTCCTCAAGAATAGATCGAGCAAGGTCAAGCTGCTCTTTTTCGTAAAAAGAATTCTTCAGGTCGTATCCCTGGGCAGCCAGGAAAGTATTGGCCATACCTCCGCCGATAAGAAGGTTATCGGCAAGTTCAAGAAAACGCCTGATTACATTTATTTTATCGGAAACTTTCGCTCCGCCCAGTATTGCCACCATCGGACGGGGCGGATCTTCGAGACAGCGGGAAAGAGTCTCAATTTCTTTTTTCATTAAAAGTCCGGCTACGGCAGGGACATGGGCTGCCACTCCGCTGGTTGAAGCATGAGCGCGATGGGCAGTCCCGAATGCATCGTTGACAAAAAGATCAACTTTATCGGTCAACCGGGCGGCCAGTTCAGGATCATTCTTTTCTTCTCCGCTTTCGAAGCGAACATTTTCCAGCAGCAAAAGTTCGCCCTCTTTAAGCTTTTCGATCATCTCGTTCACTTCGGGTCCCCTAACCCGGCCCGCTTTGGCTACAGGGCGCCCGAGCAGCTCTGAAAGCCTATCGGCAACCGGATCCAGTTTGAGCTCGGGTTTATATTCTCCCTTTGGCCGGCCCAGGTGCGAAGCCATGACGACCTTTGCGTTGTGTTTGATCAGGTATTCAAGGGTCGGCAAAACAGCCCTGATCCTGGTGTCATCGGTTACATTATGCCCAGAAAGGGGAACGTTAAAATCTGCTCTTAAAAGGATCGTTTTACCGGCAACATTAATATCCTTAATGCTTTTTTTATTCAGCAACTAGATCACCGCCCGGTTTTTATATTTAAGAAGAACGACGACGTTTGTAGGAGGCAGGTATACCGATCTCTTCGCGATACTTGGCCACAGTTCTCCGCGAAATTTCTATGCCGCTGTCCTGTAAAAGCTCGGTCAACCGTTGGTCGCTGAGAGGTTTACGGGGGCTTTCCGTTTCCACCAGTTCGCTTAATTGGCTTTTTATGCTGTGCGAAGAGATATCTTCCCCGCCCCGGCCTGCCAGGCCGCTGGAGAAGAAAAATTTCATGGGAAAGAGGCCGCGGGGAGTCTGGATATATTTATTGGCTGTAGCCCTGCTGACCGTTGATTCGTGAACACCCACTTTGTTGGCCACATCTTTCAGGGTAAGAGAACGGAGGCATCTGATCCCGTCTTCTAAAAAAGGTTTCTGTATTTCTACTATTTCCTGCGAAACCCGAAACAGGGTCAGGCGGCGCTGTTCAATACTGCGGATCAGCCAGCAGGCTTTGTCAATTTTCGACTTGATAAAGGACGAGATCTGTTCATCTGTTGCGCTGCTCTGCAGCATTCTCTGGTAAAAGGGGCTGATCGTCAGCTGAGGAGTACTGGTTTCATTAATTGTCACAACGTAGTCGTAATCAACCTTGTCGACTATTACATCGGGAACAATATAGCGCGTTTCTTCTCCCTCGCCAAAGATGCTGCCCGGTTTAGGGTTCAGGGTCCGGATAAAAGCTACTGCAGCGCTAATCGCTTCAATTTCACAACCCAGGCAGGATGCAATATAGCGATAGCGCTGATCGGCGGCAGCAGGAAGATAATTCCTGACAATCGCTTCAGTGTGGTCCGGGATAGCGGCCGGATTTAACCTTTCAAGCTGAAGCAAAAGGCATTCCTGCAAGTTTCGACAGCCTATACCAGCCGGTTCAAGTTTGTGAATGATGGATAGCGCTTCTTCCAGCTCATGCGCTGAAGCCCCCAGGGTCTCTGCTAAATCTTCGATATCACCCTGAAGGTAGCCGTTCCGATCCAGGTTGCCTGATAAAAAGGCAGCCATACTGAAATATTTTTTAGTTAAAGGCAGTAGGCGAAGCTGGCTGAGCAAATCTTCAAACATAGAACAGCTGCCGCCCGAGCAGTTATCTATAGAAGGTGGCATTTCCGGGGAAACGGCCGACCCTCCGCTAAAACCGGATGCGGGGTCGAGGTCGCGATCCCGGAAATATTCTTCATATGGAAATTCATTCTCATCCTTATTGACTTCTGCCTGGCTTTCTTCGCCCTTTTCTTCTTCAGGCGGTTCCTGGAACTCTATCACCGGATTATTCAATAGCTCTTCCTGAATATGGTCCTGTAGCTCCAGGGCCGAATACTGCAGGAGCTTAATCGCCAACTTCAACTCCGGTGTTATGATCAGCTTCTGAGTTTGCTCAAGTTTTAAGTTGTAGTCAAGCTTCATTTCCAGCACCCCTGCCCGATAATTATTGCTTTAGATTAGTTCGACAAATAGACTTTAAATCCTTTAGTTCTGCACTCTAGATCGCCGAGCCGCCTGCAGTTTTCCTTTTACTGGCGATCATTTTTTCCATCTGCCTGAAGCGGTGGTTCACCGCCGACTTGCTCAGGGGAGGATCAGCCATCTCGCCCAACTCCTTCAGGGAAGCTTCCGGGTGTTTCATCCTTAACACCGCAGCTTCCTTCAGTGCCGGAGTCAAGTTGTTAAGCCCTACCAGCCTATCCAGTTCCTCAATCATGTTTAAATGCTGCCGGGCTGACTGAACAACTTTTTCCAGGTTGGCGGTATCGCAGTTAACGAGTCTATTCACCTGTCCGCGCATACTTTTCATTACACGCAGGCTTTCAAATTTTAATAATGTAGAACCGGCACCTACAATGCGCAGGTAATCGGCAATAGATTCTGCATTTTTCAGGTAGATAAAGGCGCTATCGTTACGCTGCCTGATCAGCGGGTCCAGGTCAAAGCTGCGAAGTACTTTTTGATAGTTAACCGCATCATCCTGGCTGCCACAATTAATTTCCAGGTGGTAGCCGGATCGACTGGAAACACTGACGCTGCCTCCGGCTAAAAAAGCGCCCCGGGCAAAAGCCTTACGGCAACAGCTTCGCCTTGGCACAGAAGATAAGAGCCTGGGAAGCCTGATAAGCTCCCCCGCCTCTTTCAGGCCAAGATAGATTAGTAGGGCATCTATTTGCTCCCGCCCCTGAACCTGGACCAGGTAGCGACTCCTGGTTAACCGTTTCTCTTCCTGCCTGGTGATTGCCGGAGCCTGGATCCCGGCTTTTTTAAGCAATTTAAAAATCCTGCGGGCCAGGGCCCCGCTGTCGGCAGAAATACTCAGGATATGCATGTTGCTGTTAATCGTATAAAAACCCTGCCTGATTATCAGTGCTTTCAATTCCCAGGAACCGCAGCACGTAGATGCCTCTTCAATCCTGACAAGCTCATTTTTAACCTGCCTGGTTAAGGACAATAGAGAGATTCCTCCCCTTAGCTCTTGTTGATATCTCGATGCTCTACCAGCAGATTATAGATTGACCCGAAAGTTTTGCCCAGTTCATCGGCAAAAACTACAGAACGGTGTTTGCCCCCGGTACAGCCTATGGCCACCACAAGGCTGGTCTTACCTTCTTTTATGTAGTAAGGGATTGAAAACTCAAGCATCTCCCTGACCAGTTTAAAATAGGCGCCGGTTTCCGCCCAACGCCAGAGGTAATCGCGAACCCTGGAATCTTCACCTGTAAGTGGTTTCAACTGCGTCACATAGTAAGGATTTGGCAGAAAGCGAACGTCAAAAACCAGGTCGGCTTCGGTGGGAAGTCCATATTTAAAGCCGAAGGAAAGAAACCGAATCTGCATATTTTTTTCCCGCAGCCCGGGTTCATATATTTCAACAATGCGGGCCTTCAATTCCCATGGCTTCAACCCTGATGTGTCAATCTCGCGATCTGCTTTACCTCTCAGCTCGCTTAAAGCTGCCCGTTCTTTTTTAATTGCCTCCGGCAAACTTAGCTCGCTAAGCGGGTGCCGGCGGCGGGTCTCTTTATAACGGCGGATTAAAACTTCATCGTCGGCAACCAGAAAGAGTATTTCGTAATCAATGCCTTTCTCCTCCAGCTGGAGCAGGGAGGAAAAAAGATCTTCAAAAAATGCGCCGCCCCGCATATCACAGACAAGAGCTGCTTTGTTTATACGCCCCTCCGAATGCGCCAAAAGATCGGCAAAAGTAGGAATAAAAGCAGGCGGCATATTATCAACGCAATAGTAGCCAAGATCTTCAAAATAGTTCATGGCATGACTTTTACCGGCCCCTGACAAACCGGTAACAAGCACCATTCGCATCTCATTCCTGGCAGACTTCGCCTCCATTTATGCTCAGCTCCCCGCTAAAAACCGGCCCAGTACCTTTCAGGCAGGCCGATTGAGGATATACTTCTCGATTACCCGGGCCACTCCATCCTCATTGTGGGCCGTCGTCACCAGATCAGCCGCTTCGATTACTTCTTTTCTTGCGTTCGCAACAGCCACACCCAGGCCCGCGTAACGGACCATATCCAGATCGTTGTAACCGTCTCCAAAAGCTATAATTTCTTCCCGGCTGATGCCCTGCTGTCCGGCAAGCCAGCGAAGAGTCTGGCCTTTGGTAGCCAGGCGATCAGTTATCTCAAGAAAATATGGTCTGGACTGCAGGGCAATAACCTTCCCGTTAAACTTTTTGCGAAAATGTTTTTCGGCCTGCTCTATTTCGCCGTCAAAACTGATAATGCTCATTTTGCTTGGGTCTTTCCCATTGTCTGAGAGGAACCTGGTCAGGCTTCCGACAACATTGATGTCGATCCCTGTCAGCGATCGGTAAAAATTGGACACCTTGCTTTCCCTGTCTACATATATGGTATCGTCAATGAAAATGCTGACATTCAGACCACTGCTTTCTGCTTCGCCCGCTATAGCCACGGCAAGCTTATTACTTAAGGGGCGGTGCAGTAACACTTTTTTACTATGCGCTGTTTTAACCAGGGCTCCGTGATAATTAATGAGCGGACTATCGCCGTCGGGATCTATTTCCTGCATATAATGCAGGCTCGTTTTATACATGCGCCCGGTGGCTATTACAAACTTAATCCCTTGATCGATCGCCTCCCGGATCACCAGTCTGCTGCGATTTGATATCTTAGAGCTTTCATCCAGAAGGGTGTCATCAAGATCAACTGCTATCATTCGGTACTGCATATAGTCCTCCTTTAAAGCTTAACTATAGTATAGCACAAGCAAAGCCTGGCAGGCGTCATAAGGACAGGATCAACTATGATGAAGGTGGTCAAATATTTTATTGGCCAGGGCAGGACTAATACCGGGCACTGCGGAAATTGCTTCCGGAGAAGCCTGCAGGAGGCTGTCAATAGAACGGAAATGCCGGAGCAGGGCGGTGCGGCGGGCGGGTCCGACCCCTTCAATCGATTCCAGCAGGGATTGCCTGCTGCTTTTCCTCCTCCGATTGCGATGCCTGCTTACAGCAAAGCGGTGCGCTTCATCGCGGATCCTCTGCAAAAGCTGCAGGGTTGAACTGGCGGCAGGCAGCGACAGCGGCGTATCGCTCTGTTGCAAAAAAATGCGGTCCGGGTTTTTCGCAAGGGCGAGCAGGGGCGTATCTTCTAAAACTGTTCCTTTAAGAGCTTCTGCGGCGATGCCAAGCTGACCTTTGCCCCCGTCAATAAGAATTAGATCCGGCCCGGGCCAGTTGTCTTTGCCGGCCCTTCGCTTCAGCGTTTCCTGAAGGGCCCCGTAATCATCACCGGCGCCGGCTTCGCGAATGTTGAATTGCCTGTATTCTTTGTTGCCGGAAACCCCTTTTTCAAAGACAACCATGACTCCTACGGTTTTATCTCCCCCAAGGTGCGAAATATCATAACCCTCGATGCGCTCAGGCAGCCCCGGAAGAGACAGCAGGGTGGCCAGCTCCTGCAAAGGCTCCGTAATACGGGCTGATTCACGCTGCTCGTCTTCCATCAATCTCAATTCGCAGTTTCGTTGAGCCAGCCTGACCAGTTTTTTTAAGGAGCCGCGCTGCGGAACGCGAATCACCGTTTTCCGGCCTGCCATTATCCTTAACCAGTCCTGTAAAAGACTTTGTTCCTCTGCTTCCCCTGAAAGAAGCACTTCCCTGGGGGGTGATCCCGACCGGTTATAATATGACTTTATAAATGCCGCCAGAACTTCATCTTCCGCGAGACCGGAAGCGCCTGTAAGGGGAAAGTAATCCTGTTTAATTAATTTGCCTCCCCGGATTTTAAACAGGTAGATGGCCATTCTCTCATTTCTTACAGCCAGGGCAGCAATGTCGCGATCTATCTCCTTCTCTGCCTGCAGCACTTTTTGCTGCTCACCCGTGACATTTGAAAGCGACTGCAGCCTGTCCCTGATCGCAGCCGCTTCTTCAAAACTTTCAGCGGCAGCGGCATCTCGCATCTGGTCTTTCAGCTTTTTCTCCAGCTCATCGTAACGGCCTTCCAGAAACATAACAACCTGCCTGACCTGGTTGTCATAAATGTTCATGGGAACTTTATCCATACCGCGGCAGGGAGCAAGGCAGCGCTTCATCTGGTAATTAAGGCAGGGTCGCTCCCGGGCGGGACTCCCATCAAGCGGCTGCCGACAGCGCCTCAGCGGGAATATTGAACTGAGCAGACGCATGGTATCCCTGACGGCGCCGGCATTTGTATAAGGACCAAAACGGCGCTCTTCACGGCCGGGAAAAGGATGGTAGCGGCCGCGCCGATCCCGGCGCTGAGAAAGGCGGAGCAGTTCTAAACGGGGGTAGAGTTCACCGGTTAGGATCAGGTAAGGGTAGTCTTTATCATCCTTGAGGTTGACGTTAAACCTGGGCCTGTGCTCCTTGATCAAATTGCATTCCAGGACCAGGGCTTCTACCTCGTTGTCTGTCACAACATATTCCATCTCGCGCATCTGATCCTGCAGCAGGCGTAGGCGGGGCGGCAGGGAGGAGCGATCAGCCAGGTATGCGCGGATCCTGCGTTTCAGAGACTGCGCTTTTCCCACATAGAGGATTTTGCCGCCTTCTCCTTTTAGGATGTAGACGCCGGGAAGATCGGGAAAATCAGCCGCTCTTTTATGTAAAGATTCCAGCATGCTTAACTCTCCAATAGGCCTAAACTCCGCGAGCCATCTTTTGCTGCCGCGGATTAAGGGTCCGGGTAAGCCACAACCCGGTATAAGAGCCTTCCGTACGGGCTACTTCTTCCGGGGTGCCGCAGGCTACAATGCAGCCGCCCTCGTTTCCCCCTTCAGGGCCGAGATCAATAATGTGGTCTGCTCTTTTCAATACCTCCATATTATGCTCGATAACGACAACAGTATTGCCTGAATCGACAAGCCGCTCCAGGATCAGCAGCAGTTTACTGATGTCTTCCAGGTGCAGGCCTGTTGTCGGTTCATCGAGAATGTAGAGGCTGCGTCCGTTACTGCGCCTTGAAAGCTCGGTAGCCAGTTTAACCCGCTGCGCTTCCCCCCCGGAGAGGGTGGTGGCCGGCTGGCCCAGGCGGATATAGCCAAGCCCCACGTCGTAGAGGAGTTGGAGCTTGCGCTCTATCTTGGGTATAGCGGAGAAGAAATCGAGCGCTTCTTCCACTGTCATTGCTAAAACGTCGGCAATATTTTTCTCCTTGTAGCGCACTTCAAGGGTTTCGCGGTTGTATCTCTT
>SLPH01000139.1 GCA_007132095.1 Syntrophomonadaceae bacterium | reverse complement strand
TGCCCTGGCAGGGGCCCATCCCGCAGCGGGTCATGCGTTTAATTTCTTCGGGATTTTTATAACCATCTTTGATCGCCTTGCGAATATCAGCCTGGGTGAGCTCTTCGCAGCGGCAAATAATTACTTTATCTTCCATTTTACTCTGCACCGCCCTTCCTGCGGAAACCGCGAACTTTCATCAAGCAATCATGAGGTACAGCCAGCCATACGACAGGAGTGCGATCAAGCGATTTTGCGCTCTGAACTTTAACAACCTCTGCATCGCAAGCTTCGTTACCGGCCATATCAAGTCCTGTAACGACTTCACCCTTCTCCGGCAGCGGGGTATACTCGTGTGGCACTTTGACCAGTCCCTTGTCTTCGCTGTAAGTGGCGTCTATTACAAATATTGCCAAACCGGGGCACTGGCTGATACAAATGCCGCAACCGTTGCACTCTTCATGATCAATGATGGGAACATCATTGATATCGACAAATTCCTTAATCGCGCCCTGGTTGCAAGCATATTGGCAGGGATCGCAGGGGATACTCTGAAAACATTCTACAACCGCTACAGGCCCTTTCTTTAACCTGTCTTCAGTGGGTGCCGCTCTTTTTACCTGTTCCGGTGTTGGAACTCCTGTTTTCTCTAACATACTCTACCACCTCCGCTCAGCTTCTCCAGGCCCTGCCTGATTTTCGCTCCCGCTTCGCCTGCCCTGAGTTCATTAAGCTCACGGTTAAATTCAGCTGACAGCTGCTCCATATTGTTGCTGTAACCGAGATCGTCGGCAGCGTAAAGTCCGGCAATTTTACCGCAGATCATGGCTGAACTGGCTTCTTCAATCCCAGCTACGTCACCGGCAACATATATGTTGGGAAGGCTGGTCTGCATCCTCTCATTGCGTTTCGGAACATAGCCTCCCAGCTCAGGAACATAAACCTGTTCACAGCATGCCTGCCAAACCAGCTCTGTCAGGGGCGACAGGCCGACTGCAAGACAGATAACATCCACATCAAGCGTTTGTTCTGTTCCGGGTATGGAGTTCCAGTTTTCATCCAGCTTGCAGATCACGGCCCCTTCAACTGATTCCGCTCCTTTAGCTTCAACTATGGTGTGAGAAGTAAGGATCGGTATCCCGGCCCGCCTGATTTTAGAGGCATGAACCAGGTAACCGCCAATTTTTGGCGCACCTTCGATTATTGCCGCTACTTCCACACCGGCCTGAACCAACTGGTAGCTGACGATAAGGCCTATATTCCCGGCGCCAATCATTAGAACCCGGTTGCCCGGTTTTATACCGTATACATTCATCAGGGTCTGAACAGCGCCGGCCCCGTAAACACCGGGCAGATCGTTGCCGGGAAAAGGCAGCATCTTTTCTGCTGCGCCGGTAGCGAAAATAACCCGCTCGGGATATAACACCCTGGCCTGTTCATCTTTTTCTATCAAAAGCGAACCATCGTCATAATAGCCAAGAACGGTAGTATCTAACAGCATATTAATCCTGTCGCCGCCTTCTTTTTCCAGGGCGGCAATCAGTTCGGCAGGAATATCGATACCACGAATAGCCGCATACTGCCTTTTTGAGCCAAAAAACATGTGAGTCTGCTTAACCAACTGCCCACCGAGAATGGGATCACGGTCGACTAGAGTAACGTTTGCTCCCTGGCGGACTGCTGTCAGTGCCGCCGACAATCCGGCCGGGCCTCCCCCTACCACTGCTATTTCAGTCTTGCGCAACAAGCTCACCCCTTCCCTGCTGCATCTCAACCAGGTCTCCTTCTTTGACCGGAGTGATACAGATCCTGACATTGGAAACACCGTTCACTTTCATCAGGCAAGAAGAACAGTTGCCGATAGCACAAAAAAAGCCGCGGGGCCGTTTATGCTTGTAGCTGTGGCTTAAGACTCTCACCCCTGCCGCATGCAGGGCGGCAGCTATCGTCTCCCCCTCGTACCCGGTAACCGGATTGCCGTCAAAAGTAAAGCTAACCGGATTACCCCGCCTGAATTCAATGATCGGGTGTTCTGTTATTCTCATTGCTTCATCTCCTCCTACCTTTTCTATATGTCAATACAATAACAGCCTTACTATACGCAACGGGGTTGTACAGAAGCCTGCGATGGCAGTTCCCCCGTTTAGCACGATGCCTGCATAGGCGGAAAAGCCCGGCCGTTTGAACAGCGGCTCTGTCCAGCCCTGGCCTGGTTAAAACTGTGCCCAGGGCTGGCATAACCGTTGCCTTCTTATAAATCGAGACTACTTATGTAGGCTTAACCGTTTTGCTTTTCCTTTGATATCGCTATCCTGATAAAAGAGCCAATGATTGCGATATAACCGCCTACAAAGATAATCATCCACAGAGCTATTTGACCATCCACGATACGTCCTCCTTTTGGCAATACCTGTATTTGATAATCCCTGGTTTGTTATCCCGCTTTATCCTCTTTCTTGGTCATCGGGCCGCTTACAGTTACCCTGGCCAGGTAATTGTTAAGGGCATAGCAGAGAATAAAGAGAATCAGCCACTGGAACACCATGGTCCCCACGTTATAAAGTTCAAAGGGGTGCCACCAGGTATCAGGATACCAGCCGATCGACTGCCAGACCCACCATCCGAAGATACCGACGAACATAATGGGGATCAAGCGGATAAACAG
>SLPH01000142.1 GCA_007132095.1 Syntrophomonadaceae bacterium | reverse complement strand
CAGGCTTGAACTTCTTTTACAGCCAACCTGTTTATTGATACCATCTATCTCTTGATGAAATCATCTAACGTGAATTCACGGCATAGTTGCATAAGTCATAACTGACACACTTTACTGTGTGATATAGTGTATCGTAATATTGTGTGATATAATGTGGCAGGGGGGATTAAAGTGGCTACTAATCTGAACATCGATCAGGAGCTCTTGGAAACAGCTAAGAAACTAGGCAATTTTAAGACAAAGCGTGAGACTGTGAATAAGGCTTTGGAGGAATATATTAGGCGGCAAAAGGTTAGCGAGGTTATTGATCTATTTGGAACAGTGGTTTATGAAGAAGAATATGATTATAAAAAGATGAGGAGCCGCTGATGAAAATACTGGTGGATACCTCGATATGGTCCATTGCCCTGAGGCGAAAGAACCATACTGCTAATGAGAAAACTTTGGCTGATGAACTTAAGGTTTTAATTAAAAATTTGCAGGTTGTCATGATTGGGCCAGTTCGCCAGGAGCTGCTTTCCGGTATTGCTGACCAGGAGCAATATGAAACATTAAAAAAACGCCTGGACCTGATTGAAGATTTGCCGATCTATACCGAAGAATACGAAAGGGCATCGCTCTTCTATAATATATGCCGCGCTAAGGGAGTTCAGGGTTCCCACATCGATTTTTTGATTTGCTCGGTAGCTGCAAAATACGATCTGCCCATTTTTACCTCAGACAAAGATTTTTATATTTACGCCGAGCACCTGCCGATCACTATTTACCAGGGTAAGCATGGTCCGTACTGACGGAAATGATTATGATATTTATACAGACTTGGCGCGCTTTCGGCAGAACCATATAAATATAATGACCTCTCTTTATTCGACGATAGCAATCCTGATCAGGTTTTAACCCGGCGGTATTTCCCCTGCAGCCAGTCTTTGACGCCTGAAGTGTACCAGGGCGAGAAGCGGCGATCGCTCGGACCTCCGGCCAAAGATGAGTGGATACCCTCTTCGGCAAAATCGGTAACAAAGCGATAAGTTGGGGAGAAAGTAGCCAGTCGACCGAAGGATTTAAATATCTGTCCCTGGGGAATTGTTGCCCTCGAACCGATCAGCTCTATTGGCCCGTAATCAAATCCTAAGAAACGGGGCATCCTTCCGCCTAACAGCAGGTGCTTCATTAAAATATTGCGCCCCGCGCCGTAAGGCTCCGCTTCTTCTTTCAGGGCCAGGTCAATTGCCTCCCGGTAAAGCTCTTCCTGCTTTTTACCGTTAAACCATGCTGAATCAGAATTGAGCATGATCCGATCGAAATTACCGTAAAAATCGTGGAACAGGATCGTTTCATCCACCATGTATGAAACGATCTCACTGCCCAGGTTCAGCTCACCGAAGATTATGCCGGCCAGGTGGCGGTAGATCTTTTCAAATAGCGTGGGGGCTAAAGAGGTTGATTCATAGCGACAGTCCCAGTTTTTCAGAAGCTCGGCTTTTTCGTTTTGCGGCAGCAGCGGTTTAATTATTTCCAGGAAGCGCGCAGCCTGGATGGAGTAGAGATCAAAGTGCATTTTCTGCATGGAAGCCACACTGTGATCATCTGCTCCTGCCAGCAGCTCGCTGATGCGTTCCGCACGATAAAACGCCATAGGCAGGTTGATCACAGCTGCCCCGGCGTAAGCGTTCAAGTCCTGGTTGGCAGTGGCGACATAGCCTTCCGGTGGATTATACAGGGATGGGTTTTTACTACGGTCGTGAAAACCCTGCCAGTCATTTTCTGAAAGCCATCCCGGGATGGGCAAAAGCCCGCTGAACCCTTCCGCCAAAGGTCAGGTAGCCCTGTCAGCTATGGGGATAGCTTCATTAAATATTGAGAACTTTGCTAATAGTTTACTAAGCACTGTGCTTGATATTATTTAAGGGCAGGAGATGAAGATATCAAATGATTCTTAAGCTTAAAAGAAACGTGGCATATTTAGCTGTAAGGCAATAGGTTCTATTTTATTGAAAACAAATAGGAGCGTGAAGAAAGTGAGAAAGGTTAGAGGGATTTACCTGGTAATTGCTTTAGCTCTGGTTGCTCTTATTGTGTTAGGAGTCATGGCTCCGCAACCAGCTGAAGCTTCAACAGAAAAGGAAAGAGAACTTGAAGAAGTGAGGGCGGCAATCAGAGCTCTTCCTGCTGTCCATCTACTGACCGAGGAAGACAGGCCTGCGGTGCTTGAGGCAAAAAGGTTGGCTGAAAACTGGTTGAGTAAATACAACGGAAGGTTAATTGACCTTTGTGTTCTGTCAGGAAAGCTCAGCGAATCCCTGGAAAGGCTCGGCATTAGCGATATCCAGGATGCTCCGGTTGCCTTGCCGCCAACCGGGGGATCATTATTCTTGGCGCCGCTGGGGTTGCTGGCGCTGTTGGCCGGTGTAGGCATCCTGATACCGCGCAAACAATAGCCGAAGCACGAATCCATACAAAGAGAACTTTGCCTGATTGGGCAAAGGACGGCCGCTGGCTGATAATGCTGCGCGGTCGTCATTTTTTTGTTAGGCATGGACAGTAAGAGCCGTTAAATGCTTCTGCTGCTTTATAAGGCAATTACCCTGTTCAGCGTAATTCACGACATACCTCTCTACCTCAGTGCTTCCATTTATATACTTCGTAATGGCCTG
>SLPH01000172.1 GCA_007132095.1 Syntrophomonadaceae bacterium | reverse complement strand
TGATTGCTCCCTCAGAAGCCAGTTCCAACCTTGGGCGTTACGACGGGGTTCGCTATGGCAGCAGGCTCGATGGAAGCGATATTGACACCATGTTCAGCCGCACCCGGGGCCGCCTCTTTGGGCCAGAAGTTAAGCGAAGGATTATGATCGGCACCTATGCTCTAAGCGCCGGTTATTTCGATGCCTTTTACCTGCAGGCCCTGAAGGTAAGAACCCTGATTCGCAGGGACTACCTGGATGCTTTCAACGAATTTGATCTGCTCCTCGGGGCTACAACGCCAACTCCCGCTTTTAAACTGGGCGAAAAGTCAGGCGACCCGATGCAGATGTACCTATCTGATATATGCAATATTAATGATGCCCTGGCAGGGCTGCCCTCGCTCTCACTGCCCTGTGGTTTTAGCGAAGGGGGGCTTCCCATTGGGATGCAGTTTACCGGGCCTCCGCTTGCAGAAAAACTTCTCTTCAGGGCAGCCAGGTTTTTTGAAGAGGCAGTGTTAACTCGTCCCTGCCTGCCAGCCTTGTGCAAGGCGGACGATGGGGAAAGGGGGCGGGCAAACTGATGAAATACGAAGCGGTGATCGGCCTGGAAATACACCTGGAGCTTAAAACAAAATCAAAGCTGTTCTGCGGGTGCAGCGCCGCATTCGGCGATAAGCCGAACTCTAACTGCTGCCCGGTCTGCCTGGGGCTTCCGGGAAGCCTGCCCGTATTTAACCGGCGCGCTATCGAGCTTGCCGTCACGGCCGCTCTCTCTCTTAACAGCAGTGTCCAGCTTAAAAGCCGTTTTGACCGGAAAAATTACTTCTATCCCGACCTCCCCAAGGCTTACCAGGTTTCCCAGTTTGATCAACCTCTTGGTACGGGAGGCTACCTGGAATTCAACCTTGATGGGGCTGTAAAAAAGGTTTGCCTCGAAAGGGTTCACCTGGAGGAAGAAGCCGGAAAACTGGTCCATGCCGGAAATTCCATCTTTGAATCGGAATATTCTCTGGTTGACTATAACCGGGCCGGTATCCCCCTGCTGGAAATAGTCACGGCGCCTCAAATCTACAGCGGCCGCGAAGCCAGGCTATTCCTGGAAGAGCTGCGCAGCGTGCTTCTCTATTCAGGCGCATCTGACTGCAGGATGGAGGAAGGTTCCCTTCGCTGCGACGCCAACATTTCGCTCAGGCCCAGGGGCGCTGAAGCCCTTGGGACAAAGGCAGAAGTAAAGAATATGAACTCTTTCAGGGCCGTCGAACTGGCTTTGAATTATGAAGCAGGCCGCCAGGCAGCTATCCTGGAAAGTGGAGGGCAGGTAATTCAGCAAACCTGCCACTGGGATGAAGAAGAGAAAATTACAATTCCTCTCAGGGGCAAGGAAGGCTCTTCAGACTACCGCTACTTCCCCGAGCCCGACTTAATGCCCCTGGTGCTGGATCAAACTTTCGTCGATTCCCTTAAGGATTTACTGCCCGAACTTCCCGAAGCCAAAAGGAGGCGGCTTAAGGAACGCTATAGCTTAAGCTCTGAGGAGGTTATACTGCTAACTTCAGCCCGGGAGCTGGCCGATTTTTTTGAAGAGGCGGCATCCATATATCATGATTACTCAAACCTTGTAAAATGGGTCCAGGGCGATCTGTTATTTCAACTGCGGGAGGCCGGCAAGCCTGTGGCTGAAATAAAGCCCGCCCTGCTGGTGGAGCTTTTAAACCTTTTGGATGACGGCAAAATAAACAGGCCTGTGGCCAAGGATCTCCTGGCCGGTCTGGTGAAGCAGGGGCTATCACCGGCGCGGTTGGTTAAAGAAAAAGGCCTGGGCCGTATTTCCGGCGAGGAAAGCCTTGCTCCGATGATTGGGCGGGTTATTGAAGAAAACCCCGACGCCGTTAATAATTTCAGGCAGGGCAAAGAAAAGGCCCTTGTATTCCTGGTCGGCCAAATTATGGCCCAGACGCAGGGGCGTGCCGATCCGGGTGAAGTCAACCGACTGCTCAGACAAAAACTGGCCCGGGATTAACCGGCGTTTCCAGCTGCAGCGCTTAAAACCATTCCGGCGAAAGCAAAGCCGGATATCTTGATAAAACCCGGGCCCTCTTCGGCCTGGCCAGGCACAAATACTGAGCCGCAGACGATATAAATTGAAAGGCAGGAGACCAATTATGAAAGAAATCAACAGCCTTGTTGTTGTCGGAGCCCAGTGGGGCGATGAAGGAAAAGGCAAGGTGATCGATTATCTGGCCGCCGGGGCCGACACCGTGACCCGCTTCCAGGGCGGTAATAATGCCGGCCACACTGTAGTTTACGGGGCCAACATTTTCAAACTGCATCATGTGCCTTCCGGCATCCTTAACCCCGGTACGCTCTGCTTGCTTGGAAACGGTATGGTTGTCAATCCCCTGGTCCTGGTCAGGGAACTGGAAGAGCTGGAAAAACGCAGTATTGATACTTCCAACCTCTTTATCAGCGAAAAAGCGCACCTCATCCTTACTTATCACCAGGCTTTAGACGAGGAAAACGAAAAGCGCCTTGGTAATGATAAAATTGGCACAACCGGCCGGGGAATCGGGCCTGCTTATGCTGATAAGGCTTTACGACGCGGCTTGCGCGCTGCAGAAATGGTTGATTTCGAGCTTTTCAGCAGGCGTTTGGCAGAGATCTTACCCCTGCAAAACTTGATCCTGCGGGAAGTTTATGGCCATTCCGGCTTTAATCTTGAAGAAATGCTTGACCTCTACAGGCCGGCCTTTGAGCGGTTGGCGCCCATGGTTTCCGATACCGGGCTGCTTTTAGCGCGCGACTTAAACTCCGGCAAAAAAGTGCTCTTTGAGGGAGCCCAGGGAGCGCTGCTTGATATTGATCACGGCACATATCCTTATGTAACTTCTTCTTCAACTGTCTCTGCTGCCGCAGCCAGCGGAACCGGTATAGGAATGGCCGGTATCCGCAGGGCCCTTGGAGTTCTTAAAGCCTATACAACCAGGGTTGGAGAGGGGCCTTTCCCCACCGAGGAGAGAGAAGAGGCCGGGGATTTCTTACGGGAACGGGGCAACGAGTTTGGAACAACAACAGGACGTCCGCGACGCTGCGGTTGGTTTGATGCCGTTATAGCCCGCTATGCAGCCAGGATCAATGGGCTGACCGGCCTTGCCGTAACAAAGCTTGATGTTCTGAGCGGCCTGGAAACGGTCAACCTGGCCACCTCCTATCGCTGCGGGGGGTCATTGATCGATGAACTGCCGGGTAACCTCGACCAGCTCGTTCATTGCGAACCTGTTTATGAAGTCTTTCCCGGCTGGGACGAAGATATATCCAGGGCAACCCAAAAAAGCGACCTGCCGGGAGCAGCGATCAGCTACCTGAATGCTCTTGAAGAAGCGGTTGGCGTTAAGGTTGAACTTATTTCAGTTGGACCCGACCGGGCTCAGACAATCGTCACCCAACCTTCAACCCTTAACAGCTGGATTGGATAAAGAAGTTATATTTTTACTCTATCCTATCCTGATTTAAGATTCCGCTGTCTGAAAAAAATTAAATCCTTTGCAGGATTATTTGCCCTTTCGGCGAATTTGTATGCTTAATTCCTACTACTCGCACGATTACTCGGCACGTTGCTCTATTTCCAGGGAGGGGATATTCTGTGCACAGCCTTAAAATTGCCCTTAAAATTATTATCGGTTTCTTTTTTTCAATAAACGTGATCATGGTTTTTCTGACCCTCTCTTTGTTCGGAATCCAGGCCCGGGATACTGCCCGCCTCGTTGTTACAGAGGCGACCGGTTTACAACGTGACATGGTTGTTTTCCAGGCTGAACTCCAACCCCTGATTATTCATAACCTTTTCTGGGTTTGCCTGGCTTCATTCGGTTTTCTGTTAATATTTCTCTTCTTCATAGATCACAGCTTTAAACCTTTTGTCGGCCCCGGCACCCTCAGCTTGATGATCACGTTTTTCGCCGCAGCCTTTGTCATACTTTATCAGGACAGTATTATGAGTTATGCCGGCCCCCTGGCCGATTTATACATAAAAACTGCTTTTGATCGCTTCTGGCAGGCGGTAATAGGGATGATCGTATTCGGAATCCTGCTGTTAGTCTTGTCATACCGGGGTGACAGTCTCCTAAGGAAGAAAGAGCCGGCTAACTGAGAAAACAGCTTTAAAAGGCAATCTGCTTTCAGGCAGCCTGAAAACCAGGCTGCTTTTTATTACCTGGCGTGCCCGGGTAAAAACGTATTGTCCGGCCGATGCAAACCCGGGCGGGGCAAGTACCAGGGCGCCCCGTGATCAGGCATACATGCATGAGGGGAAATACGTGCGTAGAAACGTATCGATAAAAGTGCTTGTCAGAGACAGGGCTGGCAAGCTGCCAGATTGTAACATAACGGCTTGGCGCAGGTGTGGGGGCTTAGGCCGCGGCGTTGGTTTCCTGATCGGCAGTGACTGCGAAAGTAATAGCTAATTGGCGGGTAATAAAGGCATTGAAGGGATTAAAAAAGCCGGGTAGCGGTGCAGCTGCCGTAATCGGCGCGCCGTTCTACCCGGCTTTAACTATTTTGAGTTACAATTTCGCCTCTAATTAACTGTAAACGCCTCCCTTACTTGGCGATCAGGGCGTCGGCAATTTTTACACCCTTGCCTTCGGGGAGGACCAGTACCGGGTTAATGTCCAACTCTTTAACCTGATCCTGGAATTCATGAGCAAACTGCCCCATCCTGACCAGCATATCGATCAGGGCTTCAATATCGGAAGGCTTTTCGCCACGCACTCCGGTCAGGATCTGGTAACTGTTCAGCTCTTTTAACATCTGGGTCGCCTCTTCCCTTGTGAAAGGAGCGATGCGGTAAGCAACGTCTTTCAGAACCTCAACGAAGATCCCACCCATTCCGACCATTACCATGGGTCCAAACCTGGACTGGTCGATACCGACAATCATCTCCTTGCCGCCGATTACCATCTCCTGAACCATAATCCCGTTAAGATCCGCATCGGGCTTGTGCTTCTTTACATTTGCCATTATCTCGTTGTATGCTTCCTCAACGGCAGCGGCATCTTTCAGGTTAAGCTTAAGGGCTCCCACGTCAGTCTTGTGCAGGATATCGGGCGAGTCGATCTTTAAAACGACGGGGTAACCGATTTCATCGGCAAAAGAAACGGCATCCTTTACTGAATTAACCACTGTTTCCCGGGTAATCGGCAGGCCAAAACGATCCAGTACATCCTTAGCATCGTGCTCGGAGAAACGGTCTCTTGCGGTGAGAGCTTCCCGGACACCGGGATCGGCTTTAACTTCCGGGATCGGCTTGTAATCGAGGAAGTTCTTCCTGAAATGGCCGTATTTCATGGCAGTGCCGAGCGCTTTAATAGCCTGCTCCGGTGAACGGTAAAGGGGCACCCTGCCATTGATAAGAATATCAAGGTTATCTTTCATCAACCTGTCGCCTGCCGGCCAGGCCACGACGATGGGTGTATCAGTTTTCTCTGTCATCTCTACTATGCAGCGGGCCATGACGGCTCCCGCTTCGCCGTAAATCATGCTGATCACGATCACGATCCCGTCAATGCCGGGGTGATCATCCATGATCTGCAGGACGTTTTTGAAGTTGTCCGGCTCGTTGATCACCTGTGCCGTTACATCGACAGGGTTTAACGCTGAGCCGTAATCGGGGATCTCTTTCTCCACCAGTTCCCTTGTTTTGCCATCAAGTTCGGGCAGGTTCAACTTATATTCTTCGGCTTTGTCGGCCAGCAGAATTCCTGCCCCCCCTGAAGTGGTGATAACGCCAAGATTGATGTCATCGGGGATGCCTTTGATTCTTTCCATCATGATGGCGAAATTGATCGCATCCTGGATTTCATCGACCCGGATTACGCCTTTCTGGTTGAACATGGTCTGGTAGGGGGTGTCCGAACCGGTCAGGGAAGCGGTATGCGAAGCGGCCGCTTTCTGGCCCACTTCCGAAGCGCCAACCTTGATCGTTACGATCGGCTTGCCAAGCCTTAAGGCCTTATCGGCCACTTCCTTGAAACGCTTGCCATCTTTAATATCTTCAGTGTAAGTAATGACCATATTGGTGTTTTCATTATCGATCATGTATTCAAGAAAATCCGAAGTGTCGAGGTCAACCTCGTTCCCCGTGCTGACCACGTAGCTGAACCCAACGCCGCTTTCCTGGGCCAGGTTGAAAATTGAGTAGCCAAGCGCTCCGCTCTGGGTGACAAAGCCGACTGATCCTTTCAGGTAAGGGGATATTTCCAGGGAGGCGCTGAAACTGCAGGCTACATCGTCAACTAGGTTTACCATGCCCTGGCAGTTGGGGCCAAGCAGCCTGATTCCGGCCTCTTTTGCAACCCGGACCATCTCATCCTGCATTTTCTTACCTTCTTCGCCCGATTCAGCGAAGCCGGAACTGAAGATAAAGGCGTATTTTATGCCTTTCTGGGCGCAATCTTTAACAGCCTGGATTACCAGCCGGTAATTAACGGCAACCAGGGCTACATCGACTCCATCCGGCAGGTCTAAAACAGTTTTATAGCAATTGAGGCCGGCAATCTCGTCGTATTTTGGGTTAACCGGGTAAATCTCCCCCTTATAACCGTGCTGCTGCAGGTACTTGATCGGGCGGCCGCCAATTGAGCTGGGGTTGCCTGAAGCGCCGATAATTGCCACGGCTTTGGGGTTAAAAAACTTTTCCAGATTTGACATGAATGCTCACTCCTGTTTGTTTATATTATTTATTTGGAAGCCTTTTCCGGGCTTGTCCTGTGTTGTCCGGGGTTTTTATGCCCCACCGTTCTTAAGCCTGCACCAGCCTGTGGGCCGGCCCTCACTGCGTTATAACAGTTCCGGGCACCCCCTGGTTTTTTATCCGGGCATTGCGAAGCGGTTAGAAGTTGTAATGGTGACACACAATCAAACTATAGTATACCATAATTTACTTTCAAATTACTAGCCGGGACCGGCTCATCTTCGCTCACAAGGCAGGACCGGTTTTATATCGCCCGGGGAGAATTTATAAAATCAGACCGCGGCGAATACTTTAGATCTAGCCCCTGGTGCCACGAGCGGGCAGGAAGAAAGGGGGAGACTATTGAATCTAAAGAACAGCCCGGAATTAAAAAAGATTACTGCCAGTTGCTCATAGCGGTCCTAATTAACCTAAAAAAAAGAAAAGCGAGCTTAACAGATGAAAATACTGCATACAGCCGACCTGCATTTAAGAGAAAATGCTCCCGAACGCTGGGAAGCTTTAGAAGAGCTGATAAACCTGGCCTGCCTGGAAGAAGTACAGGTCATGACCATAAGCGGCGACCTTTTTGATGACGAGAGCAGCGCTGATAATTTGCGCCCCGGATTGAGAAGCCTTTTTGCAGGTAAGCCCCTGGATATCATTATCCTTCCCGGTAACCACGATGCCGGGGCATACCGTGAAGGGCTCTACTTTGGCGGCAGGGTGAAGGTGCTTTCCAGCTGGACCAGGCCAATCAAGGTTGGTAATATTGCTTTTTGGGGGCCTCCGTTCGATAAGATCAGCGGTGAACAGCTGCTGGCCCGGCTGATGGAGATGGGCAGGCTGATGAACAAAGAAACTGAAAATATTCTGCTCATGCACGGGGAGCTGCTTGACGCATTTTTTTCGCGCCAGGATATGGGCGATGAAGGCGAACAGCGTTATATGCCGGTTAAGCTCCGCTACTTTGAACACCTCCCGGTAAGCTACGTTCTGTCCGGCCATTTCCACTCTCGCTTTAACAGCTGGCTGCTTCCCGGGGGAGGGCTGTTCATTTATCCCGGTTCCCCTGTAGCAATTACGAGGCGGGAGACCGGCCGCCGAAGCGCTGTCCTGCTGTCGCCCGGGCATGAGCCTGCCGAAATACCTCTGGATACTTTTCATTATGAGCATATTGAGATCAACCTCGATCCCTTTGATAAACCCGATCCCCGGCCTGAACTGCAGGCCGGGATCGAAAAACTTCACCCCCGTGCCGCCCTTCTCCTTACGGTCAGCGGCTATTTTGACGGAGCAGGGTTAAAGATGACCGAAACAGAACTGGAAGCGGCGCTGGTAAATATAGCCGAACCTTTCCTCGATGGCGAACCTGTTTTCAGCTGTCTTGACGTAAGCCGTATTGTTGAAGACGAGCTGTTTAAGCGCTTCCGTGAGGCGCTCACTAGCAGCGACGCCGGTGTTGAAATGCAAAATACAGCCACTGAAATGGCAATTAAGGCGCTTGGGAAGGTGAATAAATGTTTCTAAAAGAGCTGTCAATCAGGCGATACGGCCCTCTTCCCGACAGCGGCAGGGTGAAACTTGCTCCTTTCAGTCTCTTTTACGGCCCCAATGAAGCCGGAAAAACCCTGACGATTGATGCCCTGCTGAAGATCCTGCTCGGGCCCGGCGCTGCTAAGGCGATTCCTTCTCTTAACAGGGTTGAAGGCCTGCCTGACGGATACCTGGTAATTGAAAATAAGTCCGGCGCTGATTATGTATTACCGGATAGCGGGGTTATCGGCGATCTTTACCCCATTGCAACCGATCAATTCGCCAGAGTCTTTGTAATCAGGGACAGTGACCTTTCCATACCCGGGGAGAGCGGGTTTTACCGGGGCATCACCGAAAAGCTGACCGGTATCCGCAGCGCTGAAATCAGGGCAGCATGCTTCAATATCCTTGATCAGGGCCAGATCACCCCTAAGGGGGACTACCAGAATACGGCACCTCTCAAGCTCAAGGAAAGATTAAAGAGCGCGTCTGCCCTGGTTGTAAAAATAGAGCTGCTTTCTAACGCGCTGGCTGAAGAAGGGTTCAACAGCTTTGAAGAAGAGCTGGTCCGGCTGGACCAGTTATGCCACTCTTTAGCCGAAAAACGCGAGCTGCTGCTGAAGGCAGCCAGCCGGGAAAAATATCACCAGGGCTGCAAGGCTCTTGAAAAATTGGAAGAAGCACAACGCGAGCTGTCCCTGTTGGATGCATATACCGATTCCGAATATTACGCGTGGCAGCGCCTGGAAACAAGCTGCGAGCAGAGCCGTTCTGAATTGAAGCGGCTTGAAGAGAGCCTGGCCAGGCTTGAAGTAAAAATTGATGATGCCTGCAGGAAGCTGTCTGATCTTAAATCTGCCCACAAAAACGCGGAAAGGGAGCTGGAAAAGGGTAAAGAAAAGCTGGCCTCACTGCTGGAAAAATATGATCACGCTGATCTTGAAAAGAGCCGCAAAGAGGCGGCGCTCAGGTCTCCCTTCTTTAAATGGCTGTTATTGCTGTCGGTTTTTTTTGCCGCCCTTTTTCTTGGTGGCGCATTATTGCAGGGAAGCTGGTGGCTCTATCTCCTCTTTGGACTTTCATTTTCTGCTGTCTCCCTTCTCGCCTGGTCAGCCATTCGTTTGCTGGTGCTGCAGGCCGATTTGGGGAAGCAGCAGGCCCGGATTACGCAGGCAGCCAGTGAGCTCGGGGCAAGCCTTACAGGGGCCGGGCAGGCCCGTTCTTTTCTGGGTCGCCTGCAGAAGGGGCTTGAAAATGAACGCTGGCGCCTTGACGAGGCTGAACAGGAATACAGCCTTCTGCAAAGGGAAAAAGAGATGCTGGAAGAAAACTCCCGCCGCAACCGGGAACATCTCGATCGGGAAAAAGAGGAACTGGATCGGATTCGCGGCACCCTCCGTCTGCCGTCCCTGGAATCGCTGCGCGAAGCATTGGAAAAGAAAAACCTCTGGGAGCGGGCGGCAGAAAAACATTTGCTTACCCTGGAACATAATTTTGGCGGCAGCCTGGTTAAGGCTTCACGAGAAGAAAACATCTCGCACTGGAAAGAGAAAATTGACGGGCTTGAATCTTTCAGGGACGCGGCACCCGGTGTTATTTTTGACGAAAAAGAGCTGGATCGGGTTTCAGGCGAGCTTCAGGCCGGCGAAAAAGACCATCAATCCCTGCAGGAAAAACTAAAGGGCAGGTCTGAAGAGCTGCGCGAGATCGAAAAAGAAGCCAACAACATCCTGGCCCCATATGGGGATCAATATTTTCCCTGCCAGACCTCATTGGACCTGGAAGCGCTAAAAGATTTGGTTAACCTTTGGGTTGAAGAACAGGAAGAGAAAAGGGCGGCAGCCCTGGCAGCCCTTGAAATATTTGAAAAACTTGCTGCTGAAGAGGAAGAGAAAGTGTCCTCCCTTTTTGGGCCGGGCAGCAAGGCAGGTCAATATTTCAGCCGCGCTACTGCCGGGAAATACAGGGAAATACACTTCAAGAGCGACCAGGGAAGGGTTATAGCGATCGATAGAGAAGGTTTAGAGCAAAGTCCGGAAATGCTATCCGGGGGAGCTTACGATCAGCTCTATTTTTCGATCAGGCTGGCCCTTGGTGAAAAAATATTGGGCCGTGAAAAAGGTTTCCTGATTCTCGACGATCCCTTTATTAAGGCCGATGCGGGCCGGCTTGAAAAGCAGCTGCAGATGCTCATTGGCCTCTGTCAGGAGGGTTGGCAGATCCTCTATTTTTCGGCCAAGGATGAAGTTAAGGCGGTTTTAAACGAAAAGATCGGGCAGGGAAAGATTAAGATTTTCGCGATCTGATCTGGAGCTTTACCTCTAGTGCTGCCGAGGTGAAAGAAAACCGGCCAAAAGGCCACAATTAGGAGCGATGCCTTATGCGCTTAGTTTTGCTGGGCTGTTACGGACCTTATCCTCCTGCGGGAGGA
>SLPH01000138.1 GCA_007132095.1 Syntrophomonadaceae bacterium | reverse complement strand
CCACCCCGGATAAGGAAGTGTAGGTGGTTGATCCGGTAAAGTTCATGCCGAGAAAAGCGCTAATTGCCGGGATAGTCAGTAAGTAGGCGGCAATCTGCAGCCAACCGGGCTCGGGTATAAACGCAAAAGAATAGATCATGGCCCAGAGCAGGCCCAGCAACCAACCTTTCCAGGCCAGGGCGCGCCCGGGTATATATGGCAGCAAGGCCGGAACCATAACAATCCCAACCAGCATGGCCAGGATAAAGGGTAGCAGCTCAAAAAGAGCCTGGCTTAACAAGGCCGTAACTGAAAAAGATGCTCGGCTTATGGTGGCTTTAAGCAGATTCATGATAAACAGAAATGCTGCCAGGACCGCCAGCGGTATGCCCAACCCGACCAGCTCAACCGGGGCCAGCACAAGTCGATCAGCCAGGTTGAAGCGGGTCCGGCGCATCTCAGCGGTCGCTTTTTTTCCGGCTGCTAAAAACCCGGGCAGGTCCTTTGCTCTCACGGGGCCGTAAATCACTTTAAAACCGCATAACTGTCTCAATTGATGAGCTGACACTCCCGGGGCTGCAAGCTGGGGCAGAATCAACTCGCGATGAACTACCAGTTTAGCCAGCTTAACTTTGCTAACCATCCTGGCTGCTTCTGCTGTGCCAAAACTGCCTTTGCCGGCAGCGCACCATACGTTAACCCCCTTTGTATCGATAACCAGGACCCATAGATTAAGACCGCCTAGTTCCCGCCTTAAGTAATCAAAGCTGAGTTTGTAATTGGCCGAGACCAGCACCGGAGAGTGCCTGTCCGGTTCGCCGATGGCATAAAGACCGGGAGAGACGAGATAATTCATTCTGCCGAAATTCAGGCGGGTTTTGATTATACCCCGAATATCTTTTGCCGACAGGGTTGTTTTAATCCTGTAAACCGGGCCGTTAGCGGTGTTAATCTCGCCGGTGATCCATCCTGCTGCGGCAGGATCTTCATAACCTGGATTTTCTTCCTGTTTCGGCTCATCCTGGCAGCATGAATCTGTTCGAGGCTGTTCAAGCATTGGCAGCAAGTTTTTTTCGCTGTTCATTATTCTTCTCCCATTTTACAGCATGAGCTGTTTTCTTTTTCAGCCAACGCTTTGCTTAAGATTTCAATACTCTCCAAAACCTGTTCCTGCCTGGCAGCCGGAATTGCGCCAAGAATATCCGAATAATAATGATCAAAGGTTTGATTGATCTCGTTGTAGATTTTGCAGCCCTTTTCAGTAAGGGTGATAATCATGTAACGACGGTCATCGGGGTTCGGTTTTCGCTCAACGAGATCTGCCCTGGACATGCCGTCTATTGTTCGGCTTAAGGTGCTCGTGTCGAGGCTGAGAAGCAGGGAAAGGTCAACGAGGGTTATCTCTTTTTGGCTGCCGATTTCCAGCAGGGCATGGCACTGGGCAACGGTTATACCGCAGCAGGCAGCGTCAACTTTCCACTGCCAGTTTAACCCTCTTTGCAGGCGGCGGATAGATTCCCTGAATTTACGAATGCTGTTGCTCTGCAATGGGTAAAAGCCTCCAGGCAAAATGATTGTATAATGCAATAGTTGCATTATACAAGCGCCGTGAGGCGTTGTCAAGCATATATTTTTCCATTAAAAGCTTCATCAGGGGTTTCACAGGCATCCCAATAACAGAAGAGATTGCTGATATAGCCGGATCGTATATGATCCGTTTCAGAAAAAGCCATGATTTAAATATGGCCGATGCAATCATCGCCGCATCAGCAAAAGCGCATGATGCGCAGCTATACACTTTAAACGCCAGGCATTTCCCTATGGATGACATCAGCCTGATAAAGCCTTATTGAAATATTCCTCCTGCTCCTGAATAATTGCATCCTTTACGCTAAAGCGCTTGTTTTGATCGTGCCGGTGGCGCTTTTTTGGTCTTCCACCTTTCCCAGGCGAAGAAAAGCAATGAGAAAACCAGGGTCTGGGCGATGATCTCCGGCAGGCCGGTTTTCGACTCTTCCAGCATCGTCCAAAACATCGCTGCTGTTTCAGGAACAGTTATTACCGTAGCCAGGGCTTTTAAGCCAAACAGGAGGCCGAAAAGAAGCGCCCAACCATGATTTCTTTTTAGATAGACAGGATAGAAAGGGGATAGAAATAAAGCCAGGATTGCTCCCCTGAAAATCTGCCCGACCAGGATCACAATAGGCATTACTAAGTTTTCCAGATCTCTCCAGAGGGCAAACTCTTCCATAGTGGCCAGGGCTTCTTCATATCCTGAAATCTCGTAAAACAAAGCCCCGACTATCATATAGACCAATAGATGTAAAACAGAAAATCGAATAACATAACCTCGCAGGCCTGGTCGGCTGCTTAAATTTGAATAATGCTTCTCAGCGGTGTTAATGAGGTCGCTGTCATTAATTCCTATGCTACGTCTTTCCCAGAACAGTAGTAAGCGGGAAAATAGCGCGAACTGGATTGCGCCTGCAGCCAGGACCAGTAGATGTTCGAAAAACGATGTTTCTGTATACAGCATTCCTTCAATGGTTCCCGGTTTTGGCTCCAGGGATCCCACCAGGGTTATTCCCCATAACGTGAAAAACAATACAAACAGACCGCGTTTGTTTACAATAATAATGTCATAGAAGGGGTACAAAACCAGGGCGATTACCGCGCCAATTAATACCTGGGCCGCAATTGCTGTCCATTCAAGCTG
>SLPH01000112.1 GCA_007132095.1 Syntrophomonadaceae bacterium | reverse complement strand
CTTCCAAAAACCCTGCCTGGTCAGGCGACAGCCGTGATGGTTAACAAATAAGGCTTTTTCGCCGTTAGTTTTTAAAAGCTTGTCGCGCGTCACTTTCAGGTAGTCGTTAACACAGCCTATAGCCACTGATCCGACCGGCACTATCCGCTCCTTCATCCCCTTGCCACGGCAGCGCAGGAAGCCTACTTCAGGATCAAAATCGGAGACATTAAGCGATACCAGCTCAGAAACCCTGATCCCGGATGCATAGAGCAGTTCGAGCATAGCTCTATCCCGCCGGCCGCTGTTATGATTAAGATCGGGTTTTTGCAGCAGCTTTTCCACTTCATCAGCGCTGAGAACATTGGGCAGCTTTTTTTCAATACGCGGCGATTCCAGTTCTTCGGCCGGGTTGTGATCAATCACGCCCTCCTGAAGCATGTAACTAAAAAATGACCTCAGGGAAGCAATATTGCGGGAGATCGTTGAAGCAGCGTAGCCCGATGCTTTCAGGTCGCTTAAGTAAGACGCAAAAGCTTCGCCATCAACTGAAGCAGGGCCGCTTTTATCAGACTTATCCATATACGATATGAATTTCTTCAAATCCCTTTTATAGGATTCAAGCGTATTGCTGGCCAGGCCTTTCTCAACAGCCAGGTAATTGGTATAGCTGTCCAACTGCTTTTGCATGAACAAAGCTACCTCGTCATCCTTTTATGGATCTTTCTATTCAACAGTAGTGTCTTAAATACCTGCCTCTTCGGAAGATTTATACATCAAACCCGGGAAGTTTACCCGATTTGATAAAGCATGGCATGCTGGACAGCAATAATTGTCTTACCGTCTGTGATCTCGCCATCGGCAATCCTTTTGGCGGCCTCCTTCAGGGGCATGGTAATGCAGGTTATTTCTTCATCCGGATCTGAAGTGGCAGGCTTGACAGGCTCAAGGTCCCGGGCCGAGTAAAGATAAATTAATTCATCGCAAAACCCCGGAGATGGGTAAAAGCAATATACCTCCGACCATGAACGCCCCTGCATCCCCGTTTCTTCAGGCAGTTCCCGTTTGGCGCAATCCAGCGGTTCTTCCCCCGGCTCTATCTTCCCGGCAGGAATCTCGAGCATAAACTTTCCGGCCGGTTGGCGGTACTGTTTGACCATTAGAATATGCCCCTGCCTGTCTACCGCCAGGATAGCCACAGCTCCGGGATGCTCCACGATTTCCCTGAAAGCCTTTTTCCCCCCGGCAGTTTGGACCATATCCTGGCGAACGTTGACAATAACGCCCCTGTAAAGGTAACTTGAAGATAAAGTTTCATCAGGGCGGTTTTCTCCTGTCATCAATTTCACCTCCAACGATCTGCCCCCGCTCAAGCCAGGCCAGAGCCTGGGAAGAGCAGTAGAAATTCTTAGTTTTGCCTGTCCTTAAACTGTTTTGCCCGGCCGATCAGGCTGTCAACGTGATTGAGGCTGACCTCATCGATCGCGGCTCCGTCAAGCATCCGGGCCAGCTCTTCCCTTCTTTCCCTCTCCTGCAGCATGGAGGCCAGGGTCAGGGTGCGGTCGGCCTCGGTCTTCTTATAGAGACGGTAATGCCGGTCTGCCATGGCCGCTATCTGCGGGCTATGCGTGACGCACATTACCTGGTGCTTTGCAGACAGTTGGGCCAGCTTTTCTGCTACCGCCTGAATGGTCGCTCCTCCGATACCGGAATCAATTTCATCGAAGATTAGAGTGGGCACTAAGTCCTGGTCGGCGAGGATTGTTTTCATGGCCAGCATTACCCTTGACACCTCGCCACCGGAAATTATCCTGGCCAGGGATCTTGCTTCTTCGCCCCTGTTTGCCGAAAAAAGAAACTCAATGCTGTCCATACCTTCTGCAGTATAATGCTCGTTTTCCCGGATATCCACTTTAAATACAGCATCGGGAAGAGCCAGTTCAACGAGGCACTCTTCCAGGGCTTTCTCCAGTTTTGCGGCGGCTTTAGACCGCTTCTCACGCAGCTTAACCGCAAGGCTGCGGATATCCCTGTCCAGCTGCCCCATTTCCCTTTCCAGTTCCACGGCTATAGCTTCGCTATTCTTCAGGCGATCCATTTCTTCGCCTGTTTTAGCGGCAAATTCGAGAACCGCTTCCACTGTTCCGCCGTATTTCCGTTTGAGAGAATTGATCAGGTTAACCCTTTCCTGGATTGCCGCCAGCTCGGCAGGATCGTATTCCACCCTCTCACCGTAATCTCTTAGCTCATGCGCTGCTTCTTCAACCTGGGCCGCTGCAGAATCAAGAAGCTCCTGAAGGGCTGTCATAGCGGGATCGACTTCAGCCATTTCTTCCAGGGCGGAACGGGCGCGATTGAGCTGATCTATGACCGGTTCGGCTTCGTCCCTTTCGTCCCCGCCATAGAGGACGCTGTATATTGAAGCGGCTGACGCACAGAGTTTTTCCGCATTGGCAAGCATTTTTTCTCTCCGGGCCAGCTCATCATCTTCGCCCGGATTAATGGCAGCAGCTGTTATTTCATCATGCTGAAATGCGTAAACATCAAGCTTGCGTTCTCTTTCAGCGCCGTCTTCGCCCAGCTCACCCAGCTCTTTTTTAATCTTTTTCAGTTTTTCCAGCAGCGCAGCCAAATCTTTTTTTAAATCAGCCACCTCATCACCGCTAAAAGCATCAAGCATGCCCAGGTGCTGTTCCGGCCTTAAGAGAGATTGATGCTGGTGCTGTCCATGCAGG
>SLPH01000076.1 GCA_007132095.1 Syntrophomonadaceae bacterium | reverse complement strand
GGTTTCAGGCCGCTCAAAAGAGCCGAGCCAATCCCGCCGATAAAAAAAAGCAGGCCGATCAACGGGAGGGTGACCGCAGAAAGCGCTTCAAAAAAAGCTGCGCAGAAACTGATTGCAGCCATGGCAGCAAGGGAACAGATAAACCAGTTCACAGCTCCCCTTAAACCTGGGTCAGCCTGGGCGCTTAGCCTATCTTTGCTCAAGCTAAAGCGCGAACGCATCCCGGCATCGTCTCCATATAAAGGGGACAGCTCCGGGTTGGATTCAATTCTTCGCGCATAGCGGGTTAAGAATATGGTTAATACTGCGTAAGTGATAATAAAAACCAGCGCTCTTAAGCCTAAGCCGGAGAAGACCGGCAGACCGGCCAACCTTTGGGCCACCCCTATAGTAAAGGGGTTCGCCAGGGCCGCGGAAAAACCAAAAGCGGTAGCCAGCAGGCTCATACCGAGGCCGGTCATGGCATCCCATCCAAGCAAATAGGCGAGAGCAATCATGATCGGAACGAGAATAACAATCTCCTCAAATATGCCGGCCAGGGCTCCAAATAACATAAAACAGAAAATTATTACCGCCAGAAGCAGGTATTTACGATGCCCCATCCGCAGAACAATCCTGGCAATAAGCGCCTTTAAAACACCTGCCCTGTCCAGGAGGGCAAAAGAACCGCCAATAAAGAGGATCACGAAAATTATTGTTATCACAACCGGCGCATCATCCCCCCACAAAACCTCAACAGGAGCCGTAAACCAGCGCCAGACCGGGTAGTCAGGGGCTTCGGTATATTGGAATGAACCCGGCACTAAAGCGCTGCGTCCTTCAGATTCAACAAGCTCATAGGTTCCACTGGGGATAATAACCCCCATTATCCCTGCAGCGATCATCAGTAACAGCAAGATCAGGGCTGATTGAACAAAAACCTTTTTACTGATGCGCAGAACCGCTGCTTCATTGTTCAAGTCTTTACCCCCCCATCCCATAATTGTGCGGTGATACCAATATTGCCGCTTTCCTGTCTTAATGATAAAAGATTAGCTGCATCAGTGCGCCCTCATAGAGTTAATCCATCAAGCAACTATATTTTCCACATTAGCCCTGAATATCCTGCGTAACTGATACAGCGTCACCACATATTATGATAAAATGATATGGACCATCATAATAATTGCCGGGTTCAATTCAACCCTGGCGAAAGGTGAATCACAGATGAAAGCCGAGTATTTGCTGCAGGGAAAAAAATATCTAATTATGGGCGTGGCGAACAAGCACAGCATTGCCTGGGCCATAGCCAAAGCTTTTAACCAGGCCGGGGCGCAGCTGGCATTTTCGTGCCAAAGTGAAAAATTCATGGAAAAAACAGCGAAGCTGATTGGAACAGAGATGGATTCTCCATTAATGCTTCAATGCGATGTTTCAAAAGATGAAGAGATCGATGCCATGATTAAGAGCATCGGTGACCAGTGGGGCCGGTTTGATGGCATTGTGCACAGCCTCGCTTACGCCAAAAGAGAAGAGCTGAGCGGTATGTACGCTCATACCTCCCGGGAGGGATTCCAGCTTGCCCTCGATATCAGCGCATACTCGTTAACCGCAGTAGCAGGCCGCATCTATCCTTTGCTGAATCCGGGCAGCAGCATAATTACCTTAACTTTTGACGGCTCCCAGAGAGTGGTTAAAAACTATAATGTTATGGGTGTGGCAAAAGCCTCACTTGAAGCGAGCGTTCGCTACCTGGCTAATGATCTTGGCCCCCATGGCATCAGGGTAAACGCTGTTTCAGCCGGCCCGATCCGCACCGTTTCAGCTAAGGGGGTGAAAGATTTTAACCGTTTACTGGATAACCTGGATCAAAAACTGCCGCTCAGGCGCCTTCCTTCTGCCGAAGATGTCGCCGGCGCAACCCTGTTCCTGGCCTCACCCCTGGCTGCTGCAGTGACAGGGACAATTGTTTATGTTGACTGCGGCCAGCACATCATCGCTACCTGAAAGGAGATCCTGAAAAATGATCGCTCTAGTGGCAGTATTGAAAATAAAACCTGGAATGGAAGAAATGGCTGAAGAGGCCTGCCTTGAAATGGCCGCGGCGGTAAGGGAAAACGAAAAGGATTGCCTTCTCTACGAACCTTACCTCCCTGCCGACGGCAGCTCTAAAGTATATTTTCTGGAAAAATATACAACCCACGAAGCGCTTGAACTGCACCGGAAATCTGACCATTACCTGGCTTTCAGGCAAAAAATAGGCCCGGCCCTGGACGGACCCCCGGAAAGCGTTCTGCTCGAAGCTATGGGTTAAAGAAAGCCCTGTTCAAGGCGAACAGATACTCTTTATCAGCATATCGACATAGCCGGCACGGCTTTCCCTATCGTCGATATTAACACCGGCTGGAACTTTTGTGCTGCCATTTCTTTAACTGCAAAATTCTGGTTGCACACCCTGCCAATAATCTCTGCTGCTGCCTCCGGAATTCGTGCCCAAGCATCGGCTTGTACTGACTCCATCTCTACTTACCCCATTTGAGCCTTACCGGCTCTTGATTTGTTAACAGCATCGATCCGGTTTTCCTCCATGACCATAATGCCGTTTTCATTAAGCCGGCTAATTCCGTCACCTAGATCTCTTTGCCCGTCTATCATCCTCTCCAGGGCCAAAGGAATCGCGTCAAGCGATTCGAGCATTTCTCCGGAACGGGCAATGCAGCGATCAGCTTCATTAAGGTAGTCGACCAGGCGATCCAATTCTTCAACCATACAAAGGAAATCCCTGTTGGTTGCCTGCATTATCTCATTCAGTTCTTAAACCGCTTTGGCAGCAATAAATTTTTTAAAGGAATTGAAGGTCAGTTTAGAGAAGGCTAATATACACTACTTTTCAGGAGGATACTAAATGGATATGCTGGAAAAAGCCCGCGCCCTGGGCAAAGAAATCAGAAAAACCGAGGAATATAAAGAACTGGAGCGGACCACTGGAAACGTCCAGTCCGATCCTGAGGCAAACCGTTTAATTGAAGAGATCCAAAAAATTCAGCAACAGCTTCAGTTTTCGCAGCAATCTGGGGTTCAACCAAGTCAGGAACAGATAGACCAGTTTAATGACGCAAAAGAAAAAATGGATGCCAGCCTGACCATTCAGGCTTACTCAAAGGCGCGCAATAATTTTGATCAGCTGATGCAGAATGTAAACAGCGCTATAAGCGAAGGGATTAACCCACAGGAAGAGCAAAAAGAGTAATACATCAAAGCAGCCGCAGCCGGGGTATTAAAACAGCCCCGGTCAGGATACCCTTACCCTGCAGGCGGAACCACCTGCGGCATTAGCAATAAAAACTCCACAGGCCCAAAGAATACATCCGCAGGCAAAGGTAAGGGTATCTTTTTTCCTCGCAAGCCTTTTAAGTAGGCACGGTCCAACTTTCTGTTAAAGATTAATCGTTGGGGAACGTTTAGAATTCAACCCTGGTTAAGCCCGACAATACCGCCTGAAATTCCTGCTCGCTCAATTTCCTGAAGTCATACCTGTCCTCCGACCAAACATCGAAAACCCTTAATCTATCACTGCCGATCGGCTCAATGACCATGACTTCTTCCCATTCTTCCCAGAATTGATCAAAGACCTGGACCGTGAAAGTATCATCACTGACCGATGCCCGGTACTGGGTAACAATGTATTCCGAATAATCTGGAGCAGCGATAGTAATAGTGCCGTCCTGATCAAATTTAACAAAGAGCAAGTCGCCATCGAGTGTGCCTGTCCAGGCGCCGTAATAAGAATACTCTTCACTGCCAGAACCTTCGCCAAAAGGAATAATGGATCCTAATCCATCATCGGGTCCGGCAAGTAGGTAAAATACTAAAAAACCGCCAAGACCAAGAATCGCCACGAGGATAACGATCAGCGCAATAAGGCCTCCTTTGCCTTTTGGGGCGGCTCCCGGGGCGGCATAGTGCCCATAGTGGGGCTGCTGATAACCAGCCCCCGCAGGCGGCGCTGAAGACCCAACCACATGTGGTGGCACCACTGCCGGCCCGGCAGACAGAAGCTTAAGCTGCCCGGCTTGTATCCACTGGGCCATGCCCTCTGTCCATACCATGTCAGAGGGGCCAAGCAAACCTGAATTGAACTGCTGCCTGAGCTGATCGATAGTAAAAGGTCCTTTCTGCACACCATCTTTGTGTATATACCACTGTTTCTCCATAGAATAATTGCCTCCTAACACAATATTTGTATCTTAACCTGTTGATATCTCTGCCCCTAAAAAAAATACCGGCTCGGGAATGATGACCAAACCTGCTAATCTTCAAATAGGAGCGGTGTAAATTTGCCGCGAAGCGACTGACGCGAAAACCAGATCATAAAACCTAAGCCGGCCAAAGACAGCAAGTATAACAACTGCTCTCCCGGGTACATGGCTCCAAAGTAATCAAGGCCAATGAATAGAAGCTGCAGGGCCAGGATTATCGCTACAGCAATTACAACCCAGCCAAAAAGAGGTATAAGCCATACTGTGGCCAGGGCAAAAAAGAAAAGAACAAGGGGTAGAAATATGTCAAAATCCAGGAAGTAAGATGCCGAGAGGGCAAATAGCGGAGCAACGGCGGCAAAAACGGCTATAGTTCTTATGAACCATTTCCCAAGCGGCTTAGACGGAACCTTTTCATGCCTGGCTACAGGTGCCACATGACGGCTGACAAATTCGGTTATCAGTTCATAATTATCAGGACGGCAAATCATTAGCATAACCGGCCGCCAGCTGTTATTCAGCACTATCATCAAATGCTTAGGAATAAATTCTGCGTTCTGTAAGTCTTTCCAAAGGATATACTCCTTCTCTCTCGATGCTGCAAGGACCCCTGTTCCGGCTGCCTGCAGATTGCCGCCAATCAGGCCGGCTATGAGAGTTAACCTGGTCCCGACAAGCGAGCGTTTTTCAACGGTCTCGGAAAACGCTTTCTCATTATCAATGGTAAAGCGAACCTTAATGCGATTGCCAAAAACCAAAAGGGCAATCAGGAACAAACCCGCTCCCATACCGGTAGCAACAATAAGCGATACAAACAGCATAAAGGGTATGTCGTCATAGTCTCCGGTAAGGAGGAAAATGAAAGATAAGATTAATGCCATGAATAGTCCCGATCCGAAAACAATGATAATTAGCTGCTTCAAGACCAGGGGGTTGGTTAAAAGGGGAATATCGGCTTCCCAGCTTAGCTTCTGACTATCTTTATTTAAATATGATTGATTCCTGTTTTCCCGCCTGAAACAAAGCTGGCATAAGTTAATACTTTCTAAAGCAGGCGCCCCGCATTTTATACATTTGTTATTCATGTCACTGCCCATCGATGATCCTCTCCCAATAACAGCTTAAGTGTTATTAAATAATATCATGCCGCGCCCATTCCGGGTGTAGATCCAAAAAGGACCGGCAAAATATCAACGTCGCCGGCCCCGTTACATGGTCATATATTATTTGCATTCACCCAGTTTCTGATTATTCCGGTTCGCCTTCGATCCAGTTGCCCTCGACTTCTTCGCCCTCAGGAGTTATTAGCGTGCCAAAACCATGCCGCAGACCTTCCGCGAAATCACCCCTGTAGACTGTTCCATCCGCCCAGGTAAAAACGCCGAACCCGTGCATTTTATTGTCGGACCAGTCACCATCATAACTGTCTCCATTGGCCCAGGCGTAAACCCCCTGACCATGCATTTTCCCCATTTGATATGCACCGGTATATATGTCACCATTCAACCATTCCTGGGTTCCAAAACCATGTTTCTCAAAACCGGCCCATTCACCGGTATAAGTGCTGCCATCAGCATAAGTAAGAGTGCCCCAGCCTTCGGCAAGTCCCTCAAAAAAATCGCCCTCAAATTCCCGTCCATCGGGATGAATCCAGGTTCCATAACCGTGGGGAACACCATTTTTCAATTCACCCGCGTAAGAGCCTCCGTCAAAGGGAATTCTGCCATACTCTTCTTTTAAAGTATCATTCCCGATCGCAGCCTGGTCAGATTCCTCTTCTTCCACTATCGCTGCAGCTTCCGGGGCCTTGCTGAAGCCATCAAACAGGACAATATATACAGTTAAACCAATCAGGGCAATCAGCACTATTAATCCGATTATGATCAATAAACCCGTAGTGCTTATGCCATCTTGTTTTTTCAACGTTTTGCTTAATACCATTGACTGAGCACCTCCGTTATACAAAAGCAAAAATGAATCTCTAACGCGGGCCGGATAAATATTTAAGCCTGGCATTAAATATTCAAGCTATTGCCTATAAATCCTGCAAAGAATAAATAATAATAGAATTAATAAGTTTTTCTTTTCAGACTGATCAGGCAGGATTTTAGACAAATTGCGCGTATTATATTATTTGCCTATAAGATTGGTTTAACTGCCCAATTAGTCTTTTTGGCTCTATAATAATTATGCAGGCTGCCGCCTTTCGGCTTGTGTAATTAAAATAACTACGAAATGGGGATCGCTATGTGGGTTTATGAGAAACCGGATAACCTGGTTCAGTGGTGGATTGAAAGCGAGAAAAAGTATAAAGATAATGTTTTATTTTGGGTTCATGACGGTGAGGGCGGACTAAAGCCATTAAACTATGGCGAAATCGGGGTGCGGATCGAAAACGCAAGAAGCGGCCTGGCAGCATTAGGTGTTGGGAAAGATGATACTGTTGGCATAATATCGCCCAACAGGCCTGAATGGGCTATTCTTTCTTACGCCACATATGGCCGTAACGCCCGCTTCGTGCCTATGTATGAAAAAGAGTTACTGCAAACCTGGAAATATATTATCAAGGACAGCGCAATTAAAGTGCTTTTCGTTTCCAGCAAGGATATTTATGAGCAGGTTAAAGTTTTTTCCCCGGAAATACCAACCCTGGAAAAGATCTTTATAATTGACGGCAACGAAGAAAAGAGCCTGCAGGCGCTGGAAAAGATAGGGCAAGAAAACCCGGTTGAACCTTTAATCCCCCACTACGGCGATGTTGCCGTTTTGATTTACACCTCCGGGACAACTGCGGAACCTAAGGGAGTCTTACTAACTCACGGAAACCTTACCTATTGCTCAAGGGGCGGTTACAGGCTATACCCGGAACTGGATGAAACCCAGGTGGGGATATCGATGCTGCCCTGGGCTCATTCATATGCCTTAAGCGGAGAGCTTAACAACTGGATTCAATTTGGCGGATCCCTCGGCTTTATGCGCGATGTAACAACCCTTGCGGAAGATTTGAAAATCGTTAAGCCAACCTATATTATTTCAGTGCCCAGGGTTTTTAACAAGATCTATGACGGTATTCAGCTTAAAATGAGCGATGCTGGCGGCCTGAAGAAAAAGCTTTTCGATGCTGCCTGTAAAACTGCGAGGCAAAAACGGGAGCTTGCTGAAAAAGGACAGTCCAACGCGGGTCTGGACTTTAAACACAAGCTGCTCGCTAAAATAGTATTCTCCAAGATCAAGGATGCCATGGGAGGACGGGTGACCGGCGCTCTTACAGCCAGCGCTGCCATGAACAAAGAGATTGCCGAATTCTTTTATGATATCGGCATCCCCACTTATGACTGCTACGGCCTGACTGAAACTTCTCCGGCAGTTACAATGAACAGCCCCGATGACTGGAGAATCGGCAGCGTAGGGAAGGTTCTCGAAGGCCAGAAAGTAGTTATAGACCGCTCGGTCTCGGAAGAAGGCGCAGATGATGGTGAGATTATTGTCTACGGCCCCAATATCATGAAAGGTTATCATAATAAACCGGAAGAAACAGCGGCAGTTATATTGGCTGACGGCGGATTCAAAACAGGGGACCGGGGCCGTTTTGATGAAGACGGCTTTCTCTGGATCACCGGCAGAATCAAGGAGCAGTATAAGCTATCGAATGGAAAATACGTTTTTCCGGCAACATTAGAAGAAGAAATTAAATTAATGCCCATGGTAGCAAACGCCATGATCTATGGGGACGGTCAACCATATAACATTTGTATCGTTCTCCCTGATTTTGAAGTCACAGCGCGCTGGGCTGCAGCTGAAGGTGCTTCAGCTGATCCGGACGCCCTGCTGGCAAACTCCGCTTTTACCGGTATGCTGGAAAGTAAAATCAAAGAACACCTGCGCAGGAATTTTGGCGGGTATGAGATACCGGAAAAATTCCTTTTTATTAAAGAGGACTTTACGATAGAAAACCGGATGCTCACTCAAACCATGAAACTAAAGCGACGGGTAGTCCTGGATAACTATAAGGAAGAAATTGATTCACTTTACGCTTAGTAAAATTTGGACCCTGCCGGCTTCAATCCTGCCCGCACCCTGTTTTCCGGCACAGGCAGGATTCCCGCCTAAGCCTCTTGAATTTTAATGCAGGGTCATTGAAACCGGTATGAAACCGGTTAAAGCTGAAGAAAAACTGATCATAAAATAGATATCCGCTTAATCGAAAATATTGGCCCGGTCAACACGGCTGCCTGATACGAGGTGAGCCCTTTCTGCCCGGGTCAATTATTTACTTCCAAAGGAGGCTCCCGGCGTGAAGTTTCGAGTCGTTGAAAGGATTTTTTCTGATAATGAAGAGCTGCCCACAATAATGCTGGCCAATATATACGGCACACCCAGCGTAAGCAAAAACATGAATAAAATAGAGCAGATCATCGAGCTGGCCCATGAAAGCGGCGTAAACATTTTGGTTTTACCCGAACTGAGCATAACAGGTTATATATGGAAAGCCAGGAATACAGATGAAATCAAGAGCCTTCTGACTCAGGGCGAAAATGGCCTGATTGAGCCCTGGTTGAGAAATATTCGCGACAGCTTAACCGAGGGCAAGGGTGGGCTGGAGTATATCTTTTACAGCAATGCCCGCGAAATAAATGGCAGTCTGTATAACTGCACTTTCATCCTCAATCCGCTGCTCGATTATCGGGACGAAGACTATATATACGCCAAGGTATTTCTTACGCCAAATGAAAAAGCCTATTTTAAGCAGGGCACCGATAAGCGGGTCAGCATTGATACCAAGTGGGGCCGATTCGGTTTTTTAATCTGTTACGACCTCTGTTTTGTGGAGCTGCCGCGCCAGTATGCTTTCATCGACAAGGTAGACGCTATTGTAACCATGGCCGCGTGGCACTCACAGGCTGTCCGCGAATATTCTGCCATGAATACCCGGACAGACCACTATTACGGCTTTTTATGGGATCTTATGAACGCGTCAAAAGCAGCCTACAACCAGGTCTGGAGCCTGGGGGTAAACTGGGTAGGGCGGCATCTGAAAAGCCGTGAATATTTCTGGGGAGGCAGCGGCGTCTGGGCTCCTTCGGGGATGAGGCTGCTGCAGCTCTCGAATATTAACGAGGAACTGCTGATTATCAGGAACCTGGACATAAAAGGCCAGCGCAGCAAGGAAAAGGATGATTTTAACTACCGGATCGACTTTGAGAATTTTTATCGAAACATGAAGCACCCCTTAGATTGCACCCTCTACCCGGAGTAACCGCCTATACCGGGAGCACCCAAGATCACATAGCTGCCATTCTAATTCGCCGGGCCTTCCCATTATCTTCGGCTAACCTTAGTTCCAGCCTGCAAAGAATGGTCACTGCCAATGCCCGCTCAGTTTTTGCAGGCAAGCCCGCAGCGGACTTTCAATCCCAATTTAATGTTCTTGCCAGGCGCAGTTCATAAAGATGGAGCGCTCCATCATAGAGCGCTCCATCTGATTTTTCATAAAACCACAGCTAAGCTCAACAGCTATTAGACCCTTGCTACAATAAGCTGGGCAGGTAAAGTGCGATTTGGGGGAAGATAATTACCAGCGCAACGCCAAGAGCCTGGATAATAATAAAAGGTATTACCGCAAGGTATATATCCCCCATGGTAACACCCTTTGGAACAATTCCCTTCAGATAGAACAGGACAAACCCGAATGGGGGAGTTAAATAGGCCATCTGCATGTTGAGAATGAAGAGGCAGCCAAACCAGACGGGATTGAAGCCGAGGGCGACTATCAAGGGGCTGTAAATAGGAGCTGCCAGCATTACGACAGCATAATCGTCCATAATCATCCCCAGGAAGAATAAAGTCAGTGACATGAAAATCAGGATCATGTAGGGGCTGACATCAAGCCCTGTTACGAAACTTGTAATCAGATCGCGTCCGCCTACAGCGACATAAACAGAGTTAAATATGGCTGCAGAACCAACAATCCACATGATCATGCAGACAATTGAAAGAGTGCTGCGAACAGATTCGTTAACCAGCTTTAAGTTAAATTTGCGGTTCACGATCGCACAGATTATGGCGCCAAACGCGCCAACTCCGGCGGCTTCGGTGGGAGTTGCAACTCCACCGTAAATCGCCCCGAGAACGCTGAAAATCAAAAGAATCGGTAAAATGAGCATTTTCAGAGATACAATTTTTTCCTTCCAGCTAAACCGTTCTTCCGCGGGAAGGGGAGGACCATAACTTTTGCTGAAACCGCTGCGAATTCCGATATATATCATATGCATCACGGCAATCATGACGCCGGGAAGAATACCGGAGAAAAAGAGCTGGCCTACAGAAACCCGGACCAGGGTGGCATAAATAATCATAATAACACTGGGAGGTATTACGATACCAAGAACCCCGCCGGCAGCCACGGAACCGATAGCCAGTTGCTTGCTGTAGCCTCTTTTCAGCATGGAAGGTATGGCAACAAGGCCCATGGCGATAGTAGCAGCGCCGCTAACTCCCGACATGGCGGCAAAAAT
>SLPH01000132.1 GCA_007132095.1 Syntrophomonadaceae bacterium | reverse complement strand
TCGGAAGAGATCTGGCAGCAGCTGCCTCACCGCCATGAAGAAGCGCTGGTGGTGGCAGCCTGGCCGAAACCTTCGGCATCTCTCGCTTATCCGGACGAGGCCGAAGAAATGGCCCTGGTCCAGGAACTGGCCCGGGCAATTCGCAACCTGCGCAGCCAGGTTCAGCTTCCTCCAGGCAAGCGCTCTAAAGTGCTGGTTCGCGCTTCCGGGAAAGCGGCGCGCTGTTTTGAAGAGGAAAAAGTTCAGCTTGGCAGGCTGGCTTTTGCCGACCCGCTCACCATAGATCCTGAAGCGGCCAAACCGGAGCAGGCGCTCACTTCGATCATTGGCGATGGTATCGAGGTTTACCTTCCCTTAGAAGGGGTACTCGACCTGGAAGCCGAAAGGGCGCGCCTGAATAAAGAGCTGGATCTGCTGGAAAAAGAGATTCAGCGCACCGAAAAGAAACTGGCCAGCGCCGGTTTTATCAATAAAGCCCCGCAGGCAGTGATTGAGAAAGAAAAAGAGCGGCGGGAAGAACAAAATACCAGGAAGGCCAAACTGCAGCAGCGACTGCAGGAGCTGGCATAACAGATGAATTTGGAACAGCGCTATAGCGAAGCGATCGACTGGATTCACAACCTGGGCCGCTTTGGGATCAGGCCCGGGCTGGAAAGAGTCGCCGCCTTGCTTGAATATTTTGGTAACCCGCACCACAGCCTTCGCTTTGTGCACATTGGCGGTACAAACGGCAAGGGATCAACAGCAGCCATGCTCGCTTCCATGCTTAAGGCCGGCGGTTACAATATTGCCCTCTATACTTCGCCATACGTTTTATCTTTTACCAACAGGATGGCCGTAGACGGCAGCGATATCGATCGCCGTTCGCTGGTTGATCTGGTAGAGAAGGCCCAACCTGCCGTAGCGGAAATCGGCAAAGATAAAAAGCTTGGTCCTCTATCTGAATTTGAAGTAGTAACTGCTCTTGCGCTCACCTATTTCGCCCAACGCGAAGCAGACCTTGTGGTCCTGGAAGTCGGGCTCGGGGGCAGGCTTGACGCAACCAACGTTATTACTCCCCTCATGAGCCTGATCACGAACATTTCTTTAGAACACACGGATGTCCTTGGCGATACAGTTGAAAAAATCGCTTTTGAAAAAGGCGGTATCATTAAACCCGGCAAGCCGCTTTTAACCGCTGCTGAAGATCCGGCGGCGCTTAAGGTGTTAGAAGAACGCTGCCGGGAGGAAGGTTCGCCATTTTTCAGGATTTACCCGCCCCGCTTTCAGGGCGAGCCTGCGGTTGGAGAGCCATCGGCAGTACTGGAAAGTGTCGAGGAAGATGGCCAGTATTTTTCTTACCAGGGCTTTTCTCAAAGCTACAGCAACCTGTTTACCAACCTTAGAGGAGTCTATCAGCTTCAAAATGCCGCCCTTGCCCTTGCAGCGACCGAGCAGCTGGAGCGGGAAGGGTTTTCTATTCCTGAGGATGATCTGCGCCGGGGGTTGTCTCAGACTGTTTGGCCCGGTCGCCTGGAGGTATTGAGCAAAAAACCGCTCTTAATCGTGGATGGAGCTCATAATCCGGCCGCCATTAAGAAGCTTTCAGAAGCTTTGCCCCACTACTTCAAATATAAAAAGCTTATCCTGGTGTTAGGGATTCTGGCCGATAAAGATATTGAAGCCATGCTGAAATCGATTCTGCCCCTGGCCGACCGGGTTGTTTTCACCCGACCTCTACTGCCCAGAGCGGCAGCGCCTGAGGACGTAGAACGTTTTGCCCGCAGCAGGCTCGGTCTGAATAGCGAGAGCCTGGTAGTCCAGGACCATGGTCCTGCTTTAATAAGGGCCCTTGAACTTGCCGGTCCCGACGATGCAGTCGTGGTCACCGGTTCTCTGTATACTGTCAGTGATGTGAGAGCTTTCTGGGAGAAGCATCTAGGCCAGAATTAACGGATTTTTTAAAGTATTGCCAGTTCTTAAAAAGGGCTGTTTCAGGCAGGAATTTTTAGAGTTTTACCGAAAGCAAATAGGGCATGTGCCTTTTTGAGGTATGGACTCTTCAAGCTATATTATTTCTAAGTGGTTACCAGTGATATTGGATTGATCAAATTATGAAAGGGTGAACACAATAAATGGGCAGCACTGTCTTCAAGGGAGGGGTTCATCCCGATTACAACAAGGAGATAACGGCCACCATGGCTGTTAGTCCGATGAAACCTCCCTCAAAAGTTGTAATACCCCTGCAGCAGCATATTGGCGCCCCCTGCGAACCTCTTGAAGGAATTGAGGTTGGGTCTGAAGTTAAGCGGGGACAGAAAATTGCCGACAGTACCGGTTTTGTATCGGCCCCTATTCACTCCAGTGTTTCCGGAAAAATATTAGCGATCGGCCCTTACAACCATCCACTCGGAAGCGTTTTGCCTGCGATCACGATCGAGCCTGATGGTGAGGACAGGTGGGATGAGAGCATTAAACCGGGTGGCGATATGGAAAATCTTTCTGCGGCCGACATCAGAAATATTGTCCGCGAAGCCGGTATAGTAGGTATGGGCGGTGCAACATTTCCCGCTCATGTAAAGCTGACGCCACCGGCGGAGAAACCGATTGATGTTGTTGTGATTAACGGCGCTGAATGTGAACCCTACCTCACCGCTGATCACCGGGTAATGCTTGAGCAGCCTGAAGAAATTGTTTTTGGGCTCAAGGCAATAATGAAAGTGCTTAATGCTGATAAAGCGGTGATCGGTATCGAGGATAATAAGGCTGACGCGATCCGTGTCCTGGAAAAGGCAATTGAGGGTGAGGAAAATATCAGCATAGCTCACCTGCACACAAAGTATCCGCAGGGTGCTGAAAAGATGCTGATCCAGGTAACCACCGGACGGGTTGTTCCCGCCGGAGGCCTGCCTATGGACGTAGGGGTTGTTAACTTCAACGTGGGAACCGCGATTGCGATAAATGACGCCATTCGCGAAGGCAAGCCCCTTACCGAGCGTGTGGTAACCGTTACCGGCTCGGGCATTAACCGCCCGGCTAACCTGCTTGTCAGGGTTGGCACCCTGGTCAGTGAGGTCATAGAAGCCTGCGGCGGTATGAAAGAGTCAACTATGAAATTGATCGTCGGCGGCCCCATGATGGGCAAAGCGCAGGTAAATGATGATATTCCTGTGATCAAAGGCACCTCAGGCATCCTTGCCCTTACCGATCAGGATATGTACCTCGCTGAGAGCAGTCCCTGTATTCGCTGCGCCAAGTGTCTTGATGGCTGCCCGATGTTTCTGTCGCCGACGGGCATAGCCCAGTTTGCGGAGTTTGAAAAGTACGGGGATGCGGAAAAACTTCACGCCATGGACTGTTTTGAGTGCGGGTGTTGTTCTTACGTATGCCCTTCAAAGATACCTTTGACCCAGTGGATTAGAATTGCCAAAGCGGAAATAACTAAAGCGAAAAAGAAATAGCCGCTTCGCAAGGGAGGGAAGTGATATAAATGGATAAAAAACTGGTAGTTTCGTCTTCACCGCATATTCGTTCAATTGAATCTGTCCAGAGCGTTATGACTGATGTATTAATTGCTCTTTTTCCGGTAGCCCTGATGGCCGTGCTTCTTTTTGGGTACCAGGCCTTGCTGACAATGGTGATATCTGTAGCCACAGCGATGCTGGTTGAGGCTGCATGGCTCAGAAAACGCGATATATTCGGTGATGGCAGCGCCGCGGTTACCGGCCTGCTTTTCGCCATGATTCTACCACCTGCTCCACCCTGGTGGCTCGTCGTTGTTGGAGCGGCAGCATCAATTATCATCGGGAAGCAGGTTTTCGGCGGTATCGGATATAATATCTTTAACCCGGCCCTGGTCGGCAGGGCTGTCATAGTTATGTCCTGGGGAGGACACGTGGCAGGCAGGGTTTGGTCGCCGCCTCAGCCGTTTGCGTTTGGAGCGGATGTCTCGGCCGTCACGACGGCCACACCCCTGGCTGATCAGGGTGAAGCCCTGGCGGTCAGCCTGACCAACCTCTTTATTGGAAATGTGGCCGGCTGTCTTGGGGAAACCTCAGCCCTGGCCTTGTTGCTCGGCGGCGCCTGGCTCTATTACAAGGGGCACATTGACTGGCGTATTCCGGGTGGTTATATAGGAACCGTATTCCTGATGGGCGCACTTTTTGGCGGAGGTTTTTACAACGGACACCTTATGACAGGCCTTTTCCATGTTCTGGCCGGGGGTGTAATGCTTGGAGCCCTATATATGGCTACTGATATGGTCACTTCACCGGTGACCCCAAAGGGTAAACTGATCTTTGGTATCGGCTGCGGCCTGATCACAATGATGATTCGTCTATACGGCTCTTTGCCTGAAGGAGTTACTTACGCCATCCTGCTCATGAATGCGATTACACCGATTATTGATAATTACACCGTGCCGCGTCAGTTTGGGGGGGTGAAAAAGAATGCGTGATATCATTCGCTTATCTTTAACGCTGGCCCTGGTCGGCATCCTCTCCGCCGGGTTGCTTACAGTGGTTCACGGCATTACTGAACCGATTATTGCTGAAAGGCAGGAGGAAGAATACCGCCAGGCCCTGGAAAGCTATTTCCCCGGGTTTGCCAGTTTTGAGACGGAAGAGATTGAAGATGACAGGTTCGACCTGATCTACGATGGGGACGGAAACCTGAAAGGGATTATGAGTACTTCAGTTGCCATGGGTTATGAGGGCGACATTGTTTATAACCTCGCTGTTGATGCAGAAGGCAATATTGTCGGCCTGCGGGTTGTTGCTCATTCCGAAACTCCCGGTATCGGTGATGTTATAACAACTGAATCTTTTAAAGAGCAGTTTTATGGTAAAAGCTTTGATGATCCAATTACCGCCAATGAGGATATTGACATAGTCAGCGGTGCGACAGTCAGCACCGTGGCGATCACTAATTCGGTCAGACGGGTGATAGGCGTGATCGGGGAAGAATTTATGGGCCTGGAAACAATAGAGGTAGACATAACCAGGGTGCCCGATGGAGTTTATGAAGGTTCAGCGCCCGGATTAATGGGGCCCATTGTGGTTTCCGTTGAGGTCAGGGGTGGAGAAATAGTTGACATTGAAGTGCTGGAGCACGAAGAAACACCGACATACTTCATTGAAGCTTACCCCCTGATACCGGATTTGATCATCGAAAATCAGCACTTTGATGTTGATACGAAGACCGGTGCAACAGTTAGTGCGGAAGGCATCGTAAATGCTGTTGAAGACGCGCTTGCCGGCGCAATGGAATAAGGCGGAGGTGAATTTAATTGTCCAAGGAAACTAGCCTTTACTTGAAGGATTTTACGCGGGGCATTCTAAAGGAAAACCCCGTTTTCGTGGCGCTGCTCGGTATGTGCCCCCTGCTCGGAGTAACCGGTTTTATTGTTAACGGTTTCGGTATGGGCATGGCGGCTATGGCGGTTTTGGTTGCCTCCAGCCTGGTTGTCTCTTTACTGCGCAACTATATTCCGCCCCAGGTGCGTATACCTTGCTTTATCGCCATTATTGCAACCTTTGTTACGGTTATCGACATGGTTTTGCAGGCCTTTCAGCCTGTTCTTTATGAAGCCCTGGGTGTATTTGTACCCCTTATTGTTGCCAACTGTGTTATCCTGGGCCGACTGGAAGCTTTTTCGAGCAAGAAACCGGTGGCTCGCTCCTTTTTCGACGCAGTTGGAGCGGGGATCGGGTTTACCCTGGCCCTTGTTCTTCTGGCAGCAGTGCGGGAGATCGTTGGGCATGGAACCATTCTCGGACCTGATCCGGAGAGCGCTATTCACCTGTTCGGGCCCAATTTTGAACCCATGGCCCTGTTTGCTTTGCCGCCAGGGGCATTTATCGCCCTCGGTTTATTACTGGCAGTCGTGAATATGCTTATGAAACGGTTTAACATTTAAGGACCGACCTGTTAAATTAAAAGCAGGGGCGGTCCGGGCAGGAGGCAATTATGGAAACGCTGCTTTCGATTGTTTTTATCTATATCTTTGTTGACAACTTCGTCTTGCACCGCTTCTTCGGTGTCTGCCCCTTCCTGGGAGTTTCCAGGAAGATGGATACCGCAATCGGGATGAGTATGGCTGTTATTTTTGTTATGGCCATGGCAACGCTGGTCACCTGGCTGCTCTATACTTATGTCCTGGTGCCATTCAATCTTTCTTACCTGCAGATTGTAACCTTCATCCTGGTTATTGCTTCCCTGGTGCAGTTGGTCGAAATTGTTTTGAGGAAAATAAGCCCTACCCTGTACCAGGGCCTGGGGATATTTTTACCGCTCATCACTACCAACTGCGCTGTTATGGCAGTAGCCCTTCTGGCTGTTCGCCAGGAATTCAGCCTGGTGGAGTCAGTTGTATTTGCTATAGCTGCCGCGATAGGGTTTTCGCTGGCCCTGGTTATCATGGCCGGGATCAGGGAGAGGCTGGAATTGGCCAAAATGCCTGATGTGCTGCAGGGCTCAGCTGTTACCCTGATCACTGCCGGCATTCTATCGATGGCCTTTCTCGGCTTCAAGGGGATGTTGTCTCTTTAAAGCGGTAAGAAAGACTGTTTCAGACTTAACTCTTGTGAGGTGGTAAAAGCTGTGCTTATAGTATACGCAATACTCGCCCTGGGTCTAATGGGTCTCTTATTCGGCCTCATGCTTGCGGTAGCAGCAAGAATATTTGCTGTTGAAGTTGACCCAAGAGTCGAAGCGGTCAAAGACGCTGTGCCTGGAGCTAACTGCGGAGCTTGTGGCTATGCAGGATGTGCCAAATTTGCCGAGGCGGTAGTCAGTGGCGAGGCCAAAGCGAACGATTGTATTCCCGGGGGAGAAGAAACGGTTAAAGCAATTGCCGAAATTCTAGGCGGCGACATCGAAACTTCTGTTTCACCGGTTGCTACCCTCTTTTGTATCGGTGACTGTTTTAAAGCTTCAGACCGGTTTGTTTATGACGGTGTGCAGGATTGTGCCGTAGCCGGTGAATTTAATGACGGTTTTAAAAACTGCAGCTATGGTTGCCTTGGTTATGGGAACTGTGTCAAGGTTTGCCTCTTTGACGCTATCTACATGGGTAAACATGGGCTGCCCGTGGTTGATGAGGAAAAATGCACCGGCTGCGGTCTTTGCGCCTCAGCCTGCCCGCGCGAACTGATTCAGATGCTGCCGCCGGGTGAAGAGGGATACCTTGTCCTCTGCAGTTCCCAGGATCGGGGTAAAACGGTTTCCAGGGCCTGCGAAGTGGGCTGTATTGCCTGCAAGGCCTGTGTGAAAGTCTGTCCCGTGGAAGCCATCGAGATGGACGGCAAATTGGCGGTGATTGATTTGGAAAAATGCACAGATTGCGGAGATTGTAAGGAAAAGTGCCCGCCGGGGACTATCCACCGACGCTCGGCTATTCCAAGCGAAGCCGACGCTTTAGCTGCAGCAGCAGAAAAAACAGCTGAATCTGCTTAATTTGTCAAACCAAATACTGGTGGAGCCGATACCCTGTCTTAAACACGGTTTCGGCTCCCTCTACATATTCCCGTAATGATTGGATGTAATCTATTTACCGGGGTAGCTGATTATGAAAAGCGGACATCTGAATTTAATTGGAGCGGCTGCAACCTTTTTTCTATTCTGGATTGCAGTTAGCGGATCCTTTAAATGGCAGCAGCTGCTGGTAGGCCTGGCTGCGGCTGTTTTTGTAACATTTTTTAACCGCAATCTCTTGATCAATGCTGCTGACAGACCGCCCGTCAACCTGAGGAACACTCTCTGGCTTTTTGCATACCTGTTTAAGCTCCTGGCTGATATTGTCAGGGCCAATTTTCAAGTGGCCCGGATTGTTCTACACCCCAAAATGCCTATCTCCCCGGGTCTGGTTACTATCAGGCCAAACCTGAAAAAAGATGCGTCCCGGGTGCTGCTTGCCAATTCTATTACCCTGACTCCTGGTACCCTGACTGTTTTGGTTGATGACCGGGAGCTGCTGATCCATACCCTGACTGAGGAGAGCGGTGAGGCGATCAGTAAATGGCCGTTGACGGCCAGATTGGAGCAGATGGAGGAGGCGGACTCTTGAACACTTCTCAGGCACTGGACTTCTTATACAGCCTGGGCGCAGTCCTGGTTATGCTGATGATTTTCATGTCTCTAATTCGGGCCCTGACAGGTCCCACTGCATCGGACCGCGTAGCGGCGATCAACATAATCGGAACCAAGACTTTGGTGATAATAACCCTGATTGCCCGTATTTACGGGCAAACATATTATCTTGATATTGCCATGGTCTACGCGCTGATGAGCTTCATAACAACAGTCGGGGTGGCAAAATACCTGGAGAAAGGGGCCCTGGACTGATGGCGCTTAGCCTGGATATGATCCTTGACCTCTTATCCATCATCACCCTGGCAGGGGGGCTCTTTTTCCTTTTTGTCGGTGCCGTGGGCCTGCTGAGGCTTCCAGATGTGTATAACCGTCTACACGCGACAACTAAGTGCGACACCCTGGGGGCCGGTTTGGTCCTGCTTTCACTGGCCCTGCAGAGCAGTCTTGCAGCGGCGGTCCGCCTGGGCCTTTTAATCTTTTTTATCTTGATAACCAACCCCACCGCTGCTCATGTCATTGCCCGGGCAGCCTACAAGACGGGGATCAAACCTCTAAAAGGCAGGGGGCTCTCCGATGATTGAAATTTTGAACGCTCTGCTGCTGCTTTTCCTGGTAGTTTGCGCCATCGGTGTCGCTTACATTCGCGACCTGCTCAGCGCAGTAATCCTTTTTTCTGCTTTCGGTCTGATCATGGCTATTATCTGGCAGCAGTTGAGCGCTCCCGATGTGGCCATGGTTGAAGCGGCCCTTGGTACCGGTGTAGCCTCGCTATTGATGATTGCCGCTATCAGTAAGACGAAAAGAGCCGAATAGGACTTAAAAAAGGAGCTTTACCATGCTAAATGTGTTGCCTGTCATAATCCTGGTCATCATAGTCGTGGTCTTGAGATTTATTTTTGCAGTCGAGGCTCGCTCTATCCTGAACCTCTTCCTGCTCGGCCTGATCATATTCATGCTCAGTTTTACAGTGGCTGAAATGCCGCCTTTTGGCGATCCCGGCAACCCCGTCTTTAACGAAATGTGCCTCCGCTACCTTGAGGATGGAGTCGCGGAAACGGGGGCGGTTAATATTGCCGCGGCGGTTATTCTCGATTACCGCGCTTTCGATACCCTTGGAGAGGCTACGGTTCTTTTTGTCGCTATTGCTGCCGTGATTGCTACTTTACAGTCGCATCGAAAAGAGGAATGATCATATGGAAGACCAGATAGTGCGCATGACAAGCCGGCTGGTAGTTCCCTTTATCCAGGTTTACGGGATCTATATTATTGTCCATGGTCATCTGTCACCGGGCGGAGGCTTCTCCGGCGGCGCAATTTTCGGGGCCAGCCTGGTGCTGCTGGCTCTTTCATTCAACCTGGAGGCCGGCATGAAGCAAATTTCTCACCAAACCGCCTCGGTTCTTGAAAGCGGCAGCGCAATTGCTTTTTTACTGGCAGGCATGGCCGGTGTCTTTTTTGGCGGAAACTACCTGGCCAACCGGGCTGCCGGCTATCCGCTGGGAGAGGCCGGCGCCCTTTTCAGTTCGGGAGCGGTGTTTGTGATTACACTGTTCCTGGGTATCAAGGTCGCCAGTACTATAGCAACCCTTTTTTACAACATTATCGAGGGTGAAGATTAAATGGAGATCCTGCAGGGAATAATCAACAATTACTATTACATGGCGGCGATAATCCTTTTCGTGATCGGGATGCATACCATGTTGACTCATGCCAATATGATCAAGAAAGTGATCGCCATGAATATTATGGATGCCTCCGTATTTCTCCTTTTTGTTGCCGTCGGTTACAGATACGGTGGGCAGGCTCCGATTATAGTTGAGGGGGCGGATGGGGTTTACGCCAACCCCCTGCCTGGCGCCCTGATCCTGACCGGCATCGTAGTCGCTGTCAGTGTAACCGCTTATGCTTTGAGCCTTATAGTCAAGATCTATCGCTTTTACGGTACCTGCGATTACGACGAGATTTGCGAGCTAAGGAGCGATGAATAATTGGCCTTATCTGACCATTTCCCGGCCCTTATTGTAGCCCTGCTCCTCTTCAGTGCTTTTCTGACGCCTCCGGTTTACCGCTGGACGCCTCGTTTCAGCGCGCCTCTTACCACTTTTTGCCTCAGCGCCGCCTTTTTGATGGCCATACTGCTAACTGCTGAAGTAAGCCGCAGCGGCCCGCTGTTGTATCACATGGGAGGTTGGCCTCCCCCCTATGGCATAGAGCTTAAAGTTGACCCCCTGCGTTCTTACGCCTTGCTGGTTATCCTTGGCGTCAGCCTGTGGATCTTTGTTTATGCCCTGAAAGATCTGAGCCATGAGTTGAGAATATACGTTATTGGCTGGTATTATACCCTGTTTGCCATCCTGGTCGCTTCAATGGCGGCTATCGCCCTGACCAACGATCTGTTTAACCTCTTTGTATTGATGGAAATATGCACTATCGCCGCCTGCGGGATTATTTCGATCAAGGAAGATCGGGAATGCCTCGAAGCCAGCTTTAAATACTTGATTTTAAGCGCCATGGGCACAGGGTGCTACCTGCTTGGTGTAGCCATGCTTTACATGGCGACAGGCTATCTTAATTTCGATCTGCTAAACGGCGCTCTTACTGAAGCTTTCTCTCTCTACCCGCGCAACATATTTACTGCCGCCGCCCTTTTCATTGTAGCTTTTGGCACCAAATCGGCCCTGTTTCCGCTCCATGTCTGGCTGCCAGATGCCCATGCTTCGGCTCCATCGCCTAGCAGCGCAATGCTGTCGGGCCTGGTGATCAAGGTTTTTGCCATCGCCCTCTTCTTGATTTTCTACCAGGTCTTCCCCCGTGAAATCCTCAATGCCGTACCCCTGACCGAAATTGTTCTCTGGCTGGCTGCGGCGGGGGTTATGTTCGGCTCAATCTATGCCATGCTTCAGGCAGATCTCAAGATGATGCTTGCTTACTCGAGTATCGGCCAGATCGGATTTATATTCCTGGGGTTGGGCCTTGATCAGGAACTGGCAATTACAGGCGGCCTATACCACGTCATGGTTCATGCAATTACCAAGGCGATGCTCTTTATGAGCGCAGGTGTAATTATCTATACTACCGGTGTGCGTAAGATCAAAGATCTGGCCGGCATCGGGCGGGCCCTGCCGATCACCATGCTCGCTTTTACGGTAGGGAGCGCTTCCATGATCGGTCTGCCCGGAACAGGCGGCTTAATCAGCAAATGGTATTTGGCCCTGGGCGCGCTTGAAGCGGGCAGGCCCCTCTTTGTGCTGGTCATCCTGGCCAGCAGCCTTTTGAACGCTGTCTATTATATGCCGATTATTATCAGCGCCTTCATGCATCAGGGAGAATTTGAATATAAAGTGCGCCCTGTCCCCAACATGATGAAAATACCCCTGATTATCGGCGCCCTGGCTGTAATTATCACGGGCCTTTTATCCCGGCCGGTAATCGTGATGCTGCAGGAAGCTGTCGCATCAATGCTTTAAAAAATCTAACTTCGCCAGCAATGCATCCCGGGCGTATCAGCACAAGGCAGCCGCTTCTCTGCTTGCGTGGAACAATCTTTTTCGCTAAAAAAAAGGATCTGGAAAAGAATTGGCAAAATATTATTGAAATATTCGTCAAACAACCGCTATAATAGTTAATAACTATTTGTAGGCAACCGGCCCTGGAAAAACATTTATTTACACAGCTTTTTAAGAAGATACGGAGGTGGCCTTTTTGGACAGCGCCAGAGTCATGTTTCTGCTCATGTTTATTGTTTTCTTCCCCATTCTGATGGCCCCGGTAATCTTTTATGCCTGCCGTTACTCGGTCAGGATCAGGGACAGCCTTGCTGTCGTCACCAGCGGCATTACTTTTTTGGCAACCCTGACCCTTTATCCTGCCGTATCAGGGGGAGAGGTCTATCATTACAGCCTTTTTGAAGTGCTGCCCAACCTGGCCATATCAATGCGTATTGATATTCTCAGCTTCTGCCTGGCCTCGCTTGCGTCCCTGGTCTGGTTTCTCTGCGCCATATACTCTGTTGATTATATGGCGAAAGAGCATGCCTGCAGCCGCTATTATACCGTTTTTATTTTTACCCTGGGCAGCTGCCTGGGCATCTTTTTTGCGGGCGATCTTTTCACCCTCTTTGTTTTCTTTGAATTGATGTCGCTGATCGCCTATCTTCTCGTCGTTCATGAAGAAACAGAAGAAGCGATGAAGGCCGGTTACAAGTACCTGGTGATGACCATTATCGGGGGGCTGGCTTTATTTTTTGGAATTATAATTGTCTTTGAGCTGGGCGGAACGGTGTCGCTTGCAGCCGGCCACATTATCGGAGAAAGCTCTGTTCTTGCCCTGCTTGCCTTTATCTGCTTCCTGATCGGTTTTGGCATGAAAGCGGGGATGTTTCCTCTTCATGTCTGGCTTCCCGATGCTCATCCTGTTGCCCCGTCACCGGCCAGCGCCCTGCTTTCGGGGATCATGCTTAAAACAGGCGCTTACGGTTTAATGCGGGTTATATTCCATGTTTTCTCACCGGAGCTGATCAAAGGCGCCGGCTGGGATCTAATTCTCGGCATCCTGGCGGTTATTACTATTATGCTTGGTTCAGCGGTGGCCCTGACCCAGGAAGACATCAAAAGGCGTCTCGCTTATTCCAGTATCAGCCAGCTTGGCTATGTTTTACTCGGTCTCAGTATTTTGAACAGCAACGCCATCACAGGCGCCACCTTTCATATCTTCAGCCACGCCTTCATGAAGAGTGTCCTCTTCCTTGCCGCCGGTTCAATTATCTGGAAAACTGGCCGGCGCAAAATTGCCGACCTGAAAGGAATCGGCCGCCAAATGCCGGTTACACTTGGCTGTTTTTCCCTGGCCGCCATTGCCATGATCGGCATACCGCCCCTGAACGGGTTTTTAAGCAAATGGACCCTGGCCCTGGGGGCTCTAGATGCTGGCATGCCCATCTATGTGCTGGTGCTTTTAATCAGCAGCCTCCTCAATGCTCTTTACTACCTGCCCATTATAATCCCGGGCTTTTTTGAAGCTCCTCCGGGCGAGGAACAGGAAGAGGATGACCACCACCATGAAATTAAATTTGACATCCAGGAAGCGACACCTAAAATGCTCATTCCTGTAATAATCCTGGCTCTTTGCACCGTCTTTTTCGGTCTGACTCCAAATAATATTGCCTATGCCCTATCACAACTCACCTCTGCTTTCCTACTGGGAGGGGGGACCCTCTAAATTGTTTGCTGCCGCGCCGGAACATCTGCACAGCGCTGATCAGCTCTACTACTCCAGCTTGCCGCTGTGGGCGACTTTAATCCCGCTGGCGGCAGGTATTGCCATCTATTTTTTTAAAGGCAGCTGGGAAAATGCCCGTAAATTGGCGGCTCTTGCCACCTGCCTCTTTTCACTGGGTTGTGTGGTATGGATGCTGCCTTTGATGTTCACCGGTGTGGTCTGCTTTGACCTGGTTAATTTCATGCAGCTTGGGCTCTTTTTCCGGCTGGATTTGATCGGCTGGGTATTTGCTTTCCTGATCACTGTTGTCTGGACCCTGGCTACCATCTTCTCATTTGCCTACATGGATTTAGAGCATAACCGCCCCCGTTACTACAGTGTGCTCATCTTTACCCTGGGGGCTACTCTTGGTGTTGTGCTGGCAGGCGACTTTTTCACCCTCTTTTTATTCTTTGAGCTAATGACGCTCAGCTCGTTTATCCTGGTTATCCACGAGCAGGACGGTGAAGCGATGAAAGCAGGGATCCTTTACCTTTACCTCGGTATAGCCGGAGGGCTCTGCCTGCTGTTCGGGATCCTCATGCTTTTTAGCGCTACCGGTTCTGTCGATATGATCCCGGCCCTTGAGCAGCTCGGAACGATGCGGACAGGAATATTTGTCTGTTTCATGATTGGTTTTGGTATCAAGGCCGGGCTGGTGCCGCTTCATATCTGGCTGCCCCAGGCTCATCCAGTAGCCCCGTCTCCGGCCAGTGCCCTGCTTTCCGGGATTATGATCAAAACGGGAGCTTATGGCATCCTGAGGGTATCCCTGATCCTCTTTTCAACACCCGATCAACCCGGGGCGGCAGACGCCGCTTACCTGTTCAATACCGGTGGGGCAGTAATGTGGGTCGGCATTGTAACCATGTTTTTAGGGGCCCTGATGGCCTTGCTGCAGAGCAATATGAAGCGGATTCTTGCCTATAGCAGTGTCAGCCAGATTGGCTATATAGCGGCCGGGCTCGGTGTGGCTATGATGATGGGAATAGAGGGTGGCATGGGTTTTGCCGGAGCTGTGTATCACATTATTAATCATGCATTTTTTAAGGCCGGCCTCTTTATGATGGTAGGAACGATCTATATTTACACCCATGAACTTGATATGTCCAGGTTGGGTGGGATGTTTCGCAAGATGCCCCTGGTCGGACTGACTTTCCTGGTTGCCGCCTTCGGTATCGCCGGTATTCCGGGCTTTAACGGGTACCCCAGTAAAACCCTTGTCCATGATGCCATGCTGATTGCCATTAAAGATTACGACCTCTTCCATATAGCCCTGGCCGAGAAGATATTTGTCCTCACCAGCGCTTTAACGATCTGCTATTTTGCCAAGCTTTTCAGAGGGGTTTTCCTCGGCCCGGTGCCGGAGAAGCTTGACCGTCAATACCCGCTCCCGCTGTCGGTAAAATTTGTCCTCACCGGTTTCGCCCTGGTAATTATCGCAATTGGGCTCTTTCCAAACCTGATCCTGGAAAGGCTCCTGGTGCCCGCTTCCGAAATGCTTAGATACGAAGGATACGGAATGGATCACCTTTACCATTTTCACTTCTTCGAATGGCACCCCCTGGAAGCAATGTTGATCGTTGTAGTGATAGCAGTTTTGATCTACCTGCCGGGGGCATACCGTGGCTGGTTTAACTGGAAGCCGCCTTATTGGCTTAGCATTCATGCTTTAATTTACCAGCCGGTTACCCACTACCTGATGAAGTTTGCCAGCCGCACCGGGGTTGTCCTGGATAGCTCGGTTGATGAGGCCTATAACCGCTCAGGGAAGATTGCCAGGAACTGGGCCGGTTATATAGCAAATGTTGACAGCGGTATCGATCGCTTCTATTCCCAATCGGGAAAGGCGGCGCGCAAACTGGCAGACAGGACATCAGACATGGATTCCTCTATAGATAGTTTTTATGAAAAGTCAGGTGAAGTGGCCCGCGGGCTGGCCGACCGTTCCCGCGATATGGATTCCAAGCTGGACGAGTTTTACGAAAGATCGGCCAAAAAGGCCCGCGAACTGGCAGACCGTTCCAGCGATCTCGATTCTGCCCTGGATGAAGCTTACCGTAAAACCGGCGCAGCTGCGCAGAAGTTGGCTCGCCAGACGACTGATATTGACCGTGCTCTCAACATAGTATACGATCAAGCAGGCAAAAAAACGAGGGAGCAGGTTGAAAAGCGGCTGGCCGCCAAAGATGAGAAGAAGAGCCTCTTTGATCGCGCCAAATGGACTACCAAGAATCTGAGTTTTGATACCCTCCTGATGGTCCTGGTTTTAGGCGCAGTGCTATTTATTGTTTTCTATTTTAGCAGATACCTGTAAGGAGTTTAGAGTTGTATAAAAGAGAGCAAAAAAATGCCGCCAACGCACCTGGTCCGGGCGGCATGAAAATAAAGCCGAAATATGTGCTGATTGCCTTAAGCCTGGCGCTTGTCCTGGCTGTGGCGCTGCTTTACCTGCGGGGAAACGGGCAGGGTAATGACCTGACTTCTTTTAATTACTTTGCCATGGATACACTGGTGGAAATGCGCTTTGTTTCCGTTGATAACGCCGGAGATGAAGAGATTATCGATTCGGTAATCGCTGAAATTGAACGTCTCGAAGCCCTGTTAAGCCGTTCTGAAACTGATAGCGATGTAGTGGCGATAAACCGCGCCGCAGGGCAGCAAGCGGTCGCTGTCAGCCCTGAAACGCTGGCCCTCATAGAGGAAGCGCTCTATTTCGCCGAAATCAGCGGGGGCGCTTTTGACCCCACCATAGCGCCGCTGACAGATGCCTGGGGGTTCTGGGACCAGGCGCATCGCCTTCCTGCCGACGAAGAGTTGGCCCGGGCTTTAGAACTGGTTGACTACAGTATGGTTGAACTGGATCCGGAGAAAAAAACAGTTTACCTGCCCCTGGAAGAAATGGCTCTGGAACTGGGCGGTATAGCCAAGGGTTATATCGTTGACCGGGCTCTGGAGCTGCTCTCCTCAAAGGGAGTAACCAGCGCTTTTGTCAACGCAGGCGGCGATATCGGACTGATCGGTCTCAGGCCCGATGGTGAGCCTTGGAAGATCGGTGTCGGCCATCCGCGCGAAGAAGGGGCAGTAATTGTCGTGATACCGCTGTCGGGAGGCGCAGTCGTAACTTCGGGCGATTACAGGCGCTTTTTTGAAGAAGACGGGGTTATCTACCATCATATTATCGATCCCGCTACCGGTTATCCGGCCGGAGACCTAATCAGTGTTACAATTACGGCTCCCACGGTGATGGAGGCGGACGCCCTTTCAACGGCGGTGTTTGTCCTCGGCCCGGAAGCAGGAATGAGCCTGGTTGAAAGTTTGCCTCATATTGAAGGGATTCTGATCGGCCCCGGGTTGGAAATATACCTATCCAGCGGCCTTGAGGGTCTGGCAGAGCTGCGGCAATAAAGAAAGGAAAGACCTGATGACATCTAAAACGGTGAAGATGCGAAGCCGCCTTACCTACTTAACCTACATGGCCCTCCTGATCACCTTTGCCGTGGTTATCCATACTGTTGAAGCGGCGCTGCCCGTTCCCATGCCTGTCCCCGGGGTGCGCCTTGGGCTGGCCAATATTATTACCCTGCTGGCGCTGATTATTTTCGGCCTGCGCAGCGCCCTGCTGGTCGCTGTGATGCGATCATTTTTGGGCAGCCTTTTTTTCGGGGGACTCTTTAGTTTTGGCTTTTGGCTCAGCCTGGGCGGGGGGTTAATCAGCACCCTGGTTATGGCCCTGGTACTTCTTGCTTACAACCGGGGTTATGTCAGCCTGGTTTCTGTCAGCATAATTGGAGCTGCCGCCCATAACTTTACGCAGCTTGCCCTGGCCAGCTTAATAATCGGTACCTTTACCCTCCTGCAGGGATACTTACCCCTGCTGCTTTTGCTTTCGGTGCCAACCGGTTTCTTTACCGGTCTGGCTGTCCATTACCTGTCCGGTGTAACTGCCCGCATAATCGGTCAGGTCGGTGATGGTGGAAACTGATGCGCCTCTATCTTGCTTCAGGCTCTCCGCGCAGGGCCTTGCTTTTGGAGCAGGCTGCCATCCCCTTTGAGCTTCTACTCCCCTCTGTGTCAGAAGAAGTAAACCTAAACCTGCCAATTGAAGAACAGGTTATTACCCTTGCGTTAAGGAAAGCTGAAGACTGTGCCCGCCGGGTTAATGAAGGCCTGGTATTGGGCGCCGATACGGTGGTGCTTCATGAAGGTTCTGCAATCGGCAAACCGGCCAGCGAGGAAGAGGCCCGGGTAATCCTTGAGAAGTTAAGCGGAACGAGCCATGAAGTTTTAACCGGAATCGCTGTTATTGATCGGGCCTCCGGGCGCCGGGAAACAGGGTTCTCCCGGACCAGGGTCTGGATTAAACCGTTGAGAAAGGAGGAAATTGATCGTTACGTTGCAACAGGAGAGCCGCTTGACAAGGCCGGCGCTTATGGTATCCAGGGCCGGGCGGCTGTGTTTGTCGAAAGAATTGAAGGGTGCTATTTTAATGTAGTTGGCCTTCCTTTGAACCTGCTCTATAATATGCTGCAAAAGCTCAACCAGGAATTACAGTAAAGATGGAGGGGTGGCTTGGATGACTAAAGACTATTTGATGATGAAGGATATGCCGATTGAAGAAAGGCCCCGGGAAAAACTGAAAACCCTGGGGGCGGAAGCGCTTTCAAATGCTGAATTGCTGGCAATTCTAATCAGGATGGGCAACGATCGCGAATCGGCTGTCCAACTGGCAGCAAGGATTTTAGCTCAGGGCGGCGGTTTGCGGAATCTGCCTGATTTATCGCTGGAAGACCTCCAGGAAAACAGGGGGATCGGGCCGGATAAAGCGGTGATGATCAAGGCCGCTCTTGAGCTGGGCAGCCGCCTGGCCACACTGCCCCGCGAAGGTGCAGAAAGCATAGCCAGCCCTCGCCAGGCGGCCATGCTTTTCATGGAAGAGCTTCGCTACAAAAAACGTGAACATTTTAAAATCCTGCTCTTGAACACAAAAAACCATGTAATAGCCAAGGAGAATATTTCTGTAGGCAGCTTGAATGCCTCAATTGTTCATCCGCGGGAGATATTTAACGGGCCGATTAAAAAGAGTGCCGCTTCGATAATCCTGGTTCATAATCACCCCAGCGGCGATCCCTCTCCAAGCCAGGAAGATTTGGCTGTAACCGGAAGGCTGGTCGATGCCGGGGACCTGATCGGTATCCGGGTACGGGATCACATTATTATTGGAGACGGTGTCTTTTTCAGCTTTCGGGAAAAAGGCTTGATTTAAAACCGGACCGGCCCTGGGAATTACCATAGGGCTCACAATCGGTCCCTCATTTACGATTTATTTTTACGGTGGAAGTAATTGTATGGTATCATTAAATGATAACGAAAAAGTTCCGGCAGGGAGAAAAGAATGACTGGGTTAAAAGAGAAAATTGATATGATGCTGAGGCAGGTGCAAAAGCCGGCCCGCTATACCGGCAGCGAGTGGAATGCCGTGCAGAAAGACCACACCAATGTTGATCTTAAGATGGTGCTTGCTTTTCCCGACCTTTACGAGGTGGGAATGTCAAACCTGGGTTTGAAAGTACTCTATGAAGCGGTTAACAGGAACGACAACTACCTGATGGAGCGCGTATTCGCTCCCGCTGCCGATATGGAAGAGCAGATGAGAGTTCATAAAGTGCCTCTTTTTGCCCTGGAAAGCGGCAGGCCCCTGGCCGAGTTTGACCTGGTCGGGTTTTCGCTCCAGTACGAGCTCTGTTACAGCACGGTTATAAATATGCTTGATCTGGCAGGAATTCCCATCTGTTGCAGAGATCGCACTGATTCAGATCCGCTGGTTGTAGGGGGCGGACCTTCTACCTGCAACCCGGAACCGGTAGCCTCTTTTTTTGATTTTTTCCTGATCGGCGATGGAGAGGAAGCTTTACCGGAACTGTTAGAGAAGCTGGCCGGCCTGAAAAAAGCCGGGCTGGGCAGAAAGGAAATAATCAAAGGCCTTTCGGATCTGGAAGGGCTTTATATTCCTTCCTTTTATGAAGACCAATATAACGATGGCATCTATAGCGGCCTGGTCTGCACTGAGCCGGGTGCGCCGCTTCCTGTCCGCAAAAGGGTTGTTAAAGATCTCGACAAAGCAGTTTGCCCGGCGGCCCCTCCTGTATCTTACCTGCAGGCAATCCATGACCGGGGCGTGATCGAGCTTTTTCGCGGCTGCTCAAGGGGATGCCGTTTTTGCCAGGCCGGTTTTATTTACCGGCCAGTCAGGCGGCGCAGCAGGGAAACTGTTGTCGAGGCCGCAAAAAAGACAGTCGCTTTAACAGGTTATGATGAGATTTCACTATCATCTCTGAGCAGCTGCGATTACCCGGATATTGACCTTTTAATTGAAGAACTCAATGCCGCTTTTCAGGGTCGAAAGATAAAATTTAGCCTTCCTTCGCTGAGGTTGGATTCTTACTCTGTTAAGCTGGCTGAGCAGGTTCACCGGGGGCGCCGCAGCAGCCTCACTTTTGCCCCGGAAGCGGCAACTGACCGACTGCGCAAAGTGATCGGTAAAAACTTATCGACAGGTGAAATATTTTCCGCTCTTGACGCTGCTGTTGAAGTGGGCTGGCAGGGTTTTAAACTCTATTTCATGATCGGTCTGCCCACCGAAGAAAGAGCCGACGTTGAAAGCATTGTTGATTTTTGCCGGGATGTTCGAACCAGGTTCAAGAAAAAGGCGGGAAAAAAACTGGACCTTTCTGTCAGTGTTTCCACCTTTGTGCCTAAAGCCCATACCCCTTTCCAGTGGGAGCCGCAAATTTCCCTGGCAGAGATTGAAGAAAGGCAGCGCTTGCTTCGCGAGGGGTTTAAGAAAATTCCCGGTATCCGCTTTAGCTGGCATGAAGCAGAAGCCAGCTTTCTGGAAGCTGTTTTTGCCCGCGGCGATCGCCGCTTGGCCTCAGTACTGGAAAAAGCCTGGCAGCTTGGCTGCCGACTTGATGGCTGGTCGGAACATTTCTCTTTTAAGCTATGGAAGCAGGCTTTCGAGGAATGCTCTATCAGGCCTGAAGATTATGCCAACCGCAATTTTAGCCTTGAAGATCCGCTGCCCTGGGGTCACCTTCACTGCGGGGTAAGCTTTGATTACCTGATCAGGGAGCGCGAAAACGCCCTGGATGATGCCCGCAACTGGGGAGTGGAAAATGAGTAGACTTCTTTTTGAGTTTCATCGTCTTGAAACGATCAGGTATATATCGCACCTTGATATGCTGCGCCTTTTTCAAAGGGCGTTCTATCGCAGCGGTCTCCCGTTAGAATTCAGCCAGGGTTATAACCCTCATCTGAAGTTTAACCTCGCGGCCCCGCTGCCTCTTGGAGCAACGGCGGCCGGTGAATACGGCGAGATAGAACTTGGCGCAGAAGTTGAACCTGAACTATTCTTGGATAAATTAGCGCCCCAGCTTCCGGGCGGCTTAACTTTAGCCGGGGCAGCAGTTTTGGAAGATAACTCTCCCGCCCTGCCGTCCCTGGTCGAGGCCGCCTCTTACGAGGCTGAGCCGGCAGGATTTTCCGATCTGCTTTCGGCCCAAAGGGCGGGCGCTGCAATCGGTGGACTGATGGCGGCTGATGAAGTAGCGATCCAGAAGAAAACTAAAAAAGGAAAAACGGTAACGGTTAATATCCGCCCGCACATTTTTGAAACTGAAGCCCTGTATTCTTCAATCGGGCTTTTAAAGGTTAAAATGCTGCTCAAAGCCGGCAGCGCCGGCGGTGTAGCCCCGGCGGTTGTCCTGGGCAAGCTAAATGATTTTACCGGCGGTCTGATGCCGGCAGAGAACTGGTCCCTGCACCGCAGCGGCCTCTACTGCCTGCTTGATGGCCAGATGAATCCTTTGACGGAAGGGATGTGCTTCATTCAATGGATAAAAAAATAATTGTCAACTGCGATAACCGGGCCACCCGGGTTGCCCTGCTTGAAGACAATAAGCTGGTTGAACTTGATATCGAAAGGCCTCTGCAGCAGCGAGTTGTAGGTAATCTTTACAAAGGGATAGTGGCTAATGTGCTGCCTGGTATGCAGGCTGCTTTTGTCGATATCGGCCTGGAAAAAAACGCTTTTCTCTACGTGGACGATATTTCCGCCGACTGGGAAGATGAAAGCCCCCCGCCTGTGCGCGGCTCAATCGAAAAGATGCTTCGCGTTGGCGAAGAGATCATGGTACAGGTAATCAAGGAGCCATACGGCAGTAAGGGGGCTCGTGTTACGGGGCAGATAACCGTTCCCGGCCGCTACCTGGTTCTAGTTCCTGGAGCAGACTACATCGGTGTCTCCAGGCGTATAGACAGCCAGGTTGAACGGGAAAGGCTGCGCCGTGAAGCTGAAAAACTTAAGCCGGGGGAAATAGGCTTAATCGTCCGGACAGTAGCCGAAGGAGTCGACAGCAAGGTGCTGGAGCAAGATCTCCAGTTCCTCGTCCAGCTTTGGAGCAGGGTTACTTCACGCTTTAAAAAGAAAGTGGCGCCATCCATATTATACCAGGATCTTTCACTGACCTGTCGTATTGCCCGCGATCTATTCGTGGAAGAGTTCAGCAGTTTTCTGATCGACAATGAGTATGAGTATGATAAGGTTCGCGAAATAGTGGACTACATATCGCCGCACCTTAAAAGCAAGGTGAAATATTACCGGGAAGATGAACCCATCTTTGAGCGTTATGGAATCGAGAAAGAAATTGAAAAAGCGCTGGCCGGCCAGGTCTGGCTGAAAAGCGGAGGATACCTGGTCTTTGATGAAACTGAAGCCCTGACAGTTGTTGATGTTAACACGGGACGCTACATTGGGCGGCGTAACCTGGCCGATACGATCCTGAAAACCAACCTTGAAGCAGCCGAAGAAATAGCCCGCCAGATTCGCCTGCGCGACATCGGCGGAATTATTATTGTTGATTTTATCGACATGAGCATAGAAGATCACCGCCGTAAAGTTTTGGACCGCCTTAATATGGCTATTCGCAGTGATCGAACCAAAACCTATGTCCTGGGGCTTACCAACCTGGGCCTGGTGGAGATGACCAGGAAAAAAGTGCGCCAGGATCTTTCCGAGTACCTGCAGCAGCCCTGCCCATACTGTGGCGGTTCAGGCAGAGTGCTCACACCGCTGGTGGTCAGCACCCGGATCGAAGGGGAGCTGAAGCGCCAGCTGCAGCAGGAAAAAGCGAAGGCGGTTCTGGTCGAAATGCATCACGAGGTTGCCGCAATTATTATCGGCAGCGGTGGTGGAAACCTGAAAAAGCTGGAAGATGAAATGGGTCGCCATATTTATATCCGCGGTAATGATGATCTTCATATTGAGGACTACCGCGTTGTTGCCCGGGGCAGCCACAAGGAAATAAAAGCGCTGGCCCTGCCGGTCAGCCCCGGTGAAAAACTGGAGGTGGTTATCGAAGAGCCCCATGCCACCAACCCGGGGCATGGAATCGCGCGCCGCCAGGGATTTGTGATTAATGTTGAAGATGCCGGCGAGATGGTGGACCAAAAAGTTTTGGTGGAGATAACAGAAGTGAACCGCACCTATGCCCGCGCTGTATTAAGGTAACCTGTTTACCCTGGTGGAGCTGTTTTTGACCGCTTGTTAGCCGCTCAGGAGCGGCGCTGAAATAGTTCCGGTTTGCGGGACCGCTGGCATAGATTGGGTTGGTATAGATTTTGCATATAAAATTAGTGAGCATACCTGGATTAACTATTCTACAAGGGGAGGACATAAAATGGAAGCAGATTTGAAGGCAGACTTAAAGTCGCTCGCCGAAGAGCAACCCCTTTATGCCTTGAAAGAAATTGTCATGCGGCACGAGGGCCAAAAAGGGGCCGCCATCCCGATCCTGCAGGATATACAGGGAGTTTTTGGTTATATTTCCCCGGAAATGCTGCAGCGGGCCGGTGAGTTTTCTGGAATACCGGTGAACGATCTCTACAGCATTGTAACTTTTTACGCCCAGTTTAGACTTGAACCGATTGGCAAAAATTTGATCCAGATTTGCCACGGAACGGCCTGTCACCTGGCCGGCGCAGAGAAAATAACCGAATCGCTGCAGTTTGAGACAAAAGCGCCTGCCGGTAAAACCAGTGAAGACGGCTTATTTACCCTTGAAAAGGTAGCCTGCCTGGGCTGTTGCAGCCTGGCCCCGGTGATGACAATCAACGAAGAAACTTTTGGCCATCTTTCACCGGATGGGGTTCGAAAAGTTATCAGAGAAACAAGGAAAATCTCTTCAGCTGAAAAAAGCCGGGAAGAGGTGACATCATGACGGAACAACCAAAATATCGCTTGAAAGTAGGTCTGGCCACCTGCGGTATCGCCGGTGGAGCGGCCAAAGTATACCGGGCCCTGGAAGAAAAGTTGGAAGGAAGCAGTATTCCCCTGGAGAGAACCGGGTGTATCGGTATGTGCTACAACGAGCCCCTGGTTGAAGTAATTGAAGCGGACGGGCAGAGCTATCTCTATGGCAACCTTGAGCCGGAAGACAGCACTCGCATAGTAGAGCAGCATATCGGAGAAGGTAAACCGGTCACCGAGCTGCTCGTTTTAGGCCGGGGTTCAGAAACAGATGATCCTTCCTATTTTTCCAGGCAGAAAAGAATTCTCCTCAAAAACAGCGGGCATATTGACCCGGAAGAGATTGACAGCTATATTGCCGCAGACGGGTACGAAGGTTTAAAGCGGGCCCTGACATCGATGACTCCCGAAGAAGTGATTGCCGAGATTGAATCATCGGGCCTGCGGGGCAGGGGCGGGGCCGGGTTCCCGACCCATCTGAAGTGGAGCCTGACCCGCAAGGCTGAAGGGGAGCAGAAATACATCGTTTGTAACGCTGATGAGGGAGACCCCGGTGCCTTTATGGATCGCAGCATCTTAGAAGGCGACACGCACAGCGTTTTAGAAGGGATGCTAATCGCCGGGTTTGCTATCGGCGCTTCGGTGGGCTATGTATATATCCGCGCCGAATACCCCCTGGCCATCCGCCGCCTTCAGATTGCGATCAGGCAGGCTGAGGAGCGCGGGCTGTTAGGGGAAAATATTCTTGGCAGCGGCTTTAAATTTGAAGTTTTTATTCGCGAAGGGGCCGGCGCATTTGTCTGTGGAGAAGAAACGGCGCTGCTAATGTCGATCGAAGGAAAAAGGGGTATGCCCCGTTTCAGGCCGCCTTTTCCGGCCGAGAAAGGGCTTTTTGGCTGCCCGACATCAATTAATAACGTTGAAACCTTTGCCAACGTGCCCCGTATCCTGCACCAGGGAGCGGCCGCTTACAGTTCGCTGGGAACCGCGGAAAGCAAGGGCACCAAGGTATTTGCCCTGGCTGGCAAGATTAAGCGCGGCGGCCTGATTGAAATCCCCATGGGCACCACGATCAACGAAATCGTATTTGATATCGGGGGAGGCATCTCTACCGGAAAGCCTTTTAAGGCGGTACAAACCGGCGGCCCCTCAGGCGGGTGCATTCCGGCCGACCTTGGCGATACCCCCGTTGATTACGAATCGCTGAAAAAAATCGGGGCAATTATGGGCTCCGGCGGGCTGCTTGTTATGGATGAAGAAACCTGCATGGTGGATGTGGCCAGGTATTTTCTGACCTTTACCAGGGAAGAATCCTGCGGCAAGTGCACTTTTTGCCGCACCGGCACGAACCAGATGCTGAAAATACTGGAAGGGATCACCGAAGGAGAGGGCCGTGAAGAAGATGTGGATACCCTGATTGAGATGGCTGAGAAAATTAAAGCCGGTTCTCTCTGCGGCCTTGGCCAGACCGCACCAAACCCTGTCCTGACAACAATCAAGTACTTTAGAGATGAATATGACGCTCACGTGCGGGAAAAATACTGCCCCGCCAAAAAATGTAAAGCCCTGATTGATTACACTATCATTGAGGACGCCTGCACGGGCTGCACTGTTTGCGCCAGGCAGTGTCCCGTTGATGCCATATCCGGTGCCAAGAAGGAACCCCACCTGATTGATCAGGATGCGTGCATACGCTGCGGGCTCTGCACAAACAGCTGCAAATTCGACGCAATTACGGTTACTTCAATGCCAAAGGGGGAGGACGAACTATGCCACAGGTAAAGCTGAAGATAAACGGAAAAGAGATCACTGCTGAAGCCGGGGCCAACCTGCTTGAGACAGCCCTGCTGAACGGAATAGATATCCCCCATCTCTGCCACGACCCCAGGATTAAGCCTTTTGGCGCCTGCCGCCTTTGCTTTGTCGATACCGGCAGCCCGCGAGGCCCTGTTGCCGCCTGCGGTACGGCCGTGGAAGAGGGTATGAACGTGATCACCGAAAATGAAACCCTGACCGGGATGCGTTATACCGCCCTTGAGCTGCTTCTTTCCGAACACTGTGGCGATTGTATCGCCCCCTGCCAGGAAGCATGCCCCGCCCATATAGATATTCAGGGGTATATTGCCCTGATCGACCGCGGGGAGTATAAGAAAGCGGCCGATCTGATCAAGGAAAAAATGCCGCTGCCTTCGATTTGCGGCCGGGTTTGCCCCCGTTTTTGCGAGGATGATTGCCGCCGCAACCTGGTCGATCAGCCTGTCAATATCTGCGATCTGAAAAGGTTTGCCGGTGATTTCGATCTCGATGCAATCAATTCGTACCGGCCGCAGGCGGCTCCTGACAGCGGTAAGAGAGTTGCTGTTATCGGCGGTGGGCCGGCGGGCCTGACGGCCGCCTACTACCTTGCTTTGCAGGGACACGGTGTTACCCTTTATGACAGGGGTCCGAAACTGGGCGGGATGCTGCGCTATGGCATACCGGAATACCGCCTTCCGAAAGAGCTTCTCGACCGCGAGATCAATCTTATTGCCGATCTCTGCCGGGAAGTGCGCCTTGGCGAGGTGCTTGGCGAAGATTTTACCATGGATGAACTAGAAGAAAAATTCGATGCTGTTTTCCTCGGCCTGGGCGCGCAGTCTGCCCAGGGGATGGGCCTTGAAAAAGAGGACACCCCCGGCATCTTACGCGGGATTGAATTCCTGCACAGCGTAGCAGAAGGGACCCCGCCCGAACTGGGCCGAAAAATTGCAGTTGTAGGCGGGGGCAATACCGCCATGGATGCCGCCCGCACCGCGCTGCGCCTTGGCGCTGAAGAGGTGACGGTAATTTACCGGCGCAGCCGAAACGAAATGCCGGCCAGCGCCTTAGAGATTGAAGAGGCCGAAGAAGAAGGGATTCGCTTTCATTACCTGACTAACCCGGTTGCGGTTCTCGGTAACGAGTGTGTCCTCGGGGTCGAATGCGTGCAGATGGAACTGGGCGAACCCGATGAAAGCGGTCGCCGTCGGCCAATTGCCGTCGAAGGATCGGAATTTAAGCTTGAAATTGACAACGTAATTATGGCCATTGGACAGACCCTGGACCGGGAAAATGCTGTTTCCTGCAGCCTCGACCTGGACGGCAAAACCATGGCTGCCTGCAACCAAACCGGTCGAACCCCGACCGAGGGAGTCTTCGCCGCAGGCGATGCTGTTACAGGCGCGGCAACCGTGGTGGAAGCAGTTGGTGCCGCCCGCCGGGCCGCCCTGGCAATAGACAGCTATCTCTGCGGTCTGCCCCTGGAAGATGAACAACCTGAATACAACCATATTATGGGCAGCCTTGACGAGCTGGATCCGGACGATTTTGCCCACCACGATAAGATCGACCGCCTCCAGGTTCACCATCTTTCGCCGGAAGAGCGGAGGAGCAGCTTTATTGAATACAACCACGGCCTTAGCGAGGAAGAATCACTGGAGGAAAGCAAACGCTGCCTTTCCTGCGGATGCTCCGAAGTGTTCTTCTGCGTGCTGCGCGATCTGGCTGCCCGTTATGGCCTTGACACCGATCGGCTGGGAACGGAGAAGGTTCGCTACCCCGTCTATAACGATCACCCCTACGTGATCCAGGATCCGAACAAGTGCGTGCTCTGTGCCAGCTGCGTGCGGATCTGCCGGGAAGTACAGGATGCAAATGCGCTCTGCCTGGTAAATCGCGGCTACGATACCGTGGTCAGGCCTACCCTTGAACTGCCGCTTGACCAGACAACCTGCGAATCCTGCGGACAGTGCGTCTCCGCCTGTCCGACCGGAGCCCTGACCGACCGCAGCCCTTTCTTCAAACCGGGCCCCCTGCGTGATGACAGCCTTACCTCCAGCGCCTGCCCGCTCTGCGGGATCGGCTGCGATGTAGAGTTTCATGCGGCAGCAGGGAAAGTACAGGAAGTCACCTCGCCGCTGCGCGGTGAGATCAATGACGGAAACCTTTGCCTGAAAGGGCGCTACCAGTACAACTTTGGCCAGGACGACAGCCGTCTCCTTGAACCCCTTGTTAGGCTAAAGGGCGCTGCCAGCCCGGTGACCTGGGAAGAAGCTTACAAGTCCGCTGCTGAAGGGTTAAAGAAATACGGAACCGCTCCCGGTTCACTGGCGGTAGTCCTGTCACCTTTCCTGAGCAGCGAGGAGCTGGATATGGCTCTAAAGCTGGGCCGGTCTATGACCGGTGAAAAGAATATATTCGGGGCCGGGCTGCCTTTAGAAATTGCCACACCTGTGGGCGGGCAGATTTTCCCCTATGAGCGGCTCGTTACAAGCGATTTAGTGATCCTTGTCGATGTTGACTTACCCGAAAACTTCCCTATTGTGGCACAGAAGCTGAGAAAGGCCCTGGACAGGGGCTCGCCTCTTGTTACAATCGGTTCCAGCACCAGCCGGCTCGATAAACACGCCGCCCTTACGGTAGCGATTAACCCCGGCAGCCTTAATGCCGCCCTAAAAGGGGTGCTCAGCTACATGGCCGGGCCCGACCTTAAACTGTCTTTCACGGAAGAGGAAAGCGCAGACGCCATGAGCAAATTGCCAAAAGCTTTAAGAGGCAACCCGGCCCAGATCGTTGAGCTGGTCAATCTTTTCTCCCGGGCAGAAAATCCGGCCCTGGTTATTGACGGCGATACCATATCACCGGAAAACTATGCCCTGCTCCAAGAGATCCTTTCGGTAAGCGGCAGCCCAAAAGGGGAAGGTATTCTTACCCTTTACAGAGCGGGCAATACCCGCGGCCTGCTTGAGCTTGGCTGCAGCCGCAGCATACCCGGTCCATCAATCGCCGGAGAAGGAAAAAGCGGCGCCTTTCCGACAGGATACCTGCAGGGTTACAGCGCTGTTCTTGTAATCGGCGAGGATCCTCTCCTGGGAATGGCTGCGCCTTTCGGCGACCAGTTTGTGGTTGCTCTTACCTGCAGGAGTGATTACATCGCCGCTGAAGCCGATGTAGCGCTGCCGCTTGCTACCTATATGGAAACGGAAGGGACGATTGTTAATTGCGAAGGCAGGGTTCGCGAGTTAAAACCGGCCTTTCCCCCACGATCCGGAAAGACCGGTCAGGACGTAATCTTGGGGCTGGCCGGGGCGCTTGGCATTGATATAAAACCTGCCGGCACGAAAGCAGTACTGGCCCGGATGAAAAACATATTCATGTCCTGAGCCATCCCTGCCAGGGCTAAGAAGCAGGTAAAACAGCAAATAAAAGGGGTTCTTCTCCCTGGAGAAGGACCCCTTTTGATTGACAAAGGGCAAGCTGCGTGTTAAAATTTCGATTAGATTTACAACCGCACGAAGAAGGTTAAAAATGCTCCGTATTTTATATGGGCTACCAGCTTCGGCGAGTCCTTACGGGGGGTTTGTTTATGTACGCTATTATTGAAACAGGCGGCAAGCAGTACCGGGCCGAAGAAGGCAAGGTTCTGCGCGTTGAAAAGCTGCCCCAGGAAAAAGGCGAAGCCGTTACATTCGATCGCGTTCTATTGCGCGTGAACGGTGACGAATCAAAAGTGGGCACGCCCTACCTGGAAGATTGCAAGGTGGAAGGTAAAGTTGTCGCAGTGGGTCGTGGGCGAAAGATTATTGTCTACAAGTACAAGGCTAAAAAGAACTACCGTCGCAAGCAGGGCCACAGGCAGCCTTACAGCGAAGTATTGATTGGAAAAATCAGCAGCTAACCGGGCGGCATTTTAAGATCCGGTTACCTTAAGGAAAGAGAGGTGTTTCTAAATGGCGCATAAGAAAGGTGTTGGCAGTTCCCGCAACGGACGCGACAGTAAATCGAAAAGACTGGGTGTTAAGCGCTATGGCGGCCAGGTTGTGAAAGCGGGCAACATCATTATCCGTCAGAGGGGAACCAAGGTTCATCCCGGCCTGAACGTTGGCAAGGGCAGCGATGACACTTTGTTTGCCACTGCCGCCGGCAAAGTTGTATTTGAATACAACGGCAGGGCCAAGAGACAGGTTAGCGTTTATCCCGAAGAAAGTGTGGCTGCAAACTAATTGCAGATCCGGCCCGGGTAATCAACCCGGGCTTTATTTTTTTTCACCCGTCCGATGAAGGCTGTTAACCGCTGGTGCCCGCATTTTGGCCGGACTGAAGCTGGTCGGGCCCGCCCGATCCAAACAGCCTTTTCTTTTTATTACGATCTCTTTTGCTGCCAGGCCGCAGGGGAAGCCGCAAATATTGCGGTAACTCTCTAGTCGGACACTGTTAATCCGGGCTATGCCGCTGTTGGCGGCGCGGGCCCCTTACTGAAGGTGTATATAAAATCATGTTTGTTGACGAACTCGAACTGACAGTGCGCGGAGGTCATGGCGGAAACGGGGTTGTCTCGTTTCGGCGCGAAAAGTATGTTCCCATGGGCGGCCCCGATGGCGGTGACGGCGGCGACGGGGGCAGCGTCGTTTTTTGGGCCGACCCTTCGAAGCACAGTTTTTTGGATTTAAAAAACCGCCGTTTATTAAAAGCTGACGCCGGCGTTAACGGCGCCGGCGGAAACAGGCATGGAGCCAGGGGAGGCGATCTTTTGGTGCCAGTGCCACCGGGCACTGTAGTGCGCGATCAGCAGGGCCAGCTGATTGCCGACCTGACCAAGCCCGGAGAAAAGGCTGTTGTTGCCAGGGGCGGCAAGGGTGGCAAAGGTAATGCCCGCTTCACCGGTTCCAGGCACAGGGCTCCCCGCCTGGCTGAAAAAGGGCTCAGCGGGGAAGAAAAAATCATATCCCTGGAACTTAAGCTGATTGCCCAGGTCGGCCTGGTCGGGTTCCCCAATGCCGGCAAATCAACCCTGCTGGGGCGGATCAGCGCAGCCAAACCGAAAGTTGCCTCGTACCCCTTTACCACCGTTACTCCCAACCTGGGAGTAGTCAGGGCTGGTGAAGAAGGCACCTTTGTAGTGGCCGATATCCCCGGTTTGATCGAGGGCGCCAGCGAGGGTGCAGGCCTGGGGCACAGGTTTTTGCGCCACGTTGAGCGTAACCTGCTCCTGCTGTTCCTGATCGATGTCTCGCCGCAGGCCCATCCGGGACCTGCGGACGCATACCTCCATCTGAAGCAGGAGTTAAATCTTTACAGCGAAAAACTTGGCAGTTACCCAAAAATCGTTGCCGGAAGCAAACTCGATCTTCCCGGTTCGGAAGAAGGGCTGGAGCAGCTGCAAAGGACTTTGCAGGAGGAAGGGGAAGGTGTTCCCCTTCATGGCATCTCCGCTGTTAGCGGTAAAGGTGTGGATGAACTTGTCTATGCTCTTTATGGCAGGGTTCAGGAGCTTGCCGCCGCAGCCGAAGAGGAATCGGATCAGGAAATTGCC
>SLPH01000162.1 GCA_007132095.1 Syntrophomonadaceae bacterium | reverse complement strand
CAAGGTCCTGTCGATCGGGCATCCTCACTTCAGGGAAAAGGTCGTGGTTCCAGCCCCAGCCCTCGACCCAACTACCGGGACTTATATTTTTCTGTTCTATAAATTGCCTGGTTTTAATGATAAGGGCCTGAAGCGAGTGCGTATCTTTGAGATTAACAGTGAGTTCCCTGCTGGCTGCATAGTTAATCAGGTGAATATGGCAGTCGGTTAAACCGGGGATAATAACGCGCCCACCGAGGTCGATCATTTCTGTATCGGCTGGAACCCCTGCCGCGATGATAGCTTTTTCCCCCACATCAACGATAACTCCATCATTTACCAGCATTGCGTCAAATGGTTTTTCCTGTCCTGTAATAATCGGATTGAAATTAAAAAAGAGGGTCTGCATCATATCTCTCCCATCGGTCAGTGTAAAACAGAGGTTTTTATAATTGGCAAGTAAGATTCGGAAAATCAGAGCTTATCTCACTATTCGTTTTTAGCGGGCTTATAACCTTTTTTGCCGGGGAAATGTTCTTGATTCGGCCAGTCGGCTGACTGCTTGTTTAAGCCGGGTATGAATGCTAAGCTTAGACAGGAGTTCCTCATATAAATATGTTGGAACTTAAACTTTTTGATCGGCAGGAGTGCAGCTATGATTGATATGCGAAGGTTTCAGTCCGGTTTGCTAGTGCCTTCAAGACAGGCCCTGGAAAAAACCTGCCTGATTATAGAAGAAAATTTGGATGAGATGAGAGCTCTTGCAGCCGAGGCTTCCAGGGCAAAAAATTTAAAGGGCAGTGAAGATAAAAGGCGATTATTATTGATGGCCGGTCTCTTTTTTGATTTTTACCTGCTGGCTGAAGACTGCTTCCTGCAAATTGCCAGATCGGTAGATTTGTGGATTCCGGGGAGCCTGGATTGGCGCCGCCGCCTGATTGGTTTAATGCGCGTTGCCATTCCTGATAAAAGGCCGCCCCTGCTTTCGCCTCGTACCGCTGACCTTCTGGATGATTTTTTGATCTTATGCTTAAACTTCCACCGGCACAGCTCTGCTCTTTCTGCTGAGAAAATGGAGAAGATGGCCGGCAGCGTGGAAGAGCTATATGAGCTGTTGGAGAACGATTTGGGTGGATTCAAGAGGCTGTTTCGATTTTAAGGCAAATGTTTCTTCTGTTTTGTTCAGACTTTTTCTCTTTTCCCGTGTATTTAATATATGGAACAGTTAAACGGTGGTGGCAAAGTGCAGGATCTGTTTCAGGAAATGGTTGAGGTATATGGAGATCGAGTCTATCGCCTCATCTTACGTTACACGGGAGATCGTTTCCGGGCAGAAGACCTGACCCAGGAGACTTTCCTGCGCGCTTACAAACATTTGGACCGTTTTGACCGGGAAAAGCCGGCGGGCCCCTGGCTTTTCAAGATTGCCGCTAATCTTTGTCGCAACTGGCAGCGCGGCATCAGAGAGCTGCCGGTAGAAGATATTAAAGCATTGGACACTTTGCCGGATTCCAACCCCGAGCAAGCCTGCCTGGATAAAGAGAGTGAAGCAGAGCTCAGGCGGGCTTTGAAAGAGATGCCTCTAATGTACATGGAAGTACTGCTCTTAAAACATGTTGGCGAATTGAGCTATGCAGAAATTGCTGAAACCCTAGAACTTGAACTCAGCCTGGTGAAAAACAGGCTTTACAGGGGCAGAATTATGCTGAGAGAAAAACTTGAGCGGGAAGGGAGATGAGAAGGTGAAAGAAAATGAACACTGTCCACGTGTTACCGAGATCCAGGCTTTCTGTGATGGAGAGGAAACAGCAGCGGGGATCGGTCAGCACCTGCGGGATTGCGCTAAATGCTGCAGCGCTTACCAGGATCTGCTGGCACTCTGTTCAACTGCCGATCGGCTCTCGTCTTCAGAGGTTTTGCCGGCAGGTTTTCAGGATCGCCTGCAGGAGAAGCTTGAACCTGCTCCTTTCCCGGCGGGCCAGGTTGCAGCGGCGATTTTCGCCCTGGCCCTGGCGGCTGTTTTTGTTCTCGAACCTGGCTTTATCAACTGGTGGCTTTCGGTGGGCATCACTCTGCAGGTCAGCTTCTTGATCGATTTCTTCCTTAAACTATACTACCTGGGCCACAGCCTGGGACCGGCCTGGGTGATCGCAGCCCTGTCAGCCATAGTAGGGGTAGAGTTAGCTATACTGCATAAGATTAAAAAAGTGGAGGGTTATACAAATGCCTGTTAAAACGAAAAAAACGGTTTTTTGCCTGATAGCTATTCTAATGGCACTGTTACTTCTGCCTGCTGCTGCAGCAGGCGTTGAAGAGGAAGTAGTAAGGAATGAAGACATCAATCTTCCGGCCGGCAAGCTGGAGATATCCCGCAATACGATTGTAAACGGTAATGTCACTGTGAACCTTGGCGAACTGATTGTGCTTGGTATCATTAATGGTGATGTAAACAACAACATGGGCCAGGTTACAATCGAAGGCGATGTAAACGGCGATGTTGACGCGAACATGGGTCAGGTCATTATCAGGGGAAATGTTAGCGGCGATGTCACATCCCGGATCGGAGAAGTAATCGTCGAGGGATCTGTCGGCGGCAATTTGGCAGCCGATCTTGGTGAAGCTAAAGTAGCGGGCTCGGTTGGCGGCGATGTGGGTTCCGGCTTCGGTGAGCTGATTATAAGCGGGATCGTAGCCGGTGATGTGACCAGCAAAGCCGGCAGCGTAATTATTACCGGGATTGTTGAGGGCGATGTTATTGTTGATCAGGGTCTTGT
>SLPH01000135.1 GCA_007132095.1 Syntrophomonadaceae bacterium | reverse complement strand
GGATGGCTATTATCCGCGGTTTAAGGCTGGGAGAATTTGATGTGCTGATTGGGATCAACCTCCTTCGCGAAGGACTTGATCTGCCAGAGGTGACCCTGGTTGCCATTCTCGATGCTGACAAGGAAGGTTTTTTAAGGTCTGACCGCTCCCTGATCCAGACGATCGGCCGGACAGCCCGCAACGTGGAGGGAAAAGTGATCATGTATGCGGCCAATATAACTTCTTCCATGCGGCGGGCTATTGATGAGACTAATCGCCGCCGCAGGAAACAGGTACTATTTAACAAAGAGCATGGCATCACGCCCAGAACCATAGTTAAGCCGATCCACAGCGTGATCGAGGCGACGGTAGCTGCCGAAGAAGGGGAACGCTACCAGCCTGAGGATCTTAAAAAGCTGGACCGGGCCAGGGCTCGTCGCATGATCGGCAGCCTGCGCAAAGAGATGCTCAAGGCTTCAAAAGAGCTTGCTTTTGAAAGGGCGGCAGAACTGCGCGACATGATCTACGAGCTGGAAAAGCAAGCCTGATCGCATTCCGGAATATACTTGATAAAAACAGGAGAACGAGGTGAGCGGCATGGCCGCAGGAGATATCATTATCAGCGGGGCCAGGGAACACAACCTGAAGAATATTGACCTGACCCTGCCGCGCAATAAATTAATTGTATTTACCGGCTTGAGCGGATCGGGGAAGTCTTCGCTTGCCTTCGATACCCTTTATGCAGAAGGTCAGAGGCGTTACGTGGAATCTCTCTCGGCCTATGCCCGCCAGTTTCTTGGCCAGATGGATAAACCCGATGTCGACCAGATTGAAGGGCTGTCGCCGGCCATATCCATCGATCAGAAAACGGCATCCCGCAACCCCCGTTCCACGGTAGGCACCGTCACGGAAATCTATGACTATATCAGGCTTCTTTATGCCCGCCTGGGCCATCCCTACTGCCCGAACTGTGTTATTCCGATCAGTAAGCAAACTGTTCAGCAGATGGCCGATCAGGTTCTCGAGCTGCCTCCGGAAACGAGGATCCAGGTGCTCGCACCGCTGGTGCGGGGCCGCAAAGGCGAATACGCGCGACTATTTGAGGAACTTCGTCGAAAAGGATATGTTCGCGTAAGGGTGGATGGGGAAGTGCTTGATCTGGAAGATGAAATTGTCCTGGACAAGAAAAAGAAACACTCTATTGAAGCGGTTGTTGACCGGCTCGTGATCCGGGAAAATATCCGCTCCAGGCTGGCAGACTCCCTTGAAACAGCCCTGAAATTAAGCGAAGGGCTGGTGCTGGTTCAGCAGGTGGAGGGCGGAGAACAGTTGTTCAGCGAAAACTTTGCCTGTGCAGAATGCGGCTTTAGCTTTGATGAGATTAGCCCCCGCATATTTTCCTTCAACAGCCCCTTCGGGGCCTGCACGGAATGCAGCGGGCTCGGAACAAGGGCTGAGTTTTCTGCTGATCTCGTGATCCCCTACCCGGAGCTTTCAATTCGCGAGGGCGCTGTACATCCCCTGGCCGGCCAGAATTACTACCAGCAGTTTATCGAAGCTGCAGCCAAAGAGTGGGGTATTGATCCCGATCTTCCTTTCAGGGAGCTAGCGCCGGAGATGCAGGATAAGCTTCTTTACGGATCGCCGGAAAAGATAAATTTCCGCTATGTGAACATTTATAAGCGGACCCGTTTCTACAAGAAGGCTTTCCCGGGTGTGTTAAAGCTCCTGGAGCGTCGTTACGCCGCGACTTCATCGGAAGATATACGCAACGAGCTCTCCCGCTACATGCAGATTAAACCCTGCCCGGCCTGCCTGGGGCGCCGCCTGAAGCCCTCCAGCCTGGCTATCCTGCTGGGTGAAAATAATATTTCCGAGATAGCGGCTTTAACGGTAGAAGAAGCTGCCTTCTTTTTTCAGCGGCTGGAGTTAACCGATCGGGAGAAGCATATTGGCCGCCAGGTATTGAAGGAAGTGGATGCCCGTCTTCAGTTTCTCAGAAATGTGGGTTTGCAATACCTGACCCTGGATCGCGCCGCCGCAACTCTCTCTGGCGGAGAAGCCCAGCGGATTCGGCTGGCAACCCAGATCGGATCTGGATTAACCGGCGTGATCTATATTCTTGATGAACCTTCCATCGGCCTCCACTTAAGAGACAACTCCCGCCTGATTAAGACTCTGAAAAATCTGCGCGACCTGGGCAACACTGTGCTGGTTGTTGAACACGATGAAGAAACTATGCTAAACGCCGATCATCTTGTTGATATTGGCCCCGGGGCAGGCGCCGGCGGCGGTGAAATTGTGGCCCAGGGCGGAGTTGAAGATATAATGTCCGAACCGTCCTCAATCACCGGCGATTACCTGGCCGGCCGGCGCTCCGTTGGCGTGCCAGAAAAGAGGAGAATGAGCAGCGGCCGCAGCATCTGGATTCGCGGCGCTGCTGAGCATAACCTGAAAGATATCGATGTTGAAATACCCTTAGGCTTATTTGTCTGTGTTTCCGGGGTATCGGGATCGGGGAAAAGCACCCTGATCAATGAAATCCTGGCCCGGGCCCTGGCCCGGAAGCTCCACCGTTCGCGGGAACAGGCCGGGAAACACAGGCTTATTGAGGGAATTGAGCAGCTGGACAAGGTGATCGAGATTGATCAATCACCCATCGGCCGTACTCCCCGTTCCAACCCTGCTACCTACACGGGGATGTTTGACGGTATCCGAGAGCTGTTTTCGAAAACACCGGAGTCGAGACGGCGCGGTTATAAGCCGGGACGGTTCAG
>SLPH01000137.1 GCA_007132095.1 Syntrophomonadaceae bacterium | reverse complement strand
GTTAAGCCGGCCAACGTGAACAAGGGCAGCGCAGCGCTGAACTGGATCGATAACGGGGAAGAGTGGGATTTCATCCTGGCCATGGGCGACGACTGGACTGATGAAGATATCTTTGCCGTCCTGCCCGAAGATGCTTACAGCGTGAAGGTGGGGTTGGCCCCCTTTACCAGGGCCAGGTACTTCCTGGAGTCGCCGGTCCAGTCGAGAAACTTCCTGGAGAAGCTAAGAGATGCCTGAGGCCTTAAGGCCTCTTTGCGGCTGACCGCCAACCACAGCATTACCTGATCAACCGCTAGAGAACCTCTTCGAGTTTGATTGCCCAGACGCCGGGGTAGATATGGTCGGCTTCGCCCACCCGTTCGGGGGGGCCGATCCCGATGGTGGCCATGCCGGCCGCTTTCGCGGCGGCGATCCCCGCTTCGGCATCTTCGACGACGATACATTTTTCGGGCAAGAGGTTCAGCTTTTCCGAGACAAAAAGGAAGAGGTCGGGGGCCGGCTTGGTCTTTTCTACGCTGTTGCCGTCGGCGATGACCTCAAAATAGGAACCGATTTTGAGGCGCTTGACCACGGTGGGTGCGTTTTTACTGGCCGAGGCAAGGGCAAGGCGGCAACCTTTACTTTTTAATTTTTCCAGGATATCGACAGCCCCGGGCAGCAGGTCCTTTTCGTCCATCCATTCCAGGTGCGAGCGGTAGTAGCCGTTCTTGCGTTCCATCATCTCCCGGATCTTTTCCTCGGATACGGGGCGGTCTTTCAGGATCAGTTCCAGGGAGGCGCGGCGCGAAACACCGCGCAGTTTTTCGTTATCCCGGCGGTTAAAAGGTAAACCCTCTTCGTCTGCCAGACGTTTCCAGGCCTGGTAGTGATACTCGGCCGTATCGGTTAAAACTCCGTCGAGGTCAAATATAAAGGCTTCTATTTTCTTCATAAAGTTTGCCTTTCCAAGATCAATTTAATGCGGCCCCCGCCGGTCAGGCCGGCAGCCTTAACCAATGAGCTTCAGGCCAGTTCGAAGCCGGCGCTTTCGCCTTTTTTTAAAAATACTTTTTCGCCCCGGTGAGAAAAAGATGCCTCTTCGCCTTCGATCAGGGTATAGTTAACCCATTTTCCGCTGACAGAAACCTCAAAAAAGCATTCTTTAAAACGGACCCTGAAGCTGTACCCTTCCAGCTCCGGGGGCAGGTAAGGGCTGAAACTGAGTTCGCCCGCCTTAAAGCGCATCCCGGCAAAGCCCTGGGTGAGACAGATCCAGGAGCCGCCCATATTGGCGGCATGAATACCGTAACCGGTTGACCGGGTCAGGTTGTAGAGATCGAGCCTGGCCGAGATGGAAAAGAAACGGTAGGCATCTTCATGGTACCCAAGCTCTGAGGAAACAGCGCTGAAAATTGCAGGAGACAGCGATGAGTCGTGGGTGGTAATCGGCTCGTAGTAATTATAATCGCGCCTTTTTTGATCGATACTGAAGCGATCGCAAAGGAGCAGGTGGGCCAGGATTATATCGGGCTGCTTACAGACCTGGTAGCGGTAGATTACCAGGGGATGATAGTGCAGGAGCAGGGGATAATTATCGGCCGGGGTGGCGCTAAAGTTCCAGACTTCCTTGTCGAGAAACCCGTCGTCCTGGGGGTGAATCTGCATCGCTTCATCGAAGGGTATATACATATACTCGGAAGCCAAAAGCCAGGATTGCAGCTCTTCAGTGCGCAGACCGATTTTTTTTGAGATGCGCCTGTAGTTTTCCGGGTGCTTCTGCATCAGAGTCTGGGCCATATCATAGGCATAACTCAGGTGCCACTGGGCCATCAGGTTGGTGTAACAGTTATTGTTAACCAGGGCTGTATACTCGTCCGGCCCGGTTACTTCATGGAAACAGAAGCGGTTGCCCTTGCGGGGCACATAGCAGCCAAGATCTGCCCAGAGACGGGCCGTTTCAAAGACAATCTCCGCCCCGCACTCGAGAATAAAGGAGAAATCGCCGGTCATCTCCACATACTTGCAAATGGCATAAGCGATAGCGGCGTTAATGTGATACTGGGCTGTGCTGGCCGGGTAGTACGAGGATCCCTCTTCGCCGGCGATGGTTCGCCAGGGAAAGAGAGCGCCCTTATCGTGCGACAGCTGCCTGGCTCTTTTACGGGCGTGATCGAGGATACTGTAACGGTATTTAAGAAGCCTGCGGGCCTCGCCCGGGTTAACAGCGGTAAAATAGGGAAGAATGTAGATTTCCGTGTCCCAGAAATAGTGGCCGTCGTAGCCCTCGCTGGTCAACCCTTTGGCGGGGATACTGGTCTGGCCCTGGTTGCCTGAAACCTGGAGCAGGCCGAAGAGGTTAAAGCGCATAGCCTGCTCGTTAACAGGATCGCCTTTGAGCGAAAAGCCCACGCTATCCCAATATTTTTGACAGTAGTTTTTCTGCTCTTCCAGCAGGGACTCAAAACCGATCTGCCGGGCCCGGTCGACCATCTCCAGCGCTTTATCGGTCAGCTCATCGGCTGGGTAATCGCGGGAGGTGTAATAGGACACATACTTGACCAGGCAGACGGGAACCTTCTCTTTGGCTTCCACTTTAAAGCGGGTTGAGGCTTTTTTCAGGTCCTGTTCGATGTCGGCCGTATAAAGGACGCCGTCGAGAAGGTGGTTCTCCATGGCGCAGGCCAGGGTCAGGTCGGAACGGTTTGTCCTCTGCAGCATGGCAATACGGCTATCGGCAGCCTCTATATTATCCACCTTCAGGCATAGATCGCCCAGGGTCG
>SLPH01000081.1 GCA_007132095.1 Syntrophomonadaceae bacterium | reverse complement strand
TCAGCCCCGAGTTTAACCAGGCGGCTGAGAATGGCTGCCGCTTTGCCGCCGCTGTAATCGCGCTGCGCAATGCTGTCCGGATCAACAAGGTAAACCGGTTTGCCCTCTTTCAGGGCCGCTTCGACCGCTTCCAGGATGGGAAGATTGCCCTCCCCGAACTGGATCGGGGGGATCACCACACCTTTGGAGGTTTTGATAAGATCGCTGTGCTCTTTTTTATGAACCGCCGTCATGGTTGTAAAAGGAGGAACAATTACCACGGGCAAACTGTGGAAGTGGGCAAAACGGCAGCCGCTGTCCTGGGCCGAAACAGGGCCGACTGATATGCGGAACCCGGATTTAAGGAGCTGTTCCAGCGCAGGCAGAGCCTCTTCGCCGCCCCCGATTACGTGAATACGGGAGCCGCTCCTATTTCCGGAGAAAGAATCGCGGTTCCTGACCACGCTAACCTGCAGCACCCCATGCAGGGGGTGACGGTAGATGGTTGCAGGAACCCCGTACGATTTTCGGATATTATCAGACGTGATCACCTCGTCTGCTCGTCCGGCAGCCAGCACGCGGCCGCCGGCCAAGAGCAGAAAGCGGTTAAAATGGTGAACCGCCAGGTTGATATCATGGATAGCGGCGATAACAGTTACGCCCTGCTCGCGATTAAGCCTGGCCGCCAGCTCAAGCAGCATAGACTGGTAGCCGATATCGAGGTTGGCTGTCGGTTCATCCAGAAGCAGCGCTTCAGGCTGCTGGCAGACAGCCCGGGCCATAACGACTCTTTGCTTTTCCCCGCCGCTGAGAGTGGCAATTGAGCGCCCGGCCAGGTGAGCCACTCCGGTCATCTCCATAGAGCGGCGCACAATTTCGCGATCACTTTCTTCTTCTTTCTGGAAACGGCCCAGGTAAGGATAGCGGCCCATCATGACAATATCTTCTACTGTGAAATCAAAATCGGCCGCCGTTTCCTGGGGCACTACAGCCATCAGGCGGGCTGCCTCTTTACTGCCCAGCTTCTTTAGTTCGCGGCCGTCGAGAAGGATATGGCCGGCGCTGGGTTCGAGGATACGGCTGATACAGCGCAGCAGGGTAGATTTCCCGGCCCCGTTGGCTCCGAGCAGGGCAACAAGATCGCCCCGATCTATTTTGAATTCGGTGCCGTCGAGTACAGGTTGGCTGTCGTATGAAAGCTTTAAGCCGTGGACTTCAATGTTCAAACCCAATTCTCGTTAACCCCCTCCGCCGAAATAGCGCAGCTGTTTGCGCCGTTTAAGCAGGTAGACAAACATGGGCGCCCCGATCAGCGCCGTGATTATCCCCACCGGCAGCTCCGATGGGGCGATTACTATTCTGGCCAGGGTGTCGGTGGCAATTAAAAGACTGCCGCCCAGGACAGCCGAGGCAGGGAGAAGAAAACGGTGATCCGGGCCGGCTACCAGGCGCACGAAGTGCGGCACCACAAGGCCGACGAAGCCGATAATACCGCTGGTGGAAACTGCAGCCGCAACCAGCAGGGAAGCGCCGGCAAGAAGGTATTTTTTTATCCTTTCCGTGTCAACGCCAAGGTTGCGGGCCGTCTCTTCCCCGAGCAGCATGGCATTAAGTTCTCTTGAAAAAAGGCTGACACAGATATAGCCGGCCAAAGCGTAGGGGATCATGACTTTCACCTGGTGCCACGTAGCGCCGCCCAGGCCACCCATTAACCAGAATACAACCTGGTGCAGCCTTTCTCCGGCAAAATAGGTTAGCAGGGAAACAAGGGCCGACAGGAAAGAGCTGATTGCGATGCCCGCTAAAAGCAGGGTCATCACCGGTACTGCCCGCCCGACCCTGGCCATGCTGTAAACCAGGGTTATAGTGGCTATGCCGCCAAAAAAGGCAAACAGGGGCACCGCCCCGAAACCGCCCAGGGCAAGCTGAAACCCGCCAAGCATGGCAAATACAGCGCCCAGGGCAGCGCCGGAAGAAATTCCAATCACGTAGGGGTCAGCCATGGGGTTACGGAAAAGTCCCTGAAAAACCGCCCCGGCCACAGCCAGGGAGCTGCCGACTGCAGCGGCAAGCAGAACACGGGGCACCCTGATCTGGATCAAAATATCGCGGTATACAGGCGCTATGCCTGTGGCTTCCGGATGCTCGTAAAAGGGCAGGCTGTCAAAAAGCAGGATAAATACATTCCTCCAACCGATGCCGACCGCCCCAAGGATCAGGGCTGCCAGGATTGCAAAGAAAAGCAGCGCCAGGAGGGCAATCATAAAAAGCGGCTTCCTCAGGCTGCGGCTGCTGTCGTGTGTATTGTTGACGGTCATTTTTTCTCGCCTCGTTTACGAGCAGATCCCGCGCATTTTTAGGGTATGCAGCTCTAACCTGCCTAAGCCTGGTCAAACTAAGGCTTCGGACATAAACAAACGTAAATAAGCGGTTCTCAAAACATAAAAAAAACCACGGTAAAACGTGGTTTTCGCCCCGCCTTACCCTTTCACCCGAAGGGGTTAAGCGCGCATTCAGGCAGGTATCCTGGCTCGTGTTCACAACCAACCCCCGCCTTCCCGGCCTGTAACAGCCAGTGGCCTGGAGGGGGCAGCTCCCACTTACAGTGGCGGGACCGCGCCGGATTTGAACCGGCTTCCACAATTAAGTCTCCTGACACCTGAAATGCATTTTTCGCTACAGGCTAAATTATAGCACTCGCGCCGGTTGTTGTCCAATCCAAGCCAGGATTATCAGAGATAGAGCATAAAGACAAACGGCACAACTGATTTAAGGGCCAGGAGACGGCAGAGATGCAGCATTGAG
>SLPH01000159.1 GCA_007132095.1 Syntrophomonadaceae bacterium | reverse complement strand
CCGAAGTGGGCGATGTGGATATCACCCAGTCCGATATCCTGGTAGCAATCGGGCGCGGTTTAAAAGAGGATAAGAACTTGCCTATTATTGAAGAACTGGCCCAGGCGATCAAGGCTGACATCGCTGCCTCAAGGGCGGCAACAGATGCCGGCTGGGTTCCCCATGACCGCCAGGTAGGCACCTCCGGTAAAGCGGTTAAACCTAAGCTTTATATTGCCTTGGGCATCTCCGGCGCATTCCAGCACATTGCCGGGATGAAAGGGGCCAAAACTGTGGTCGCCATCAATAAGGACCCTGAAGCCCCCATCTTTAACGTGGCTGATTATGCTATTGTCGACGACATGTTCAAGATTGTGCCCAAACTGGCAGAGAAACTGAAAGAGTTGAAAGGGTAACCTGATTTACCGGGGCCAATCTTTGCAGGAGGATGAAAAACCAGATGACGGAAAAACCGAAAGTGGGTGTCTACGTCTGTCACTGCGGGATTAATATATCCTCAACGGTAGACGTGGATGCGGTTGCAGAATATGCGCAGACTCTTCCCAACGTGAAAGTGGCGCGCACCTATTCGTATATGTGCTCCGATCCCGGACAAAGCTTAATTAAAAAAGATATCGCGGAACAGGGGCTGAACCGGGTAGTTGTTGCCTCCTGTTCACCGCGGATGCATGAGCCTACCTTCCGTAAGGCTATTGCCGAAGCAGGCGTAAACCCTTATTTCCTCGATATGGCCAATATCCGGGAGCAGTGCTCCTGGGTTCATGAAGACAGGGATGAGGCCACCGCGAAGTCTAAAAAGCTGCTGGCTGCATCAGTAGCCAAGGTAAGGCTTCTTGAAGCCCTGGAGTCGAAGGAAGTTGACGCCGAGCCGTCCGCCCTGATTATCGGGGCCGGTATTGCCGGTATCCAGGCTGCTCTTGATATCGCTGACGCGGGGTTCAAGGTTTACCTGGTCGAAAAGACCCCTTCAGTTGGCGGGCGCATGGCCCAGCTGGATAAAACCTTTCCCACGCTCGATTGCTCGGCCTGTATTCTTACCCCGAAGATGGTTGACAGCGCCAGTCACCCCAATATCGAGCTGATGACTTATTCCGAGGTCGAAGAAATTGGCGGCTATATCGGCAACTTCGACGTTAAAGTGCGCAAAAAAGCGCGCTACGTCGATTTTGAGAAGTGCACCGGCTGCGGAGACTGTGCAACTGCCTGCCGGGTTAAAGACCGCTTCCCGAGCGAGTTTGACCAGGGCATGGGCAAAAGATCAGCGGTCTACCTGCCTTTCCCGCAGGCTGTTCCGGCCAAGTATACTATCTGCCCGGACAGCTGTCTCTACTTAACCAAGGGCAAATGCGGTAAAAGCCCCAAGTGCGAGGAAGTCTGCGGTGCCGGAGCGATCAACTTCGACCAGGAAGATGAATTTGTCGAATTCAAGGTCGGGGCGATTATCGTTGCAACCGGATTTGATCCCTTTGATGCTTCGCGTAAACCCGAATACGGCTATGACGATTACCCGAACGTAATCACCGGCATGGAGATGGAACGCCTGGTCTCCGCTTCCGGACCGACGGGCGGAAAAGTAAAGATCTTCAACGGCGAAGAGGAAATCGAACCGAAGGAGATCGCTTTAATCAAGTGCGTCGGCTCAAGAGACGCCAGTGTGGGTAACGAGTACTGCTCCAGGGTTTGCTGTATGTATGTTGCCAAGCAGGCTCACCTGCTGCGCGACAAGATGCCCGATGCCAATATCCGCATCTACTACATGGATGTCAGGGCCTTTGGCAAAGGGTTCGAAGAGTTCTATGACCGGGTCCGCCGCGAGAATGTCCGCTATATCAGGGGCAACCCCTCAGAAATATTTAAGCGGGGTAACAAGCTCGTGGTTAAAGTAGAAGACACCTTAACTTCCACTCCGCTGGAAGACGAGGTCGATATGGTAGTTCTCGGCGTCGGCCTTGAGCCTCGCGCCGATTATCGCCAGGTCATGGATCTTTTAAGGCTTTCGCAATCTCCGGATCGCTTCTTCCTGGAAGCGCACCCGAAATTAAGGCCCGTCGATACGGCCACGGACGGCGTATTCCTCGCCGGCTGCTGCCAGGGCCCGAAAGATATCCCCGACACGGTCGCCCAGGCCAAGGGAGCTGCTGCTTCAGCAATGATCCCGCTGGCCAGGGGCAAGGTAACAATTAGCGCCCAGGTAGCCGGTGTCGATGAGGCAACCTGCCGCGGCTGCGGTTTCTGTGTCAATATTTGCCCGTATACTGCGATCGAAATGGTGACGGTGAACCGCTTTGGCCATGAAGTGGAAGTGGCCAGGGTAAACGAAGCTCTCTGCAAGGGCTGCGGCTCATGCTCGGCGGCCTGCCTCTCTGATTCGATCCAGCCGAAATCTTTCCGCGATAGCCAGATCCTACCACAGATAGCGGCATTGGGGGTTATGAAATGAGTAAAGACTATGAACCCAACATTGTAGCATTTCTCTGTAACTGGTGCTCGTATGCCGGAGCCGACCTTGCCGGCACCAGCAGGGTCCAGTATCCTTCCAATATTAACGTTATCCGGGTCATGTGCTCGGGCCGGGTCAACCCCCTGTTTGTGGCAAATGCGCTCCAACAGGGAGCAGACGGAGTTCTCGTTTCCGGCTGCCACCCCGGCGACTGCCACTACATGGAAGGTAACTTCTTTGCCCGGCGCCGCCTTGGCATGCTAAAAGATCTGCTTGAATTTGTCGGTGTTGACCCCCGCCGTTTCCACATGAGCTGGGTGTCGGCCTCCGAAGGCGAAAAATGGAAAGATG
>SLPH01000100.1 GCA_007132095.1 Syntrophomonadaceae bacterium | reverse complement strand
GGATCCACCAACACGGGAAGGTGGGTCAGTTCTTTAATAGCGGGAATCATGCTCAAATCAAGGGTATTCCTGGTATAGGTCTCGAAGGTTCTTATACCACGCTCGCAGAGAATAACGTCGGGGTTCCCCTCGGCCAGAATATATTCTGCGCAGTTCAGCCATTCCTTTAAAGTGGAGTACATCCCTCTCTTCAGCAGGACAGGCTTCGAAGCGCGGCCAACTTCCTTGAGCAGGGAAAAGTTCTGCATGTTCCTGGCCCCGATCTGCAGGATATCGGCAAATTCGCAGACCCACGATACATCACGGGGATCAACTACCTCTGTCACAACGGGCAGGCCGGTATTTCTGCGGGCTTTTTCCAATATTTTAAGGCCTTCAAGACCGAGACCCTGAAAATCATAGGGAGAGGTTCGGGGTTTAAAAGCTCCGGCTCTTAACATCATCCCTCCCCCCGCCTTAACCGCTTCGGCAGTTTTCAAGGTTTGTTCTTCACTTTCCACGCCGCAGGGCCCGGCAATTACAACAAAGCCCTCACCAATAACGACGTCTCCAACCTTGATCCTGGTCTTCTTGCCTTTCTTCGTGATGCTTACCAGTTTGAGATTCTGCATAGGCTTTCCTCTTTTAGCTGAATTATTTGGGCAATGATACCACAGCTTACAGCGGCAGGTCAAATTCGTGAAGGCTGAAACTGCATATCAAGACCCGGAAAAATTGTCCCCCGAGTCATACAATTAGCCTTCCAACCTGCCTTTGAGATCATTGATAAACTGGCGTGCCGTGCGCCCTGAGCGCCCGTTATGCCAGAGGGCCCAGCGCAGGGCCAGGTCATGAAGCTCGGTTCGATCCATGATGATATCATTTTGCCGGGCTAAGGCATCAACTGTCTGCAGGTAGCCCTGTTTATCCGGCGTGGAGTAGATCAGCTTGATTCCAAACCGGTCGGCCAGCGAAAGTTTCTCCTGGTATGTATCCTGCTTACCGACTTCATCTGCATGGCGATCGTTAAAGTATTCCCTGACCAGGTTTCTGCGGTTAGAAGTAGCATAAACCAGGACATTTTCCGGCGGTTTCGCTATACTGCCTTCAAGAAGAGCTTTTAGCTCTTTATACTCAGTCTCATCTTCCTCGAAAGAAAGATCGTCAATAAATATGATGAACTTGAGAGCCCTTTGTTCAACAGACTCTACCACTTGTCGTAAACTTAAAAGGTCATGCTTGGTCACTTCTACTATCCGCAGCCCATCCCTGCCAAAAAGGTGGATCAGGCTTTTCACCGTAGAAGATTTACCGGTGCCCCTGTCTCCATACAAAAGAACATTATTGGCTCCGCTGCCCTGGACAAACTGCCTGGTGTTGCGAACAATCTCTTCTATTTGATCTTCACAGCCGACCAGGTCGTCAAGCCTGATCGGATCGGGCTTAGATACGCCCGTTAACCCGGATTCCCCGTTCGACTGGTTCCAGCGAAAAGCCCAGAAGCGTCCGAAGATTCCGCTTCCCACGGTATGATAAAACCGGTGAATATCTTCAAGATGCTCTGCCCAGCTACCGGCCGAAGAGAGCAAGCTTTTCAGGTTCTGAACCTGTTCGTGATAAAACTGTGGGTATTTAGCTTTTGTAGAGCCCTGCTGACCCGAGTTGCTGAGGCTGATCGTGTCAGTACCGGCTCCGGGGCTTTCTGCAAAATGCTTCTGTAAACCGGCGAGGTCAAAATCATAAATTTCCCTCAACAAGACCATGTCCCTCCTGGCAGCGCTGACCTTAACATGATCCAGTTCGGAAAATGGGCTCTTTTCGCAGCTAAAGCTGAAAGCAGTTTCCGTTCCAAGCAGGCTGCTTAAAAACCGGTTTTTAAAAAGATCCAGACCGGCCGGCCCGGGTTCATGCCCAATCCCAATCAGGTTTCCCAGCAGCTCAAAATAGAGGCTTCTAGCCGAGAGGCTATCCCGATCCAGGTTGATCAGCATCTTTTTAAACCCGACTAATACAGGGTCTTTAAAAATCTCCCTGTATAATACCAGGCCGTCAATTGCAGCCAGGATTTTTTCTGCCTCTCTATGTATGCTTTGCATTTTTCAACCTGCCCCAATCTTCGTTTATTATACCTGAGGATAGCTGCAGCCATATGTGCAGATAAAGACATTTTACCAGTGATAGATAAATCTGGCTACCCTTGAGCGATAAAGATAGACCAACTTTCCAATATACGCAGCAAAGCATAACGTGTATAATCTATAGATAAGCCAACAGAATAAAACCTTCAGAAAGGGGGGATCGGCTTGAACAAGTATTTTACGCGCATGGGAGATGGTTCCGGTATCTACATGACCGCTGAAGAAATCAGGGAAGAAATATCTGCCGGAGTAATGGATGCCGCAGATCGCGGTAAAGTCCCTGAACTCAGCGCTGAAGAGAAGGAACATCTCTTTTCGATCATAACCATGCCTGGAAATATTGTCGGCGTTGAAAGAGGCCGTGAAGTGGTCAGCACCTCAGACTCGGGGAGTTGTAAAATAACTTACCACGCCAACATTGCCATGGAGCGCTCCATGGCCGCCCTGGTAAGCGAAAAAGTGCTTGGAGCTGATTCAGTCGATATCGGTAACATGGACTACAGTTACAAAGCCGTCAAGCAGATCATTCACAATGAAACCCCGGTTATGGAGCTGGCCCAGCTTAATGCTGTCATGCCCATCTTTTACGGTTCAATGCCAAACCTGGGCCTTTACACCAAGCCCGATGGCCCCGTGGACAACTGGGCCGAGCTTCTGCCGAAAGCAAAAATTGACGAAG
>SLPH01000163.1 GCA_007132095.1 Syntrophomonadaceae bacterium | reverse complement strand
TGGGCATCGCGGAGGGGTCACACCCGTTCCCATCCCGAACACGGAAGTTAAGCCCTCCAGCGCCGATGGTACTCGGGGCGTGAGCCCCCGGGAGAGTAGGTCCCCGCCGGAAAACTTATTTAACTAAAGCCCCCTGTATACCAGGGGGCTTTAGTGCGTACCGGGTTAAAACAACCTTTGCAGGGCAACCCCGATTCAATCCCGGTTGATGAAAATGTTATTCCGGCAGGGAACACCCGCTCGCTTGCAAATAAAGCCTGCAGTTCTGCCATTATCCGAGGTGAATGAAATATTTCTTTCTTTATTTTCTCATTAAGCATTCGGCAAAGTAATTGCGGTAACAACCTTATCGTGCTATGATAGGTGAAGTCTAATAGGCAGATAAAATAAATATAACATCAATATAAACCCTGCCGCAAAGCCTGTCACTTCCAAGGTGCAACGGTTGGTGGTTACATGACTACAAGAGCGCCTGTTGAGACAGTTAACACAGCGCAGATAATATTGCTGCAGAGAGTGCAGGAAAGAGGGCATCAAGATGAACATATTTAGCAAAAGCTATTGCCAGTACCCCATTATCCAGGGTGGAATGGCTGTGCGGGTTTCTACCGCTCCCCTGGCCGGAGCGGCGGCAGCTGCCGGTGGAGTAGGCATTATTGGGGCTACTGGAATGAAGGTTGAAGAATTAAGACAGGAAATCAGAAAAGCGAGGAAGCTGGCCGGAAGCGGCAAAATTGGGATTAACGTAATGTATGCGGCCCGCAACTTCGCCGATCTGGCCAAGGCTGCTTTGCAGGAAAAAGTAGATCTGATTATTTTTGGCGCCGGCTTTTCCCGGGAAATATTTAGCTGGGGCAGGGAGGCAGGTACCCCAATCGTTGCCGTTGTTTCCAGTCCCCGGGTGGCAGTCCTGGCTGAAAAACTTGGCGCTGCGGCTGTAATTGCCGAAGGGTCGGAAGCCGGGGGGCACCTGGGAACAGACCTCTCTGTTGCCGAAATATTACCCGCAATAAAAAAGGCGGTTAAAATTCCGGTAATTGCAGCCGGCGGTTTGACAGACCATCACGATATCAAAAGAATAATGGAACTTGGCGCTGACGGGGTGCAGCTCGGAACCCGCTTCGTGTTAAGTGAAGAATGTGCTGTCGATGATAGTTTTAAAAAGCATTATCTCGGCGCCAGCCGTGAAGATGTGGTGCTGATCAAAAGCCCGGTAGGGCTTCCCGGAAGGGCGATCAGGAACAAGTTTTCCGAGGCCCTGGCCCTTAGCCGGGAATCGATCAAGAACTGCTCGCAGTGCCTTAAGTCATGCTCGCATGACTTCTGTATCCTGAAAGCCCTTGAGAATAGCAGAAAAGGCTTGATCGATCAGGGCCTTGTATTCTCCGGCCAAAATGTTTTTAAAATTAAGGAGATCCTGCCGGTTAAAAAGATATTTGAAAACCTGGCCAGGGCTTTCCAGGTTCGGAGTTAAGCGCACTATTTTCCGGGCGTCTGCAGCAAAAATATCATTTAAGGCTTATTTCCATGGGCAATAAAAAAGCCCCGTTCCTGATCTATCGGAGCGGGGCTCTCCATTTTCAGCGCCTCTTTAGTCTTTACTGTTCAACGGTAAAATTTATACTGCCCCTGGTTGAATGCTGCCTGGCAAAATCATCTGAACTGCCGTGCAGGGCAACAATGAGCGAGTAAGTTTCACCTGGCACTAAGCTTTCAACGTTATAACCCTGGCCTTCGGGAAAAGCCAGCGGGTAAGAAAACTCCATGATCGCCCTGCCGCTGTCGTAACTGAAGAAAAAATCTTCAACGGCGCCCACCTCTGCCTCGCTGTGACTGCGGCCGCTCCCAAAATCGTCCCTGAATATTGGTTCGGCGCCGTCCACGCTGCCGATGATAATGTTGGCGCCATTCATGCCGCCACCGGCGCTGTTAAAGCCAATGGCGAGCCATCCTTCACTTTCCCCCTCGGCGTAGGCAAAGAGGGTTTCTCCGTCATGAGCAAGATAGACGGTTAACCCGGCAGCTTCGATAGGAGCGGACGGATATCCTGCGCTGCTGCCGTCAATTGCAACAGGTTCTGTCACCCTGCCCATGAGCGGGCCCTCTGCGACTTCCTCTTCAGATGGCGGTTGCTGATCAACTCCGGTTTCGTCAGGTGTTGTGTCGCAACCTGATGAAAACAGCAAAAGGAAAACAAAAATTAACATTATAATGTTTTTCATTGGATCATTCCTCTCGTTTAGAAATAGTCTTCTTGCCGGGGACCTTTGATGTTAAGCTTTGTTGTATCTTTCCATGGGTTTGAAAGAACTTGAGCTAAATTATCTCGCTTTGTTGCTTCTCCGGTATAACCGGAGAAACAGGCAATTTTCAAGCAGTTTTCCGGTCGGCCCTCTCTTCTAACGGACGTAAAGTAAAACGGCAAAGAAATGACAGGCGCTTCCGCCCAGGACGAAGAGGTGCCAGATGGCGTGCATTAACAGTTTTTCCCGACCGGCATAAAAGACAACCCCCAAAGTATAAGCCAACCCGCCCGCCCCCAGGAAAATCACCCCGTTTACAGGCAGGTTGTTGATTAAATCGCGGATCGAAAAAACGATCAACCAGCCCATGAGCAGGTAAAACAGGGTTGATATTACCACAAAGCGGTTGATGCAGAAGACCTTGTAGATAATTCCTATAATGGCCAGGCCCCAGATGATTCCGAATATAGTCCACCCTCCCTGCTCGCGCAGGGTGACTAAGGCGAAAGGGGTGTAGGTTCCGGCAATCAAAAGGTAGATGGCCGAGTGGTCAACAACCCGAAATATCTCTTTCAGACGCTGGTCCTGAATAC
>SLPH01000096.1 GCA_007132095.1 Syntrophomonadaceae bacterium | reverse complement strand
GCTCTAAAACCGGTATTGTGGCCGGAAAAAAGCTCTTCACCCACCTTAAGTTTTGTGAATAAAGCCGCCCTGGAAGTAACATTGATTATTCGCGCTCCTCCGGTTCTTAAAACCTGGGGCATTAGTAACCGGGTCAGCAAGAAATGCCCCAGGTAGTTCACGCCCATAGTCAGCTCAAACCCATTTTCAGTTGATTTCCTGGTATCTGTAAATACACCGGCATTGTTAATCAGGATATCAAGCCTGTCAAATCGGCCTCCATATTCCAAGGCAAACCTTTTAACCGATTTTAAGGATGCCAGGTCAAGGTGCATGGCAACCACATCTCTACTGCTGCTTTCCCTAATAATTGCCTCCACCAGCGAGGCCGCTTTTTCTAAATTGCGACAGGCCAACACTACTGTCAGCCCTTCCCGGGCCAGGCCCCTGGCCGTTTCCAGCCCGATGCCGCTTGTAGCCCCGGTAACCAGGGCAACCTTATTCTCCACTACCTGACCACCCCTTATACAATGCAGTGGCTAAATAAAAACCAAACTCTGATTTTTCTTTGTCAACCACGCATGAATTCTTTTATTACCAGCCTACTAGCCGGAAAATCCAAACCTCTTGCTACTTTTTAAAATAAAAGAAATAACGTGGAACCTTCTCCCGGTATTGGAGATAAACCTCTCCAAAACGGCGGTAAAGTGCTTTTTCCTCCTGCAGCACCTGAATGTGCAGGCTGACCACCACAACAAGTGACAACAACAGCAGGGAGTAATCACCGTTAAGCAAGAATAAGCCGGTAAAAAAAGCATAAAAAAAGATATAGACCGGGTTGCGCGTATATGCAAATATCCCACCGGTAACCAGGTTGCTCTTCTCCTCATCGCCCAGCCCTACACGCCAGTTTGGGCCAAGCGCCCGGTACCCCATTACAAGGGGGATAAAGGAAAAAAGAGCAACAATAAGACCGGTTAGTTGGAGATAGAGCGGAACTTCAAAACCTGTCGACAAAAATGGCCAGATTTGAGGGGTAAATATTCTGCGCAGAACCAGCAGCGCTGCCAAACCAACCCCTGCCACCGGAAGAAACTCGACAGCCTTTTCAGAGGCAGGTTTTTCACGGCTTAATATTAAAATGGGGTGGATCCCCTTTGCAACGCTGATCATATATCTGGTGCTGATAATCAAGACGAAGACACTCAATAGCGCCAGTTGGTAGAGATCATGGTTCATATGTGGAGGCCATCCAAAAAAGCATCGAGATTTTTTGCCACCGCATTAGCATTATAACCGCCTTCCAGGGCTGCAAAAAGACGCCCCTGGCATTCCATCGCGGCAAAGGCCGAAAGTATGCGGCCGATTTCCCGGTAGTCTTCAGCGGTTAGCATACTGCCCCAGTCGTCTATTCCTCGATCGAAACCGGCTGAAACAGCAACCAGATCTGCTTTATAAGCATGCAAATCGGCTTCCAGCTCCTTTAAATAGCCGGCTCGCGAATTTTCACCGCCATGCCAAAACGAAACTGCCGGTTCCGCTTGAAAAATATTCGCCGTTCCGTCGCCATAGTGCAAATCGAAATCAACAATCAGGGCAGAGTTAATTTCTCCGCTGTTTAAAAGCCGTTTGACGGCAACCGCCAAATTGTTAAAATAGCAAAAACCCCAACTTGAGTCAGGCGAAGCGTGATGCCCGGGCGGACGGCAGAGGGCAAATGCATATTCACCGGCCATAGCCGTATCGGAAGCTTCAATAGTGGCACCTGCCGCAAGCAGGGCCGTTTCCAGCAGCAGCTCATCACCGGCTATATCCCGGTAATGCCTATCGGTGTGAACAAGCAGAACTTCTTCTTTCATAGCAGGTCTCGGTTCAACGAAGGCATACTTTTCGCTTAGAAGCTTAAGAGAGGGCTCTAAACGGCCATGATCGGCAGCAGGATCTGAAGCGTAGCGCGCGGCAAACTGGTCATGGTAGAAAATTTTCATCAAGAATTAACCTCCCTGCCCGCTATTACAGCTGGAGTTTAAAATAAAGCGAACCAGTTGATGAATTCAAGCGAGCTAAACAAGAAGCCAAACTCTCGCTCCCTTTGATTATCCTGCCCGGGGCCAGTGTTGCCTTCCTCCACGGAAACCGGGCCACTGTTACTAGCTGAGTGGCTTTGAACACTGCTTCCCGAATCGGCAGGAGTGTCATAAGAGCTTGCTGAGCCATCAATATTTTTTTCACTGCCATTGTGATCGGGCAAAGGTGGAAAAATTGTATCAAGAAAATCGCGCTGCCGGGCCCTGGGAGCATTGCCCATGCTGAAAGATTCGGTAATTTCAGAACTGCCCTCTACCGTGAGATCCATGTTCAGATAAGCTCCCGACCACGGGCTGCTAATGTCAGTATAACGTTTCAAAGTTCCCTGCGATGTTCCGGCAGTTTGCTCCATCCCGGGGCTGCTGGCCAAACAAACGCCGGCGGGAAATAATCGGCTATTCTCGAAAGCACCGCCAGTAAAGGTGACAGCCACGGCAAGGATAGAAACAAACACAAAAATCTTTAAAGCTTTTTCCATTTCCCCACAACCTTCACAGTGCTTCTTATGAGATAAGCGCCAAAAGACGACTTAAATCGCTATTCACATATAAGTATAACAATATCACGAACTCATTTCCAGTTGCAGTTAGACATTAACAGCTTTGCACCTTACCGGACGATAAAACCTTCATGCCTTTCCCATACCCGTTATCCGCAAAAAATGCTGATTGTCTAACTTCCCGAAGAGCTTAAAATAAATTTTGTTTACAGGCCCTCGCTTATACCTTATAAAACAGCCTTATTCTTTTACATTAGTAGCGCCATAACTGCCCAATTTTTCTTTCAGCCCTTCTGTTACCTTGACACTGCCATCATGAAAAACCCAGTAAACTTCTACATTGTCAAAGCTCTCTGCAACTGCCAGGCTTTCTTCATAAGGTAGAAGAAAAAGCGCCGTGGAGAGAAAATCGGCCAGCGCCGCATCATCGGCAACTACGCTAATAGCGCGGTAGTACCTGCCCGGCATCAGTGTTGCGGGATCAATAATATGGTGCATAATTTCGCCGTCAACAATGTAATAACGCTGGTAATCTCCGCTGCTAACCACCGCTCCATCATTGATGAAAACAACGTCAAGGATACGATCATCCTCTGCGATAATGGAAGCTTCAGGGTTTTGGATGCCAATTGCCCACCTCTCCCTGATACCATCCATCGGTTTTCCAATCGTCCTGATGTTACCCCCCGGGCTGAGGACCGCTGATGTCAAACCGGCGGCTTCAACTTCGCGGGCAACAAGCTCGGTGGCAAAACCTTTGGCTACAGCGCCTACATCAAGGCTCATTCTGGCATCAGGAAGAAATACAGTCATATTTTCCTGGTCAACAATAACCTGATCAATATCTGTATAAAGAGCAGCCTCCTGCAGTATATCCAGGGGGGGCACTTCGGCATTTGCGGGATCGTATTCCGCATCCTCACGATAAGTTCTCCAGATACTGAGTACGGGTCCGAGGGCGATATTGGTTGTGTAGCCTGTTTGCCCGTATAGCTCCTTCGAATATATGATTAGATCGATTATCTCCTGATCCACCTCTACAGGTCGCACTCCGGCGTTTTCATTAATCGTTCTGATGTTATTCACACCTTCATAGCTTACGTAAATATTATAGAGCTTGTGCAGTTCACGGAATCGGCCGTGGATCATTTCCATGTAGAGGTCAAACTCTTCCTCGCTATCCGTATAGGCAACAACCTGGACCACGGTATCAAAAGTGTCGAAAAAAGAGCTTGTGTATCTAATCTTTTCAGTTCTTTCACTACCTGTGCAGCCTGCTATGAGAAGCGAGGATAGTAAGAACAATGTTAGTAATGTTAGTTTAGTTTTCATCTGCTTCACTTCCATGCTTTTTGTTTTCATTATGAAACACTCCCCGGTAAAACCCGGGGAGTGTTGTTCATAATAACTTAGCGGTTATCTTTTAGTTACCGTGCGTAGTCGTATGCTTTTGCAACGGCAGCAAGATAACTCTCAACCGTAATAGTCACCGACGAAGTAAGTTCCGGCACATCCGGGACATTCTGATGCGCATCGTCGACTACTTTAACCGGCAGACCCAAGACCTCATCTACTGTCTTGCCAACCATCCAATCGGATAAAGCTTCAATCTGCTCATACCATTCTTTGTCGATGTCAGAAACCCTTCTCATGCCGTAATCGTCACCAAGCTGAGCTTTGGTCTTCGGTGACGCAGCGCGATCTGAGGTAACCTGACCTTCGGCATCAAACTCAACCCGAATCTGGGCGTTGTCGATAATAGCTCCAACGATTACACCATCGGAGTCAAAAGCGACCGCTGCCATGGTGTTGTCTACCTGAGCCCTGGGCATAATATCATTTGCTTCGTCCAGCCCGTAAGACCTGGCCGTCGAAATATCGGTTCCTAAACCGACTGTTTCAGCGTTTTCTACTTCAATCGAGTTGTTGTAAGCATTTTCAACAGCTGCGATATAGCCTTCCACTGTAATGGTTACAACTGAGGTCAGTTCAGGAATGTCGGGAACATGCTGATGAGCATCATCGACTACCTTAACCGGCAGGCTCTTGATTTCTTCAAGGGTCTTACCGATCATCCAGTTTTCTAATTCGGCAATCTGCTCGTACCATTCCATTTCAATTTCAGAAACCCTTTTCATGCCATAGTCGTCCCCGCGCTCAACCTTTGTCTGACCGGGCACCGAAGTGTCGGTAGCAACCTGCATTTCTTCGTCGAAAGCAACCCTGGTCTGGGCTGTATCGATCATCAGGCTGACCACCCTGCCCTCTTCGTCAAAAAGGACGGCGGCAATTGTCACGTCTGTTTGCGCCTGGGCATTAACGCCTTCGGCTGCATCATTTGACCGGGCAATCGATGTTACAACTCCCAATCCCAACTTTGAAGTCCCAGTTTCCGGAGCTTCTTCCCCCGGTGTTTCTTCGGGAGCCTCTTCTTCAGGAGCCTCTTCAGCCGGGGTGTCGCCGCAACCGGCGATCATAACCAGGGCCAAGACTACAACCAAAGTCAACCAAAAAACCTTTTTCATCTACGTATTACCTCCTATTGAACTTAGGCATGGCTAGCCTGTTAACCTTCAATGAATAATGGGCGTTAACAGGATTAAACCTACCATCTTTCTATATTTAATATTTTACTACAGGGCATAATAAAGGTCAAGCACTTGGCAGTCAAATTGATCTATTCCCAGCATATGCTCAAAAACTGGCCGATAATTAGATAGGCAAATCCTTCATCCTGCTCTACCTTAACTGCCAAACACCACCTAGTGCGGAAAAATGATCACCCTTTAGGGAAGATTAGCTAATCCTGACTGTAAGGTTCTCCCTAACAGGCCTGATCAGGGCTTTCAAGAATTGCGGCCACCCTTTACCGGGAGGATACAAAAACCCGTCAACAGCTAGTCCGAAGCGTGTTAACGGGTCAATAAATAGTTATAAGAATGACTGATTCAGCCTATATAAAACCTTAGCAAATCAAGCTATTATAGATAACCCAGATTATTTAATAATCAACACGTTAGTTTTTGCCTGCTGTGCAACCGCATTGCTCACGCTTCCAAGGAGTAATCTCCTTAAACCACCCAATCCCCTGCTGCCCATGACTGCCATGTCATATCCGCCTTCAGCAGCTTCATCGATAATAACATCACTGGGATAGCCCTTTTTAATAAGAAGCTCGCATTTGACGCCTTTAGCTTTGAACTCAGCCGCTGCGCTTTCAAGTATATCCTGGCCCGCCTTCTCACTTAACCCCTCGTAGCGAAGCAGGACTTCTTCTGGAATATCGCCTCTTCCGCGGCTATATGCAGGTAGCGCAGCCGCTTCGTAAACATAAAGCACTGTGACTTCTGCCGATTTAAAGTTGTCGGCAACTCTTACCGCTTCCTGGACCGCTTTCTGGCTTTGCTCCGAACCATCGGTACATACCAGCATTTTCATACCAATACCTCCCTTTCGATTTAGGTAACCGCATCAACCTGCATAATGCCTTGACGGCAAATCAGCCTGGCGATAATCGATAATTTCGGCACCCGGACCTAAAAACCTATCCGTTCAAAGGCAGGAAAAGCCGGTCAGTTCAGAACTGCTATAAAATACAAGCTGTTAGACTTATTTAAGTTGTTTTTCTGATTATAACATTTTTTATGACATTAGTCAGCCATCCGGGCAGTTCACTAAATCAAAGCCTATCAGATATTTTTGTTACCCACCCCGAACAGCTATATTCGCTTCCAATATCACATCGTCTTCAGCAGGCATTCGAGAAGGCAGAACGCAATCAAGGATTACTCTACCAAGTTTAAAACTTCAACCTCCCGGCTTCGCCCCTTATTACCTATATGAGCGCTGAGAAAGTAGCCGATCAGGCTTAAAAAGAAACCGCTGATGAAAAAAGAGGCGAAACTTCCGGTTAAATCGGCTATCCAGCCGAAAAACATGCCTCCGAAGGGGCCAAATATCGATCCCAGGGCGAATATGATCCCGAAAGCAATGCCAAACCTCTCTATCCCGAAAATGTTAACGGTGAGAATAGAGATGGAAGTGTTCATCGCCCCCTGGGTTAAACCTATTAACAACGTGGCAGCGGTGACCAGCGCTATGGAGCCGACCGTGGAAAAGCTTTTTGCCAGGTAGAAGAAGACCATGGCCAGGGAAACCAGGAGAAACGACACTTTCAGCATATCAATTTCCCCTTTTTTATCGATCAACAACCCGCCCAGCAGGCAGCCGGCGATCGTGAAGACAGCCAGCATGGATACATAAACGTAGCCATGCTGCAAGCCGTATTCCATGAAAACGATCTGGTTCAGGTGCATACTTATTGAGCTCATGATAAATTTTCGCACAAAGCTGATCAGGCAGGCCGGTATGAGCAGCCTGTTCTTGAATAATTCACGAAGCGTAACCTTTAGGGGAACTGAAGAAGAATTAGCACTCTGCATTGTCAGCTTCTCTGCTTCAGGAACCCTGATCATTTGCGCTGAGGTAATCAGGACTACAAAGAAAAAGATGCCAATTCCGAACATGATCGGCCTGATCCCCGTATAATAGAGGGCCAAACCAACGGCAAAAGCCCAGAACAGAGGCGCACCCTGTAAGGCCATGTAAAGGATGCCGATTACTTTGCCCCGCTTGTCGGGCGGATACCATTTGAGCACCGAGGGCTGGATCACCGCAAATGTCAAAGCCGACCCAAATCCGGACAGGAGGCCGAAAAGAGTTCCGGTCAGATAGCGCAGGTGGTCGAGCCCGGGGGCAGTCATATAGGCCAGCAAGATAAAAGAAAGACCAGCGATAACAGCGCCCATAATCGAGCCCTTTCCCGGCCCGTATTTATCGTTGATCCTTCCGCCAATAATCATGGCGATACCGAATACGACGCTATCCACTGCCACGGGAAAAGAGGTTTCAGCGATAGACCAGCCCAGCTCTTCAATAAGACCCCCGGCGATAACCGACCAACTCATATATATACCGAAAGTAAAATAAATCGCCGAACCGGCAATTACAACTTTGGTTCTCTGCTCCATTGATCAGGCTCCTTTTACAGGTCAGCAGCGCAATCTTTTCTTTCAGCAAGCTCAGAAGCGCTTCTAATTGCCGTACCCGCACCCGTTAAATCTAAAGGTAAAAAATACTTCAATCACGCTACACCATTATACCGTTTCCAGGAGTTAACGCCATACTTTATCGCTAATTGCGCCCAACCGTGAAGACTTCCAGCCACTGATCGGATTGGCGTAATACTGCCGAATAGTTTATGTTTCTTAAGCATATTTATTGCATTTAAACGCTCCCTGGAATAGAATTCTAAGAGAGGAGGCCCTTGCTGCGCATTCAAAGCCAGGCTGAAAAACCTTTTTGCCTGCACTTTAAAGATAAATGCTCCTATTTTCCTAATATGAAAGGCAACACCACGAGAAAGGGCGGATAGACATGTTCAGGTTTGACGGGCAAACAGCAGTAGTAACGGGGGCGGCAAACGGCATGGGCCTGGCTGTAACAGAACTGCTGGCAGCGCAGGGCGCAATGGTTTGCATGCTCGATATTGATCAATCCTTGGCCCAGGTTTCCGGCAGGCTAAACGACGGCGGTTTTAAAACGGTTCCTTATCATTGCAACGTAGCTGACCCTAAAGAAGTTAAGGAGATATGCGAAGAAATCGGGACAAGGTATAACCCTGTCAAAAGGCTGGTCAATGTTGCCGGCATATCGGCGAACATCGATTTCCTGAGTCCAGAAATCGATGAACCAAAGAAAAAAATCTTTGGAGTAAACATTGATGGGGTCTGGAATATGTGCCGGGCCATAATTCCCCTGCTCCTGGAAAGCGGGGGCGGAAGCATCGTCAATTTCTCGTCAATTACCGGGCCGCTGGTTTCAGACCCGGGTATGAGCATATACTCAGCCTCAAAAGCGGCAGTATCCGGCCTTTCCAAAGCGCTTGCTATAGAATTTGCCGATCGTAACATCCGGGTTAACTGTATCCAACCGGGATATGTCTGGACCCAGATGCTCTCCAAGTATAACCCCGACAACCCTGACGAGGTGAAGAACAGACTATCCCGGGGCATCCCCATGGGCCGGCTGGGCACTCCTGAAGAAGCGGCCTACTCGGTACTGTTCCTGCTTTCGGAAGAAGCAAGCTACATCACCGGTCATGACCTGGTCATGGACGGCGGCACTAGCCTGGTCGAAACCAAGCAGATTGTCAGGAAAGGTTCAAAAAAGGTCGATTAGCTATTGTTAAGGCAGGTTGTTCGCCATCAGAGCTTCCTGTATCTGCCACTGCCTGTAAGGCCGCATTACCTTTAGTATCGTTACTGTTATAATAACTTATCCGGATAGCCATTTAGAAACTTTGAAAGCTGAGAAAGCTGAACCGAAACAACCTGCCCGGGCTGATCGCCCGGGCAGGTTGTTTGTTGGAGCACTCTTCTTAAAATTACTCAAACTCCTGGACATTCCGGCCTGCTGAATACGATCATAAAAACCAGGTAGCTTAAAAAGATCCTCTTTCAGAGCAAATTAACAAACCATCTCAGTCGCCGCTAAACACAGTAAACAGGCCAAATTGGTTGATCCAGGCCAGGGCATACCACTGGCCTGATTCAGCGTCGTATTCGAGGATGGTTTCCAGCTCAACCCAGGCATCAAGCTCGTAATCAAAGTAAGAGATAAAAACCCTCTCGCCCTCAGTAACCCTGCCGGCATCGTAAGCTATCCTCAGCAGCATCAGTTTACCTTCTTCAAGATAACGTCCGCTGCTTGAACTGATTTCGTAAACAGCCGAAAGGTGACGCAGCCTCATAGCCAGCGGGACGTAAAGCGATACTTCCTGCCTTTCGAGTTTCCTGACCGTAATGATTGCATCAGCAGGCAGGGCATTGGCAGGTATAATCAGGGTCAGACCGTTAAAGTTGATCGTGCCTCCCTGTTCGCTGAGAATCAACAGACTGGCCGTCTTCAAAGCAGGCCCTTCCGGAATAAACTTATCTTTATCCTGATCAGGCGCTGCCGGGGGCCGCAGGAAGATCCATTTTTCAATATCATTATAAGGAGCTTCAAATGTTGAGCCATAGGCAATAATTGCCGTATCAAAGCCAGGTCCGCCTACCAGGATATTGTGCCCGCCCGTAGTAATCAGGGTATCGTCGCCGCCGCGGCCGTCGAGATAGTTAAAGCCGGGTCCGCCGGTGAGAACATTATTTTTGTCATCGCCGTAAAGCCAGTTGTTTCCCCGTCCCCCGGTTACATTTTCAATGCTGCTGATTCCACCGCTGACACCGTCAGCTAGGGTTGCCTGCAGGTCGACGGTCAAATCAGCCCTGTAAGCGGAGTAATCCAGGGTATCAACGCCGCCGCGGCCATCTACGTTGCCTTTCAGGGCAAACAGCGGGTCGATCTTGAAACGATCCGCCTTAACGCCTCCGATTACGGTTTCAATGTTTATGAAATCAAGCCTTCTTCCGGCGCTGCGGTAATCCCCGCTGTTTATGCCAACCCGCCAGTCGGCGTCGAGGTTTAGCCCTGAGAGCGAATCTATGGCCTCTCCGCCGACGATCCGGCTCATGTTGGTGTAAAGACCTTCGATTGCGGCTTCTTTGCCTCTAAAACCGCTTAAACTGCCTACGGCGGTGAGATAGAAATTACGGGTTGTGGCATAGCGCGAAAAATCGAGCATGTTGTAACCGCTGCCGCCGTCAATGATCCCCTTCAGGGTGGCCTGGTCAAAGAAATGGAACTGATCGTTACCGGCGCCGCCGTAAAGATCGTAGGACTGGGCGCCGCGGATTTCAAAGCGGTCGCTGCTGCTGCCACCTCTTAAAACCTCGAAACCGCTGAACAATAACGCATTAAGGCCGCTGCTGTAATGCGCGTCAAAGTCTTTAGCCAGAGGCTCCGGGCCGCCCAGGTCGAAGAGGGCCCCGGCATTGATACCCCGCAGGGTGTCATCAGCCGCCCCGCCAACCAGCCGGTCAATGTTCCTGAACCCCTTGAGCAGGCCTGCTTCGCTTCCGTGGAATCCGCCATAAGCGCCGACAGCGCTCAAGGTTACATCAAGGGCCGCGCTGTAATTACTCCAGTCAATCTGGTTGCTGCCGCTCTCTCCGTCGATAAGGCCGCCGTAAATTACCCCATCGGCGATGATGAAGTCGTCGTCGCCCATTCCGCCGTAGAGGTCAATAGCGTGCCCGAAGTTGATCTGGAAAAGATCGTGACCGGATCCGCTGTAGATTATTGCTATCCCTTCCGCCAACGCCTCAAGAACGCTGCTGCCGCTGACAGCGTGGACCTGTCCTGCTCCGATGGTGAAAGCAATATTGGCTGTAATCAGCCTGAAATCAAGGGTGTTGCTGCCGCTGCCGGCAATAACTGTATCCTTATGCCATTCCGGCGTAAAGACAAAGCGGTCGTTGCCGCTGCCGCCGAAGAGCTCGTTTTCCCCTGAGCCGCCCGAAAGGGTATTGTTACCGCCAATACCGTAAATCCTGTCGTTGCCGGCGCCGCCGTAAATAATATTGCAGCTGCTGTTACCGCTTAAAACATCATCATAATTAGAGCCCAATATATTGAGGATATCCGTTACAAGGCCTG
>SLPH01000037.1 GCA_007132095.1 Syntrophomonadaceae bacterium | reverse complement strand
TTTATGTTCCTTAACCATGTAAGCTGACAGAAATGAAACCGCCAACAGGAAGGTGGAAAAAACAATTACCTGCTGCATAACCGGCCAGGGATAGCTCATGATCCCATTAATATAGTCACCCTGCCAGCCTCGATCAAGGATGAACCCGACTGCTAACTGGACTAAGGCGGCGCCGACAAAGCCGCCGCTGTTAGCCACACCAACAGCAACACCGGAAAATGAAGGGTCGAGCAGTTCCCTGGCAAGAACCATGGTTAAAACCAGACCGGGAGTAAAAAAGCCGAGCCAGAAAAGAGCAGGGTAGAGAAGAAGGACCGGGTTGGCCTTAAATAAAGGCAGCAGCATCAGGGACGCCATGAATAATGTTAATCCGCCGCAGGTGATCAATAAGACGGGCTTGCGTTTCTGGCCGAAACGGTCGGATAGATGACCCAGAACAGGTCCCCCAAACATATAACCGATGCCCATCCAGGTGATCATGAATGAGGCTTTATTGACGGTTAAACCTGCTTCGGCTGCCAGGAAAGGATAACTCCATATTCCGAGAAAAGCGGCGTAGGTGCCGTATATCCCAAAGTGGCAAAAAAAGAGCAGTATTCCGGCTTTTCGGGTTAATACCCTGCCGGCGCCGCGAAGTTCTGCTTTCAGGCTGCGATTTGCTGAATAAAGGGAGTCCCTGCCGGAGATATTGGAAGGGGGCCTGATAAATAGTAAACTGCCCAGCATCAGGGTGAAAGAACCGAGCGCTATGATGTAAATTGTTTCCCGCCAGCCGAAATTGGCCACACCGGCCATGAATGGGCTGCCGGCGAGGATAATGCCAAAGCTGCCCGCAACCGCGCCGAAACCGGTTAGAAGGGCAAACAGGCGTGCCGGAAAAAATATGCCCTGTATTTTCAGCAATGTTCCCCAGATAAAAGAAGCGCCGAAGCTGATCAGGACCCGCCCCCAGAAGAGCCCTCCGAAAGTGGAAGCCGAGGCAAATAAGATGGTCCCCGCGGTCATAATGAGGAAAGAAGCGATTGCAATCCGGCGAGGGCCGAAAATATCAAGGGCGAAGCCGGCCGGCACCTGCATTAAGGGGTAAAGATAAAAGTATGACGAGGAAAGAAAAGCAAACCCGGTGGCGCTCATGGCAAAAGTATGGGTGAAAGTATCCTGCAAACCGGCAGTGATGAAGCGATGCAGGACAACCAGCATAAAGCCGCAAAAGAGAATGAACCAGCTAAGAGCGGGGTAATAACTGCTTATAGTGTGGCCGTCCATTTTTTCCCTCATAGGCTGTTTTATAAAAATACCATCCTTTGTAGATAGAATAATTACTGTCGTATTAGCTTTTGATTAATTCTTCTGTGTGGCGATCCTTCCCTGCTTTCTGGCAGGATTGGATCACAAAATAGAATAGACTCTTACCATTTGGGGTTTCTTGTTTCTGCAATAGCTTGAAGCTATCGCCCTGCTGTGAGTTGCCTATCAAAAATGGATGGGGTAAAATAATAATTGGAACAACTGAAATAGCAAGGAGGAAATATTTATGACCCGTGAAGAAAGAAAAAAGAAAGTGATCGAAGTTTTAAACAAAGCAAAAGCGATGGAGTTGCAGGCAATCCACCAGTATATGCACCAGCACTACCACCTTGACGATAAAGATTATGGCGAATTGGCGATGAATATGAAGCTGATTGCTATTGATGAAATGCGTCATGCCGAAAGTCTTGCTGAAAGAATCAAGGAACTGGGCGGAGAGCCGACAACCGAACTGGCCGGGCCTGTAGAAAAAGGCCAGACTGTTGAGGCTATTTATCCCTTCGACGCGGAAGAGGAAGATAAAGCGATTGAAGCTTACACCGGTTTTATGAATGTCTGCCGCGATAACGGCGACAGCGTCTCGGCTAAATTATTTGAAACTATCATAGAACATGAACAGGAACACCTGAATTACTTTGATTCCATTCATGATCATATTGAAACTTTGGGCTCAACTTACCTCTCCAGAGTCGCCGGCACTCCGGCTTCAACCGGACCTGCGAAGGGGTTCGCAATTCCTGCGGAATAAAAACGGTGTCCTGGTAACCGCCTTTTATAGCCCCGGTTACCGGCAATTTTTCCCGATGTCAGCCTGCCAGGGGCCTGAAGTTTGCGGTGATTAGTTCGAAGCTGAAATGATTCGGCACAATTCAATTGAAGGCAGGATATTTTAGCCTTTTGAAGAATTAATTATGTTCTGGCCTGTCGTCTGTTTTACAATAAACGGGCGCAATTAATGTAAGGGGGGGGATGCCCGGCGTTAAATGGCTCGTCAACATTAGAGAATAAAAATGGAGGGATCAATTTGTTAAAGAAATGGATTTTAGTATTAAGCTTGGTTTTAGTTCTTGGGTTATTGGCCGGATGTGATGAACCTGCACCTGATGTGCCGGATGATGCAGATCCAGATGTGCCGGCAGATGTCCGTGATACGCTTATTGTAGCCCAGGGAACGGATGTAGAAGACCTTGACCCACATGGTATCGCTTCTACCCCTGCTGCAATTGTAACAGAACATATTTTTGACACCCTGGTGACTCACGATGATGATTTCAACATAGTCCCCAGGCTGGCAACGGACTGGGAAATCAGCGATGATGGTCTGGAGTACATATTCGAGCTTCGCGACGATGTGGTCTTTACCGACGGCACTCCTTTCAACGCCGAGGTGGTAAAGTTCAATATTGAACGACTGCTCGATCCTGAAACCCAGGTATTGCTGCGAAGCTACATTAACATGGCGGATACCGCAGAAGTTATCGACGAACACACGGTAAAAATTAACCTGAAATACCCGCATGCGCCATTTCTCAGCCGGCTTACTGCCGCATCAAATGCCATGGTAAGCCCGGCGGCGGTGGAGCAATACGGGGAAGATTTATCTCGCAACCCGATCGGAACAGGAGCCTACATGCTGTCAGACTGGGTGCCCGGCACCGAGCTTGTATTAGAGCGTAATCCTGATTATTGGGGACCGGCACCGGAAATTAGCACAATTATTTTCAGGCCTGTACCGGAAGATAGCACCCGCCTGGCTATGCTGGAAGCAGGAGATGTTGATGTTATCGTGCGCGTGCCTCCGCTCGAGTATGACCGCTTAAGCGGTGTTGATGGACTCAATGTGGTCATGGCTCCCTCGACCCGGGCGATTTACGTAGGAATCAACGTTACTGTTGATCCCCTCGATGATGTAAGAGTTCGCCAGGCTCTGAACCATGCCATCGACAAAGAGGAAATAGTTGAAGTGATTCTCTCAGGGGCCGGCAGGCCGCTCGATTCGCCCCTGCTTCCGGAAATGTTCCCCTACCGCCAGGTGGGACCATATGAATTCGATCCTGAAAAAGCCAGGGAACTGCTCGCTGAGGCGGGCTATCCTGATGGGTTCGACTTGACTTTCCACCATCCTGAAGGCCGCTACCTCATGGACAGGCGAATTGCAGAGGCTATCCAGGGTTATCTTGGAGATGTAGGCGTAAATGTTACCCTCGAAACCATGGAATGGGCTGCATATCTCGCTTTTATCAGAAAGCCAATCGAAGAAACAGAAACTAACATATTCCTGTTAGGATGGGGTCCGTGGATCTTCGACGGAGATCAAATGCTTTACCCCATGTTCCTTAGTGAGCAGGCTCCCCCTGCGGGTTCCAATTATGGTTTCTACGAGAATCCCCTTGTAGATGAATACCTGATCGAGGGAACTTCGACAACCGATCCCGATGAGCGCACTGCAGCTTACGGCAGCGCCCAGGAACTGATCTGGGAAGATGCGCCCTGGATCTTCCTGCATTCAGAGGAACAGATCGTTGCTATGAATGATGCTCTTGGAGGAGTCCGGATTCTGCCGATCGAACAGGTACTGTTCCACGAGGCCTACTGGACCAGGTAACATTAAGTTCCGTAATAATTATTACGGTCTGAGTTTGAGGCCCCCGGGGTCTGTTGACGCTGGGGGCCTTGTAATTGCAGAGGTGAGCTAATGAATGACTAATTATGTAATTAAACGCCTCCTACTTGCAGTGCCAGTTCTTTTCGGGGTTGTGATACTGGTCTTCTTTATGGTCCGCCTGACCCCCGGTGACCCGGCTGTAATTATGGCTGGAGAACAAGCTTCCGAAGCGGAAATTGAACTGATTAGAGTTCAACTAAAGCTTGATCAGCCTCTGCACATTCAGCTTGGTTTGTTCCTGGAAAATTTGATCCAGGGAGATCTGGGCCGTTCGACGCGCTCGCGCGCTCCTGTGACATCTGAAATAATGACTAGATTCCCCAACACATTAATCCTCATGCTTACAGCGATGGCTATTGCCACCTTGGTTGGTGTGACTACGGGTGTAATCAGCGCTGTCAAACAGTATTCATTTTTTGATGCAGCGGCAATGTTTGTAGCGCTTATCGGTATTTCCATGCCCGTATTTTGGCTGGGGCTGCTATTAATGCTATATTTTTCTGTCAACCTGGGTCTTTTGCCTGCCGCAGGGTCCGGCACCTGGAAGCATCTAATTCTGCCATCAATTGCCCTGGCTACAGTTCCAACAGCAATAATAAGCCGTATGACCAGATCTAGCGTTTTGGAAGTGCTGCGCCAGGACTATATCAGAACCGCCCGCTCTAAAGGCTTGCGGGAAAACGCTGTAATAATACAACACGCTTTAAAAAATGCCATTATACCGGTTATAACGGTGGTAGGCCTGCAGGCCGGAACCCTGATGGGAGGCGCGGTATTAACGGAATCTGTTTTCAACTGGCCTGGACTAGGCCGCTTGATGGTCGATTCGATTTTAGCCCGTGATTACCCTGTTGTTCAAGGGGCAGTCCTTCTTCTGGCAGTCGTATTTATCTTTGTCAATCTATTGGTGGACATTCTATATGCCTTGTTCGACCCGCGCATCCGTTATGATTGAGAGGGGGAAGATGAAGTGACATTTAAGACGATCTGGCGGCAGCTGCGCCGAAACAAACTGGCTCTGTTTGGCCTTGCCATCGTAGTTACGTTTATATTAATGGCCATCTTTGCGCCCTGGATAGCACCTGATGACCCGTTTGATCAAAACCTGCGTCAGAGCGTTGAAGCGCCTTCGTCGGAAAACCCTTTTGGCCGTGATGAGCTTGGCCGGGATATTTTGAGCAGGGTTATCTATGGCAGCAGGATTTCGTTGACCATCGGTTTAATTTCTGTGGGGATTGGTGTCGCTGTTGGCGTGCCCCTGGGTGCCATATCAGGTTATTTTGGCGGCATTGTCGATCTACTTGTACAGCGGCTTATGGATATTATGCTGGCTTTTCCGGCCATGCTTTTAGCCATAGTGCTCGTATCGATTTTGGGCAAAAACCTGACCAATGCCATGATTGCCATCGGCATTGTTTCTATCCCAATGTATGCCCGCCTGGTCCGCAGTTCAACCCTGTCGATCAAGGAAAATGATTTTGTCCAGGCTTCAAAAGCGGTGGGTCGAAAAGACATGGGCATAATTACTGCTCATATTTTGCCGAACCTCCTCTCGCCAATTATAGTTCAATCTACTTTGCAGGTTGCTTCAGCAATATTATGGGCGGCAGGCCTTGGTTTTCTTGGCCTGGGGGCCCAGGCGCCCATTCCGGAGTGGGGAGCAATGCTGGCCAGCGGGCGGGACTTTATTCGTCACGCTCCTCATGTGGTATTTTTTCCGGGCCTCGCGATCATGATTACCGTTTTTGGCCTCAACCTTTTAGGTGACGGGTTAAGAGATGCCCTGGATCCGCGGATGAAGCTGTAGGGAGGAATTGTTTTGACATATGTTTTTAACAAAGGCCTGATCGTTTTATCCGGCAGTGAACCGGCGGCGCTCGATCTTGCCGCAAGAATCGGGCTTGAAGCCGACGGGCTGCATTTTCCTGTTGCAATTAGCGACAGGCAGGAAACCCTGCCGGAGCGGAGCCTAATTTTAATTGGAGCCAAAAACTTATGCTTACCGGATAGTTTCATTATGCCTGAACTCGGGCCCGGCGAAGGGGCAATTGCCAGTTTATGCGAGGAAAAAGGAGTGTTGATCTGGGGTTTCGATGAAAAGGGTCAGAGGCTGGCTTGCCGCTGGGCAGCGGCACTTTGGGACGGCCTCATCCCTGACCAGACTATGATCATTAAACCCGGAGCTCTGGATGAAGACTCTTTGCCTCTAATTAAAGGCAGCAAAGTTGTTCAATCTTCGTGGCCGCGCCTGGAAAGGTGGCGCTGCTTAAGCCAGGTTTACAGTGTGGAAGGATTGTTGGGGAGCAGCGACGGGCTTTTTCCGGATCAAACCAGGGTTGATTTTAGGGTCAGCCCGGACATTTCTGTTGGAACCTTTGCCAAGGTTTGCAATTTGGCTGCCAGGGTCGGTTTGGAAAGCAGCGGCTTTTGTTTTCCCCTCTCCGGTTCCGGCGGAAAAAAAATATTTATTGGCTCAGAGGTTGAAAACGGCTGGATTGCCGTTAAGGATAGTGCCCTTTACTTAGGGGCAGGGACCGGCCTTGACTGGGCTTTAGACTACATGGCTGCTGAATACCCGAAACTGCCATCTAAATCTGACTGGCTCGAGTGGGATCTGCTTGCCGCTGCCGATTTGCTTGGTTTTAAAGAGCACCCCGTTACGGAAGAGTTATACCATGCATCCTGGGAGGACCGGGGCGAGGCGTCAAGGTTAACGGAGACCTGGGAGGAAGAGGTTATACCGGCAATTAAAGCCTCATGCCCTTCGCAAAGAGAACTCAGGGTTGACATTACTGTCTCTGAACCGAAAGAGCAGCGTTCTATTTTAAAAAGCGTGATTAAAGAAACTCTAAAGGCAGCGGGTTATACCAACAGTTCAGTTGCGGTCCGTCCTGCATTTAAGCAGGGTTTTCATTGGCTGGTCAACGAAGTTCTGCCTGAAGTAAGAGATCTTGATGCCGAAAGGATAATAATCTACTTCCGGCCCTTTGATTGCTGTGCAGCCAGGGATATGGCAATCCGCTGGCTGCAGGAAATATATCCGGCAGATGAGATATTTTCCCGTGAGATGGACGGCGTCACCGTCAACTTCGAACAGGCCCCGCTGGATGCAGACCATGCCCTGTCGATTGAAGTTCACTCAGAAGGGCTCCCGGTCTACCGGCGCGGTTTTACACCTCGCGCCGCCCTGCGCCCCGTGCTTGATGGTTATCCTGAAGAGAAAATGGCCTGTCATCCAACAGGCTGGCTTGAAGTTGCGATCAAGGACGGTCCGGTTGTTATTTCCAAACGTATGCCGACAGACCTGGAACGGTTCTGGTCCTGGTATAGCAGCGAGTTTCTTTCCGCAGTTGAGAGAATAACCGGAGATGTAGAAACAGAACCTTTGTTTGGCAAACTTTCAATTGAATACACCGGCAGCGAGCCGGAAGAGAAAATTGGTATCCGGGAAGAGCTTGACTCTCCACTTGAGGTGCTTCATCAGGATCTATATTTTACTACCCTTGATCGTTTTGCCGCCCTGGGTGAAAGAAAGCGGGGCGTCCCTTTTGAGTCTCCGGGATCGATCCTGCCATGGTTAAAAGCTGAACCGGGAGCATCCCCGCGCGCTGTTCTCAGGCTTACTGCAGCGCCTGCGAGAAGCGCCGCTAAAGAGTTTATCAGCGGCTATCATCCGGGGACCGGACAGATCGAATGTAACGGCTGCCGCCAGAAACTGGAACTGCCGGAACCTGTGCTTAGTAAGAAAACCGTTAACCGGCAGGAGCCGCTCTATCTTGAGCAGGTTGAGAAACTACTTGCCGAACTACCGCGGTCTGGCTCCTGTTTTGATCTTCGTGTTAAACTTGTGTCACGCAGCACGGGCGGTTATCCCGTTTACGCGGTAGAGCTCAATTCTACTGAAACAGGCCTTACCACTCCTAACAAACTGGCCTTAAAACGACCTACCCTGTTAATAAACGCCCGGCATCACGGCAATGAAGTGTCCAGCACCGGGGCAGTTTTTGATCTGCTAACGCATCTTACTGAAAACCGGGACTTGTTGGACGGCATAAACCTGGTAATCGTGCCCTATGAAAATGTCGACGGAGCGGAAATACACAGGGATATGGCCCGACAAAACCCCGTTTGGAAACTACATGCTGCCCGTTATAATCAAGATGGGCGTGAATTTTACAACGAATACTTTAACCAGGATACAGTATTTGGTGAGGCGAGGGCGCTAACAAGGCTATGGCGGGCCTGGCTGCCGGATATGGTGCTGGATGCGCACGGTATTCCTTCTCACGAGTGGATCCAGTTTTTCTCCGGCTACAACAGCCCGCCGCGTTTCCCCATATCCTTCTGGCTTCCCAACGCTCATTTTTACGGAATGCTTTATGAACCTGATCGTCTGGAAAATGTTGAGCTGGGCACAAGCTTGCTAAAAAGTATAATAAACGCCATTCGAAGCATAGAACCAATTGACAGGGCCAATAAAGCCTGGCTTGAATGTTTTTCAAAATATGGATATCAGTTTTTACCTAATCAATTCCCCAGGGAACTTTTTGACGGCGCCGTTGTTTATCGCCGTCCCGCTGATAAAGGCTTTACTTTTACCGAACGTTATCCTGATATTACCGCAGTTCACTGCGTTACAGAAGTGGCCGATGAGACCGCTACCGGCTCATACCTGACGCTTTGTTCAAAGGCGCATACAGTGGCGATGATCACAGCCATAAACTGGCTTGCGGGGCTGAAAAGTATTCGGAAAAACATCGTCGGAAGGTCAACCGAAGGGCTGATATTAAGGGTCCGCAAAAGAATCAGGGCGCCTGAACTCTCAAGGGGTATTGATGTAGATAAACAGGGAGACAACTTGGGTTAAGCCGAGAAGGAGAGAGGAGGCTATGGATGAAAAACAGGCTGTTGGAAGTCAACGACTTAAAAACATACTTTTTTACCAGTGATGGAACTATTCCCGCTGTGGATAATATATCTTTCTATGTGAACCATGGAGAAACCCTCGGGGTCGTGGGGGAATCGGGCTGCGGTAAAAGTGTTACCTCACTTAGCATTATGCGCTTAATTGCCTCTCCTCCCGGTAAAATAGTTTCCGGGGAAATTCTCCTGGAGGGAGTAGACCTGGTGAAGATTAGTAATGAAAAAATGCGCAAAATAAGGGGAAGCCGGATTTCTATGATCTTTCAAGAGCCAATGACTTCCCTGAATCCTGTCCACACGATTGGCAGGCAGATTACCGAAAGCATTAAACTGCATCAACAGTTAAACCAGCGCCAGGCAAACGAAAAAGCAATCGAACTGTTGAGCCAGGTTGGCATTCCCCTCCCTGCCCAGAGAACCAAAGAATATCCGCATCAACTCTCCGGAGGGATGCGCCAGCGGGTTATGATTGCCATGGCGCTATCATGCAACCCGCAGCTCCTAATTGCTGATGAACCGACTACCGCGCTTGATGTAACGATCCAGGCCCAGATTTTGGAGCTGCTGAAAAAACTTAAATCTACCTATAATATGGCTATCATGATTATTACCCATGATTTAGGTGTGATTGCCGATATGGCTGAAAGAGTAATGGTCATGTATGCCGGAAAAGTAGTGGAGGAATCTGGGGTGCGCGATTTATTTAAAGATCCGCGCCATCCCTATACTCGGGGACTGCTGGATTCTATTCCCAGGGTTAATGAAAAGCGAGAGAGCCTTCATGTTATCGAGGGAACAGTGCCAAACCCGGCTTCCTTCCCAGCAGGGTGCCGCTTTCATCCTCGCTGTAAGCTCAGGGAAACGATATGTTCGGAAGAAGAGCCGCCTTTGGTTTCTTTTGGTTCGGGAAGGCGAGTTAGCTGTTGGGTTGCGCAGAGAAACTTAACCGGGGAGGTTCGGGTATGATTGATAGCGCTGCTAAGGACACCGGTTTAGGCCTGCAGAACGGAACTGGTAACTCGCTGCTTGAAGTCAGGGATCTCTACAAGTATTTCCCCCTGAAGCGAGGCCTCTTTTCCAGGGTGTCAAAACATGTCAAAGCTGTTGATGGAGTAAGTTTTTCAGTAAAAGAAGGAGAAACGATGGGCCTGGTTGGCGAGTCGGGGTGCGGTAAAACTACTGCCGGCAGGGTAATCTTGCGTCTCCTCGAACCGACCGGCGGTGCAGTATACTTCAGGGGTCAAAATGTTTTTGACCTGAGTTATGAGGAAATGCGAAAGATCAGGCGCGATATGCAGATAGTATTCCAGGATCCTTTTTCGTCGCTCAGCCCGAGAATGACTGTTAAGGATATTATCAATGAGCCTCTTTTAGTTCATAATTACCCTGGAGGCAAGGCTCGCAAAGAGAAGATTAAAGAGCTAATGGAGGTTGTTGGCCTTAGCCCATCGCATATTAGTCGTTACCCGCATGAGTTCTCCGGCGGGCAGAGGCAAAGGATAGGGGTGGCAAGAGCTTTGGCCCTCAACCCGAGCCTGATTATCCTTGACGAGCCTGTTTCCGCGCTGGATGTTTCGATCCAGAGCCAAATTATCAACCTTCTCGAAAAACTGCAGGACGAATTTGCTCTTACCTATGTATTCATCGCCCACGATCTTGCTGTAGTTCGCCATATCAGCGATCGTGTCAGTGTTATGTACCTTGGACGAATTGTCGAAAATGCTCCCGTTGATCTTTTGTTTAATGAACCGCGCCATCCTTACACAAAAGCTTTGCTCTCGGCAACGCCGGAACCCGATCCCGATCTTGCCCGGGAGCGAATTTTCCTTCCCGGCGACGTTCCAAGCCCTGTTGATATCCCAAGCGGTTGCCGTTTTCATCCCCGCTGTCCCTACAGGATTGAGATCTGTTCTGAGGAAGATATAACCCTGTTCCCGGTCGGGAGAGAACATGAGGTTGCCTGCCACCTCCACGTGGACGATAAAGTAGTGTTATAATAGGGCCGGTTTAGTCCGGTTTTTTAGTGAGGGCTTTATGGAATCAGAAAAAAACCTAACTTTAGTGAGGCCCAATCCGCAAATATTTCCTATATCATCTATCTTGTGAGCGCAGCCGATCATTTGTATCCGCCTGCTAGAGGATAATGATCACTCAGAACAGAATTGAATGGAGTTGAACTGATGATTTTGGAAATGGTGCTGGTGGCGTTAGGCGGCCTTGGCCTGTTTTTGTTCGGCATGCAGATCATGGCATCTGGCCTGCAAAAGGCAGCAGGCGATCGCTTCCGAAGCATTTTGGAAACCTTAA
>SLPH01000001.1 GCA_007132095.1 Syntrophomonadaceae bacterium | reverse complement strand
TATTACGCTTTTAAAAGACGCAAACCCTGACTTTCTGGCCGAAAAGCCTGATGACATTCTGGCAGTCCTGGATGAACTGTAACACGATCCATATTTAAAGCTAGCCTGAATAGCTAATGATGATCAATTGAAACCTGCTGCCTGCCCCTGCTTATGACAGAGCAGATAAGGACATGGCTGCTGAACCCCAGATTAACCTGGGGTTTGACAGAACAGATTATATAGATAGCTGTATGTTTAAAGATTTCAAATTCCTCACCTTGCCAGTCGGCATTGTTAGCATACTCATGCCAGAGACCAATAAAATATTTGCGATTTCAATGTGCACGAAAAGCATGAACACATTTCAACCTTGTTGTTCATAACATTTTGATGTATTATGTATATGAAGGAGTTGATGCTAATGCGTACAACTTTAAATCTTTCTGAAGAAGTAGTTAAAGAAGTTGAAGCTCTTTATGGCTCAGGAAACCGGTCTAAGGCTGTCGAAAAAGCCCTTGAAGAAGCTATCCGCCACAAAAAACTGAAAGCTTTTATGAATTTAAAAGGTAGAATCAGTATTGATACGGAAGCAGTTAAGACAATCAGGGCGGCAGAATTGGGTGAATATGAAGACTATAGTTGATACTTCAGTATGGATCGAGTATTTCAGAAACCAGGGAGCTCTAAGTGCATCTATGGATAAAGAGCTGCTTGCCGGCAATTTTTACATGGCCGGGCCTGTAATCTCAGAGCTGCTGCAGGGAGCCAAGACAGAAAAAGATTTTCATGCTTTAAAGAGCAGCATTGACGGAGTGCCCTTTTTCAACACCAGTCTCGCTGATTGGAAACTGGCAGGAGAGCTGTCTTTTAAGCTGCGAAAAAAGGGGATTACAATTCCGATTACCGATTGCCTTATCGCTGCCGTCGCTCTTAATAATGATGCCGGAGTGATGACTCTTGATCAGCATTTTAAATATTTTCAGGGTCTGAGATTGATAAACGATACCTTTGTGTGATTTGATGGTAATGACAATTCTTATATAGGAGAGTGCTAAATGGAGAAAAATAGCGGATTTGTTATTAAGGTGGTTGTAGCTGTAACATACCTGGCCATGGTTTTAATCAACGCCCTGGCCAACGCGATACCGATTAACGGGGTTACCACCGGGGGAGTGTCTGACTCCTATCCCGACCTTTTTGCCCCGGCCCCTCTCACTTTTGCTATCTGGGCCCTGATCTATATCCTGCTGGCCGGCTATGTCCTGTACCAGTTCGGGCTTTTCCAGGCTGATAAGGGAGCGGCCCGCGAGGATCTGTTTCAAAAAGTAGGGATCTTATTTGCCATATCTTCCGCAGCCAATTTTCTTTGGATTTTCGCCTGGCATTATGATGCAATCTGGCTCTCGCTGATATTCATGATTGTAATCCTGGCCTGTTTGATTTTGATTGCCAACCGGCTGCGTGCAGAAGAGTTCTCGCTTAAAGAGAAGCTATTCATCAGGCTGCCTTTCAGCGTCTATTTTGGCTGGATTACAGTGGCTACCATCGCCAATGTTACCACTTTCCTGGTCAGCATTGGCTGGAGCAGTTTTAGCGCTGCCGCACAGTTCTGGATGGTGGTTGTCCTGCTGGTCGGGGTAGCAATTGGCGTGCTGCGGATGAGATATGACAGCGACCTTGCTTACGGGTTGGTAATCCTCTGGGCGTATGCCGGGATCCTGAACAAGCATGTCTCGCCGGCCGGGTTTGCCGGCCAGTTCCCATTAATAATCATATTTGTTATCGCCAGCATTATACTGCTGGTTTTGGCAAAAATCCTGTTTTTCTATCCCGGATTCAGAAAGGCTGCTTAAAATACAGGGTGGTTTTAGAAAGCAGCTATCGGGGCAGACTTTGAAAATAGCATTTTCACTGTTTTCTTAAAGTCTGCCCTCACTTGCATACGATGTAATGTAACGCCTGTTGTTGTACTTAAATAGCAGGTTTTTGACAACCAGGCGCCATGCCCCTGCGAAGGAAAAGCCTTTAACAGGCACGCAGCCCGCGGATACTATGTTGATCAGGAGGAAGATGAGAATGAATGAAAGATTACCCAGGTATAAGATCTTCGACCAGGAACAGCTTGAAAGCCTGCATGAAGCTACGATGCGGGTATTACAAAACACGGGCCTGAAAATCCATGGAAGTGAAGCGCTATCTATATTGGGTGAGGCGGGTTGCACTGTTCACACGGGCGAAAACATAGTCAAGTTTCCCCGGCATTTGGTCGAAGAAGCAATAAGCAGCGCTCCGAGCCGGGTATTTTTAGCAGCTAAAGATCCTAAGCACGACCTGGTAGTTGGCGAAGATAAAACCTGCTTCACGACATACGGCACCGGAGTCAAAATTATAGATCCGGCAACCGGAATGATCCGCAACACCACCAAAGCTGACCTCGGTAATGTTACTAGAGTCTGTGACGCTTTAGATGAAGTAGATTTTTGTGTCCCTGCAGTTATGCCCCGGGATGTTCCGGTACAATCGGCAGAGCTTCACCAGGCAGACGCGGTTTTAAGTAATACTTCAAAGCATTTTGCTGCAGGACCGGCCGGCAGAAATGATGCCAGGGCGCTGTTTGAAATTGCAGCAGCAATTGTCGGGGGAATGAATAAGCTAAAAGAACGGCCTATAATTTCCACCATAACCTGCCCTGTTAGCCCGCTCCAGCTGCATGATTGTAATACTGAAGTAATTTTAGAGTCAGCAAAAAACGGAATACCGCTCATTTTTATTAACCAGCCTTTAGCGGGAGGCACTGCACCAACAACCCTGGCCGGGACCATAGTAATGATCAATGCTGAAATACTGGGCGCTATTACCCTTGCCCAGCTGGTTAACAAGGGCACACCTGTTATATACGGAAGCACATCTACAATGCTTGATTTACGCCATGTTGTAAGCGCCCTGGGCTCACCCGAACTGGGCTTAATCAGCAGCGCTGTCGCCGAATTGGGCTATTATTACAAAATCCCGACCCAGGTAGGAGGCTCTTTAAGCGACAGCAAGATAATTGATGCCCAGACAGGCCACGAAAAGACAATCACATCACTGCTCCCGGCCCTGCTGCAGCCTGACATCATATTCGGAATGGGATTTATAGAAATGGGGCTGACCTTCAGCTTTACCCAGCTATTGATTGATGCCGAGTTTATTAAAATGTTAAAAAGAACAACGCGGGGCATTACTATTAACCAGGATACGCTGGCTGTGGATATAATACACCAGGTCGGCCCTGGAAAGGATTTCCTTGCTCAAAAGCATACCCGGAAACACATGAAAAACGAACAGTCAGCTGTTGAGCTTATCGATAGAAACAGGCGCGAAACCTGGGAAAGATTAAAGCATAAGGATATAGCAGACAGAGCTCACGAAAAAGCAGCAGTCCTTCTTGAAACCCACAGGCCATTGGAGCTAGATTCTGAAGTGAAAAAACTTATTGCAGGGAAAATCGCGGATGCAGAAAACTTATAAAAAGAGCATCAGGTAAGGTGTGCGGCTGAAGAACATAACTAACAATAATTAAAGAATAGGGAAATAAGCGAATAAGGGGCCGGAACTTGAAATGCCCTATAAAAATACAGGCTCAAAAAAGTAGAAAGGAATCGGGAGCCTGCCAGCGAAATAATAACATTCGAAGATTGTACTTAAGTATTGCTGGAGGATCTGCCTTGATTAAGAAACAGTGGGGGGTAACAAAATAACCGGCTATGTGGCTTTAATTAAAGACAAGCTTCTCCTGCTTAAAAGCAAGCTGGACCCGGGGCCGAAAGCGTGGCAGGGCGCTGCAATGTCCCTGCTTATCTGCTCAGGGTTGCTGTTTTTTGGCATTTTCATAGGCGCAGGCCTGCACAGCTTGTTTAACGGGCTAATTAATCTCGGTTTTGCAGTTTTACTGTTTGTCCTATCGATGCTGCTGGGCTCCCTGATTGTTCAAGTGCTGGGTTGGGTCCAGCTGCTGCAGCTTCATTACCGCCGGGTGTTTTTTGGGGCGCTGTTTTTGCTGATAGTCTTGATGTTCGCCACTGTTGAACTGCCCGGCAATGTTACCGCCCTGACTTTGTATTTTATTATTACTTCATCCCTGCTTGGCGCAGGCCTCAATTCCTGGAGCGCTGCAAAGAAAAATGGCCGCCCACGGCTGCTGGTACCGGCATCGCTTGGCATCGCCGGCGGCCTTGGATTATTGCTCCTGTTAGCCTGGTTTATCTGGCCCGGCCTGCCTTACCAGGCGCCGGACCCGGCCGTCCGCCAGGGCTCAATACCGGAAGAGCTGTTAATATTGGAACACCCTGCTGAAACCGGTTCTTACAGGGTACTGAAGTTAACTTACGGCAGCGGAACCGATAAACACCGCAGTGAATACGGGCAGCATGCCGATATCACAACCGGAACCGTAGATGTATCTAAAATGGTCGATCCACCAATGGTTCCCGTCCTCTGGATTCGCGAAATGTACTGGGGATTCGGCCTTGACGCGGTCCCATTAAATGCAAGAGTCTGGTTTCCTGAAGGTGATGGAACATACCCTCTCGTTCTTGTCGTACACGGTAACCATATAATGGACGACTTTTCCGATCCCGGCTATGATTACCTGGGAGAACTGCTGGCAAGCCGCGGATATATAGTAGCCTCTATAGACCAAAATTTTTTAAACGCCGGCGGTTTCATTGAAGCGATCCTGGGAGGGCTTCGGAACGAAAATGACGCCCGCGCTTACCTGCTGCTTCGTCATCTTGAACAATGGCATACCTGGAATGAAACGACGGGCCATCTGTTTGAAGGTATGGTTGACACCGAAAATATCGGGCTGATCGGCCACTCGAGAGGAGGAGAAGCCGCTGCTATCGCCGCCGTTTTTAACAATCTGAGCTGTCATCCGGGCCATGGGGATATCCAGTTTGATTTTGGCTTTAATATAAAATCTGTAATTGCCATTGCCCCTTCCGACGGTCAATTTCAGCCGCGCAGGCAAAAAACGGACCTAAATGATATAAACTACCTTGTCCTGCATGGTTCCGCTGACAGCGATGTACGCTCATTCCAGGGAGCAATGCAGTATGACCGCGTCTCTATTACCGAAGAAGGCGATCACTTCAAAGCTTCGGTCTATATCGATGGAGCCAATCACGGCCAGTTTAACACTCGCTGGGGTCGGATAGACCAGACTTTCTCCCGCCTTTTCCTGGATCGCGCCAATATAATGCCTGAAGAGATGCAGGAATTAGCAGCAAAAACCTTTATCAGCAGCTTTTTAGAAGACACCCTGAAAGGCAGCCATGAATACAGGCAGCTCTTCAGGGATCCCCTGATGGTTCAAACCTGGGTTCCCCAGATTAATTGCCATATTCAATTCCTGGAGGGAACTACAGCAATCATTGCCGGTTTTGAAGAAGACCTGGACTTAAAAACTCTGACAATTGAAGGCGGCAAAGCCCGGGGCGAAAACTTTCTTTCCTGGCGCGAAGAACCGGTTGAACTGGGCAGCGGACGCTTGCGGGATTCTGTCAGCGTGACGCTTAGCTGGGATTATGAGCGCCTTGGTGAAGCCAATTATGCCCTGATCCTGCCGGAAAGCCTGACCGGGGCTTTAAACATAAATGCCTTTACCTTCGCCGCGGCTAACGGATCGGATAATCGTGAGCCGATCGATTTCACCATTATAATGAGGGACCGCTCCGGTGAAGAAGCGATGCTGCCTTTAAGCCATATTGGCTCCTTACCGCCTCCCCCGCAGTACAGGATTTTTAAAAAGCCTCTTGGTGTCGAGTTCTCATCCGAGCCGGTTTTCAGTACTTACACTTTCCCGCTTTCTGATTTTACTGCGGTGAACAGAAGCTTAGACCTTCAAACTTTAACCGAGATCGAATTTCTTTTTGACAGCTCTTCGGGGACGTTGCACATGAATGACATGGGCTTTACCAGGTAGATTAGTCACTAAGAAGCTTTAATTCCTCCACAACAGCTGCATCCACAAAAGGGTTTTGCAAGCATTTCAGCGATCATAATCAGGCAATCATCGCCTTTTAGTGGCCATAGTTGTCGTTATAGGCTTTGAAATAATCGATATCGAGCATTTTGATCGTATTAGCGCTTGCGCTTTACGAAAGCTCGAATGCGCCGGTGTAGAACTGGTAATAACGGCCTTCTTCTTCAAGCAGCTGTTCGTGACTGCCCCGCTCAATGATCCGGCCATCTTCAATAACCATGATTACATCAGAGTTCTGAACTGTTGAAAGTCTGTGGGCGATCACAAAAACTGTTCGGCCATGCATCAGAGAATCCATGCCCTGCTGGACGATCAGCTCAGTGCGAGTATCGATCGATGACGTGGCTTCATCAAGGATCATCACCGGAGGGTCGGCCACAGCAGCGCGGGCAATGGAAATTAGCTGGCGCTGGCCCTGGGAGAGGCTGTTGCCATCACCTGATAGCTCAGTCTGATAGCCCTGGGGAAGCATGCGGATAAAGCTGTCGGCATTGGCCAGCCTGGCGGCATTTATGCATTCTTCGTCGGTGGCATCGAGCCGCCCGTAACGAATGTTATCTATAACAGTACCGGAAAAGAGGTGCACATCCTGCAGGATCATACCCAGCGAGCGGCGCAGGTCGCTTTTTCTGATTTTGTTGATGTTAATGCCGTCATAGCGGATTTTCCCGTCAGCTATATCGTAAAAACGGCTCAGCAGGTTGGTAATTGTCGTTTTCCCTGCCCCGGTAGTCCCGACCAGGGCCAACTTTTGCCCCGGCTCAGCATAGAGTGTAACATTGCGCAGCACCAGTTCGTCCGGGTTGTAGCCAAAATCAACATCATGAAAGCGCACCTCACCCTGCAGCTCTGTGTAAGTAACAGAACCATCATGGTGAGGGTCTTTCCAGGCCCATCGTTCGGTGCGTTCTTCAGTTTCTACCAGGGCACCGTTTTCCTGTTTCACATTAACTAACGAAACATACCCGCTGTCGGCTTCACTCTCTTCGTCCAACAGCTGGAAGATTCTTTCCGCCCCGGCGAGAGCCATTACGATAGAGTTTAACTGCTGGGTAACATGAGCTAATGGGTTTATAAAACTTCTTGAGAGCTGTAAGAAAGATGCAATGATGCCCAGGGTCAGCAGCCCGCTTCCCATCAGGCTCAGGTTTACAGCACCGCTGATGGCAAGAACGCCGCCTAAAATAGCAATAAGGACGTATAGAACATAGCCGAAGTTATGCATAAGCGGCATCAGGATATTGGCATATTTATGAGCCTCAGCAGCATGGTAGCCAAGCAGCTCATTTTTTTGATCAAATTCTTCCCTGACAGCTTCTTCGCGATTGAACACTTTCACAACCTTCAGGCCGCTGATCATTTCTTCAATATAACCGTTTACTTCGCCCAGCGACTGCTGCTGCTTAATAAAATAAGAGCCGCTTTTTCCGGCAATGTGGGTAACAACGCGCAGGGCAAAAAATGCAAAAATAAGAACCAGCAGGGTAAGCCAAAAGCTTAAATAAAGCATGGAGAGGATAACCGCCGATATGGTAACCAGGGCGGAAACTATATGCGGCAGGCTCATGGCAATCATCTGGCGAAGGGTGTCGGCATCGTTGGTGTAATAGCTCATGACGTCGCCATGGCTGTGCCGATCAAAAAAGCGGATCGGCAGCGATTGCATGTGACTGAACATATCGTCCCTGATCTTTTTCAGGACTCCCTGGGCGATATCGACCATGGTCCAGTTATAAAAGAGGGTGGCAAGGGTTCCCGTGGCATAGATCCCTCCCATTAGCAGTATAACGCGCAGTAGGCCGGAAAAATCCGGTTCTGCCTGCAGCAGCAGGGGGGCGATGTAGTCGTCAATGAGGACCTGCAGGAAGAGCGCCGAAATGACCAGGGTCAAAGAGCTGACGATGATGGATGTCACTACCAGGATCAGTTTCTTTTTATAGGCGAAAAGATAGGTAAATAGCCGTTTCAGGGTAGCCGGATTAATTTTGCGCAGCTCCGGTTTGCCCTGCATGGGGGAACGGTAATGCCTGGCTCTAGGAGGCAATACTGCGACCCCCTTCCACCTGGGACTGGTAAACTTCCTGGTAGATCTGGCAGGTTTCAAGCAGCTCTTCGTGGGTTCCCACAGCGGAAATTTTCCCATCATCCATGACTATGATTTTATCGGCGTCTTCCACGGATGCAACCCGCTGTGAGATGATCAGCTTCGTGGTTCCCGGTAGCTCCCGGTTCAGGGCCCGGCGGATTCGGGCCTCGGTTCCGGTATCGACAGCGCTGGTGGAGTCATCGAGAATTAATATTTTGGGGCTTTTCAGCAGCGCCCTGGCCAGGCAGAGCCGCTGCTTCTGGCCCCCGGAAAGGTTTGCGCCGCCCTGTTCAATGTGGTAATCATATTGTCCGGGGAAGCTGCGGATGAAATCGTCAGCCTGGGCCAGTTTGCAGGCCCTGACAAGTTCTTCATCGCCGGCTGCCCGGTTACCCCAGAGTAGATTATCCTTGATTGTGCCGGTGAAAAGAACATTTTTCTGTAAAACTACGGCAACCTGGTCGCGCAGGCTTTGCAGATCATAATCCCTGACATCTACACCCCCGACCAGAACCTGGCCGGAGCTGACATCATATAAGCGGGGTATAAGCTGCACAAGCGTGGTTTTGGCCGATCCTGTTCCGCCGATGATGCCTATAGTTTGACCGGGTTTAATAGTCAGGTTAATATCTTTCAAGCACATCTTATCGGCCTCTTTGCTATAACTGAAGCTGACATTTTCAAAACAGATCTCCCCGGCGGCAACTTTAAAGAGGGGGTACTCATTATTTTTCAGGTCGCTTTTTTCCTCTAATAGCTCGTTTATCCTTTCTGCCGAAGCCCTGGAGATTGTGATCATCACCAGGACCATGGAAAGCATCATCAGACTCATCAAGATCTGCATCGTATAGGTCATTAAACTCATCAGCTGGCCTGTGCTTAAGCCTAACAGGGGATTGTTGCCGCTGGCCACGATTGCCCTGGCCCCGAACCAGGAGATCATAAGCATGGAAACATACATGGAGATCTGCATCAGGGGCATGTTGAAAGCGATTATCTTTTCGGCAAGGGAGAAATCGTTAAATATCGCCTGCGAAGTATGCCCGAATTTTTCTTTTTCATATTCTTCCCGGTTATGGGATTTAACAACCCTGATCCCGCGGACGTTCTCCTGGACAATTCTGTTCAGGCTATCATAGATTTTAAAGACGCGCCTGAAAACGGGAAAAGCTTTTTTCATGATGATGTAAAGCCCCACACCCAAAAAAGGAATGGCCGCCAGGAAAACCAGCGAGAGGCGGGAATCGATACTAAAAGCCACCGATAAAGAAAATATGATCATCAGGGGGCCGCGGGCCGCCAGGCGGATTATCATCTGGAAAGCATGCTGAACATGAGTAACATCGGTTGTCAGCCTGGTAATAATGCTTGAGTTGGAGAACTTGTCAATATTGGCAAAAGAAAAGGTTTGCACGTTATGAAACATATCCCGCCGCAAATTTTTAGCAAAACCGGCCATGGCAACCGCTGCAGACCGGCCAGCCTGGACTCCGAAAAATAGTGAGAGTAAAGCCAAGAAAAGCAGGACCACCCCCAGCCTAAAGACCAGATCCATGTTTCCGGCATCAATGCCAAAATCAATCAAACCGGCCATCAGAAAAGGAATCGTAACCTCCATGACCACTTCGCACATCACGAAGACCGGGGTTTTTACTGCATCTTTTCTATATTCGCCCAAACTTGCCGCCAGGCGTCTGATCATGCCACCTGACCTCCTGTCAGTTGCTGCAAAGCATTGCAAGGGACGGTTCTCTGTTACATCCCCAAACAGAGAGCCGCCCCTTGTCTATTATATACCTAAAATAATTATTTATAAAAGGCGCCTATTATATAAAGTAAAAGCATCAACAGCAATCCGTTCTTTTACCTGGGCCTCCAGGGCTGTATTTAGCTTTAGCATTTCTGCCTCCGCATGTTTACGCTCACTGATGTCGCTGGCAATACTTAAGAGGGCAGGTTCATTAGACCACTCTATCTTTTTCACATAAACCTGTAAGGGAAAGGTTGAGCCGTCTTTACGGTAATGCTCCGCTTCAAACTCTGCTTCACCCGTTTCCATTACCTCGTGCAATCGGGACTCGATCAAATCCCTGCTCTCCGGGACATCCAGATGGCGCAGATTTATTTTCATAAACTCTTCTTTTTCATAGCCATGCATTTTGAAAGTGCACTCATTAGCATACAGCGTATTTCCTTTAAGGTCATGGATTGTTATTGAACTGGGGGCAATATCTACGATCTGGGCCAGCCTGCCAATTTCTGCTCTGGCATTTATGCTTTCAGTAATATCGGAAAAGGAGATTGCCACACCGTAAGGTGATTTATCCCCCTCCCGGAAGAGCGGCCTGGTATTGGCAGTAATCCAGGTTATATCACCTGAAGCCCGCTTAATCCCCATGATTACATTGCTGCGCGGTTCTCCTGTTTTCAAGGTTTGCATAGAGGGATGATCGCTTCCGGGGAAGGGAGATCCGTCTTCCCGGACAGTATCCCAATCACGGTCAGTACTTTTGTGCCCGACAATGTTTTCTGCCTTGATGTTAAAAATATCTTCGGCGGCCTTGTTCCAGTGAATAATTGCTCCGCTGGCATCCTGAAATATTATTCCCTCGCCAACTGTTTCAACCAGGACACGGAAATGGTTTTCACTTTCACGAAGCGCTTCATCCTTCTGTTTGCTATCAGTTATATCCCGAACGATGCCGATTAAGTATTTACGGTCCCGGTTAAAGGTTGTCGAAATTTCTAAGACCTTGTTTCTAAATTTAAAGTGAAAAGGAATAACTGATTGGCCGCTGATCAAGCTTTTAAGGTGTGGCAGAACCTTATTGATCTCTCTTGCCGATAAAATCTCGGCAGCAAGGGATAGAATATTTCGGCCGATTAGCTGCTCTTTCGACATATTAAGCAGTTCACACAGGGCACGATTTACCGCGATGACATTACCTGTAAGGCTGACTGAAGCAATACCTTCATTCAAATCATCAAAAATATCGGCAACCACAGTTTTGGCCAGCGATTCCGGCTCAACATTTAGCTCTGTTTTAGTTTGAGGGCAATCGGATTTTTTCTTCATTGTGCACTCTTCCTGTTACCGGGCTAAGTGATTATTGCCAGGGCATGAATATTGTTTCAATATTTTATCACCCTTCACCTGCTTTTCCGCC
>SLPH01000134.1 GCA_007132095.1 Syntrophomonadaceae bacterium | reverse complement strand
GCCCCACAGGATCCTAAGTCCTGCGCGTCTGCCATTTCCGCCACGCCCGCATGATTTTGAGAACGATACATTGATATTACTTCCCGCTGTGCAAGGTAGAGATGTATGCAGGTTCTTTAACCGCTTAAAGTATAACAAAGATGCGATAAAATGTAAACTAACGGCTGTGTGTGTCTCAAAAGCTTATAGATAAGGAATTAGACTTAAGCAACCAGCCACACAATCCTGCACGCAAAAACAATAAAACGGACTGCAAATAAGCTCAATTTGGGAAATTGCATCGTCATGTTTATGGCTGTCATATTTATGCTTTAAAGGAATTCGCTCGCCTTTGATTTGCGCAGGATATGAGCCGAACCTAATGCGGTCAAGTAAAACAAGATGCCTATGGCCAGGGTCAGCTGAAACCCTGCCAGGAGGGAGAACACAATGGCTAGCACGGAGCCCAGCACGGAGGTGAGGCCGTTTACCCCCCACATCAAGGAAACATGCTTGGGGTTGTCCTTGCTAATTAAGGACAAGCCTGTGGGGAAGGGGATGCCGAGCAAAAACCCAATGGGTGCCAAGAACAGTACCGTTAAAAGGATGCGGGAGTAGATCGATAAAAGCAGGAATCGGTCCAGGATACCGGGCAAGAAAACCAGGTAGAGGAATAAAAGGACGACCAGGACAACGATCACAATGCGAACTCGTTGTTCGGGGTTGGAGATCATACGGGGGCCCAGTGTGCTACCGATTCCGCCTGCGGCTAAGAGGGAAAAAAGGGTGATGGAAATGGCAATGGTGGGGCGTCCCAGGAAAAATCCCAGCTGCAGAATAAGAGGAATTTCTACCAGCATAAACCCTACACCAAGAGAGGTAAAGTAACCGAGGAATGGTGGGAAAGTTGAACGACCTCTTTTAGGTTTTTCCCACTGCAGAAAAGAAATGACGAAATAGATTAGAATGATGGCGATGACAATCATCAAAAGGTTGAAGAGATAGGGAGGAAGACCTTTGTCAAAGTTGTAGAAAAAAGGCCGGTTATCCGTCGTTGGTTGGATATTTAGGGGAGCCATCTCGATAAATTCAGCTAGAGATAGTTCGCCTTTCCCAATGGTGGCAGCGACGCCTTGTTCAAAGCTAAAGGGGATAAACAGCGGCTGCAGGTTAAGCTCTTGGGTCTGGTGTAAAAGCTCCTCGGCCGAATCGGAAGTCAAGGGCTCGTTCTGTACCAGCAGCAGGGGCTGGTGAATCACACCTTCGGATCCATCATTTCCGTTTATCATGGCCAGCTGCTTTACACCGTTTTCGTAGGAAATGCCTCGTTCGTTCAATACGAAGAGAGCCGTATTGAACCCTTTTAGCAGGTCGTTTTGGTCGTGGAAAATAAAAGCCAGCTGCCCTTTTTCATCCAGTCGGTCCAGGTAATTATGAAAAGCTTGGGTCGTGTAAATATAGTTCTCGATCAACGAATAGCCCACGGGATCGGCGGTGTCCGTAACCACCAGGGAAAGATAAATCAGATCATATTTTTCGCTGCTGCGGCGAATAAAACTTCTTCCGTCGTCGATGATCATTTCCACCTGGGGCAGGTCAAAGATGCCACCGTTAAAGCTTGCATAATGCCTGACGGCTTCAACGATACCCGCGTTAATTTCCACGGCGGTGATTTTTTTTGTATCTGCAAGGATGGCCATCAGGACATCTTTCCCTGCCCCCGGGCCAATGCTCAGGACGTGGTCGTGGTTTCCTCGCAAGAAGGGGATATAGCCGACCTGCTGCGTTAACTCCTCAACTTCCGAAATATCTCCGCTGAAGCGGAACATGGCCGACGGTGCAGCCCCGTCCGTAAAAACAGCCTTCCGGTTTTCCAGGTTGGTTTGCACAACGTCTGTTCGAGCCATAATGCTCCATCGGGTGAAGATGACTTCCCCTTCGTGTTCGGGGTTGTCTAAAAAATTGAACATGGGTTTAGATGATGGCGTAGAAGCCATGATCTTCAATTCCATTTCCGGGAAAACCGTGGCCAGGGTTGTGAGTGTTGTCAGAAAAACAAAGCAGGTGATGATTTTTACGCGACTGGTGGAATGCAAATGTTTCCAAATCAAAGGAATTGCTGTTACAATGATAACGGTTCCTAGCACGGCTGTAGTTGCAAATGGACCCCAGGTTCTGACTAAAAGAATAACCAGCAAGCTCCCCAGGGCGGCACCTGTTAAATCGGCGAAATACAGGTTATGGGTCCACTCGTTTTGACGTCCAAAGGCAAAAATCATGGAGAAAAAGATACCACCAAAAATGAAAGGAATCATGGCAATCAGGCCATAAAGAAACAGGTGAGGGGTATGGGGCAGCCAGAGGAGCGCCGCTGCAGTAAGGGGGAGAGAGGTTGCCAGAAGCAAGAGGATGTGAGCGAGCAGCGTCCAGCTAAGCTGTCCCTGGGTTCGACTTACAATTTTTGCGCCCCACATCCCGCCAATGCCCAGACCCAGAATTCCTGTAGATACAGCCAGGAAGACAAAATGATAGGATAAGATTAACGAAAAAATGCGGGTTAAACTGATTTCGAAGATGATCAGTGATAAAGATACCAGGAAGATCAGCGGCCAGACCAGGGAAAAATGATCTTTCGAGAAAGTATTCATCAAAAGAAAAACACCTTTCAACAATCTTGTTAAGTGTTAACAGTTATTAATAAGGAATTCGCTATCCCGTATCGAATATCCTTTTCCACCCTCCAGGTATCTATAAATAAATTCTCAAAAAGCAAACTCAATCCTGCGCGAAATGGTCCAGGCCAAAATAATGTCCGGTAACTTTCCGTCCCCGGTCAGACAAAATTGAATTTCCCTAAAAAAGTTCGTTCATGATTCGTTCATGAATTTTTTTATATTTT
>SLPH01000177.1 GCA_007132095.1 Syntrophomonadaceae bacterium | reverse complement strand
CCGAATTTCATGAAATTGAAATAGAGGTGACCCCTAAATGGACCAGGTGTCAAAGCTACCATTTTACTGCGTTATAATACCCCTGATTGCATCTTTCTGCATGCCCGTTTTGGCCAGGTGGAGGAAAGATTACTGTATGCCTTTGGCAACCGTTACAACCGGCGCAGTTTTCGCTATTACGGTTTATATCGGCTATTATGTCCTGCAGGGGAACATAATCAGGTACAATGTTGCCGGCTGGCCCCCGCCATGGGGGATAGAGTTGGTTGTCGAGTCCCTGTCAAGCATGATGATCATGCTGATCAGCGGATTAAGCTTTTTAATTCTCGTTTACAGTCGACACGCAATAAAGCACGAACTGGAAAGGCTTGTCACCGGATGGTATTATACCGCATTCCTCTTATGTCTATCGGGCATGATTGGCCTGGTAATCTCAAACGACCTCTTTAATATGTATGTCTTGATCGAAATCACCGGTATCAGCGCCTGTGCCCTTGTTGCCGCTAAGGGAACCAGGTTGTCCACAGAAGCGGCCCTGAAGTATTTACTGCTGGCGACAGTAGGCTCGGGCTTTATCCTTTTCGGAATCGGTTTTATTTATATGATTACAGGCCATCTCAACCTGGCATATATCGCCATGGAACTGCCGGCGGTAAAAGACCAGTACCCCTTCCTGATCTGGACAACCTTGAGTTTCTTTGTAGTCGGCTTCGGAGTTAAGGCAGCCCTATTCCCGCTCCACCTGTGGCTGCCGGATGCCCACTCCTCAGCGCCTTCGCCATCCAGCGCCATTCTTTCAAGCCTGGTGGTTAAAGTCTATATTATTGCCTTTTTAAAAATTTTACTGATCGCTTTCGGGCTGGAAATATTTCACGAGACCTTTATCCGCCACCTGATTCTGGCCCTCTCGCTGGTTGCAATGCTGGCCGGCTCTTTCTTCGCTTTCGTTCAAATCGAACTGAAGAGGCGCCTTGCCTATTCAACCGTGGCCCAGGTAGGTTACGTATTCCTCGGTATAGGGTTGGGAACTCCCTGGGGCCTGGCTGCCGGTATGCTGCATATAGTGGTGCACGCATTCATGAAGACCTGCCTCTTCCTCTGCGCAGGAGCGATCTATTATCAAACCGGCCGCAAGCATGTAAATGAGTTCACCGGCCTTGGTTATTCCATGCCCGTAACAATGGGCGCTTTTACGGTTGCCGCCTTTTCCATGGTGGGGATACCACTTTTCGGCGGCTTTATCAGCAAGTATGGATTAGCCCTGGGAAGCCTTGAGGCTGAACTGCCCCTGGTCATACTGGTAATTATCTTAAGCGGTCTTTTAAATGCAACCTACTACTTTCCGATTATCGGGCAGGCTTACTTTGGCCAGGAAGATGGCGCTCATCATCATGGCACTGAACACGATCACCACCAGGAAGAGAAGAAATTCAAACTGGACCAGGTTCCTTTGTCCATGCTTATTCCGATAGCGATTGTTGCTCTCGGGGTGATTGCCCTCGGCATTTTCCCCGGCGGCCTGCTTGATTTTATTAACAGAACAATTGTGGAGTTGCTATAAATAATAAGACTCCTCTAGGAGGTGAATGCTGTGCTTGGTCGGATTAAAGGCGATTTCATGGGAGCAATGTTCATCTTTCTGCTATTGATGGCTTTTTGGCTCCTCATCTCGGCAAGCGCAGACTGGCAGCACCTGGTTGTCGGCGCTGTGTTTTGTTCCATTCTGACAGTGTTTTGGAGCAACCTGGTGATCAGCAGTGAAGACAACAAAACCGACTTCTCTGTAGTGCAAATATTGCTTTTGATAGGATATTTCTACAAACTGGTTATTGAAATAGTCCTGGCTAATATTACCGTGGCTCTGATCGTGTTGAACCCCCGCCTGCCTATCTCACCCGGAATGATAATCATGCGGTGCGACCTCAAGCGAAGCCTGATCAGGGTTCTCTATGTTAACTCAATTACACTTTGCCCCGGTACGATTACGGTAGAACTTGAAGATAACCTTTTGATTGTTCACGCGTTTACAGAGAATTACGCACACGAGCTTGAAGAGTGGCCGCTTTACCAGAGACTGTTAAACCTGGAGGCTTTTTATAAATCATGATAACAACACTTTTAAATGCTCTTGTCGTGGGCCTGATCGTTATTTCTCTTGTTTCGATTATCCGTGCTTATGGCGGGCCGAGTGTATTGGACAGGGTGGTGGCAATAAATATTATCACTACGAACGTAGTGATGATCATCCTCATTTTCGCTTATCTAGAAAATAGTTATTATTATATAGATGTAGCTTTTGTATTTGTTCTTGGAGCTTTCATCGGCACGCTTTGTATCTTAAAGCTGCTGCGCGAAGGCCATATTATTTGATCCGGGGCTGACAGCCCTGAACCGGGGTGATTGAATTGATAATCGAGTATATCGCTGCTTTCTTCTTTATCGGAGGCTTTTTCTTCCTCGCTGTAGGGGTTATCGGCCTGCTCAGGCTGCCTGATGTATACACGCGCATGCACGCCATGGGCAAGTGCGATACCCTGGGAGCCGGCATGGTACTGTTCGGATTGATGCTGCTTATTTTTGACGTAACCAACATCACCAAGCTAATACTGATTTTAGTTATGATCGCTACAATCAACCCGATCATTACCCATTTAATCGCAAAAACTGCCTATAACAGGGGGACCCCAATGGCTGAAGGAAGTTTTCTGATTAACGATTACGTCGCTTCCCAGCGCCGCAGAAGAAGGCGTAAACTGCAGGAAGTGGCAATTGAGGAAGGAGATGAAACCGGTCAATGATTGACATTTATTTATTTCTCATGCTTATTCTTCTTATAGCTACGGCGGTTTCCATCTTCGTTTTCAACGACCTGCTCTATAT
>SLPH01000203.1 GCA_007132095.1 Syntrophomonadaceae bacterium | reverse complement strand
GTGATCCTGCGCTGGATAAAGATAGGTAGAAAGGGGTGTTGAAGGGTTCAATGCTTATAGAACCTGTATAAGATGATAAAAGTAAAAAATGACAACATAAAAAGCGAAAAAGAAACTATTGAAAGCAGTTTAGCTGTTTATTCTGAAGGAGAATCAGAAGAAGAATGTAACGGCTATTGCGAGGTTAAAGTTGAGGGATTAAATTTCTATTATGGTGCGGCCCAGGCTCTATTTAATGTGAATATCATGGTTGAGGAAAAGGGAGTAGCTGCCTTGATCGGTCCATCCGGCTGCGGGAAATCGACCTTTCTAAGGGTTTTAAATCGTATGAACGACTTGATCTCCGGAACAAGGCTGGAAGGAAAGATTACTGTGCACGGTGAGGATATATATGATCCTGCGACAGATGTAGTTAAGCTGCGAAAAAAAGTTGGAATGGTTTTTCAGCAGCCTAACCCCTTCCCTAAAAGCATTTTTGATAATGTTGCTTACGGGCCGCGTATTGACGGTCAGAAGAATAAAGCGGTACTAGGTGAAATAGTTGAAGAAAGTTTAAAAGGTGCCGCTCTTTGGGATGAAGTTAAAGATCGCCTCCATGAACCGGCGCTTGCGCTTTCAGGCGGCCAGCAGCAGCGCCTTTGTATTGCCAGGGCTCTTGCTGTGCAGCCGAGAATTCTTCTGATGGACGAACCAACCTCTGCCATTGATCCCATAGCAACGCAGAAGATTGAAGACCTGATCAGGGATTTGTGCACCGACTATACAATTATTATAGTAACCCACAACATGCAGCAAGCTGCGCGGATATCTGATCATACCGGTTTCTTTCTCCAGGGTAAAATGGTTGAGTGGGGCAAAACATCCCAGCTTTTCACGAAGCCTGCAGATCAGAAAACCGAAGATTATATCACCGGGCGCTTTGGTTAAGCCATCAAAAAGGAGTGAATTAAATGGGCAGTTCTGAGTTTACAGAAAAAAAGGTTGTCTTTGAAGAAAAGATAGCGAATTTGCAGGAAAGGTTGCAGCACATGGGCAGCCTGGTTGAGGAAGCAATTGCCCGATCGATTGCCGCCCTGAAAGACCAGGATCTTAACCTTGCCCGCATGGTTATAGAAGGCGATGAGATAATAAACAGGCTGGAGCTGGAAATTGAGGAAAAGTGCCTGGAGATCATAGCCACCCAGCAGCCGATGGCAAAAGATCTTCGCAGGGTGGCAACTCTTTTTAAAATGATCAATGACCTGGAAAGAATGGGTGATTATGCTACCAGCATAGCGAAGATTACGATTCGCATAGCCGATCAGCCCCTGATTAAACCGCTTGTCGATATTCCGCGCATGGCCGTGTTAAGCCAGAAAATGGTCAAGCAGGCGCTGGATGCCTATGTTCGCGAGGATGTGGTGCTGGCAGTCGCTGTCGGGCAGGATGACGATGAAGTTGACAAGCTTTTGGGGCAGATCATCCGTGAACTGTTAACAATCATGATGGAGAACCCAAAAACAATAACCCAGGCGACCCAACTTATGTTCGTGGGGCGCTGGCTTGAGCGTATCGCTGATCATGCCACCAATATTGCCGAGGAAGTGGTGTTCCTGGTGACCGGGGAAAAACCCAAGCTTAACGATTAACCTGGTCTCTATAGGCTTGGGGGTTTTTAAGGGGTTACAACAGGCTAGATGCGGTTTTTTAAGCTAAACAACTGTTAAGCAGACGCCGGTTGCCCCTGGTGGCGAGACCGAAAGGTTTTTGGAAAATAAGTAAGCGTTTTGTTAACGGTAATATGCAGAAAGGAACACTTTTACCAGCCCGGGGTCGAACTGCTTGCCGGCATTGGCCTTCAGCTCGCCAAATGCGGCCTGCCTGCTCATCGCTTTCCGGTAAGGGCGGTTATTGGTCATGGCGTCGAAAGCGTCGGCAATAGCAAATATCCTGCATTCGATCGGTATTTCGTCGCCTTTCAGCCCCAGGGGATAACCGCTGCCATCCCATTTCTCATGGTGCTTGAGGACCAGATCGGCTACTCCTGAAAGTTCATTGGAAGCAAGGGCGATCCGGTAGCCTTTTTCGGGATGCTGTCTGACTTCTTCCCATTCATTTTCTTCAAGCGCTCCTTTTTTAAACAGGATGTGATCGGCGATTCCTACCTTACCCAGATCATGTACCCTGGCTAAAAGCTGCAGGTTGGCAATCTGTTTCTGGTTCAGGTATATTTTCTTACCGATCTGGGCACAGATATCTTCCAGGTGCCTGGGATGCCCGGTTTCAAAAAAGTCTTTGTCACCGAGAATGTTAATCAAACTGTCGATAATGTTCGACTTGGCATTTGAGCCGTTGGTTAACTTGTCCCTGTACATCCCGTCATCAGCTTCCTTGAAAGTCTGCTGCAGCGACCTTCCTTTGCCAGCAGCGGTTGCGAAGCCCATGGAAAGGCTGATCGGAATGTTACCCGGAACCCTGTTGTAAGACGATAGCCTGGTTTGGATGCGGTCGGCGATTTCTTTACCTGTTTCCCATGTGGTTTTGGGCAGTAAAATGACGAATTCATCCCCGCCCAGCCGGGCCAGGATGTCAGAGTCGCGAAGAGAATTTTTGAGAATATCGGCGCTGGTGATAAGCAGCCGGTCGCCCTGTTCATGACCGATAGTATCATTAACAAGCTTAAGCCCGTCAAGGTCGGCAACCATGATCGTAACCGGAAACTCCCTGCTTCCGGCAAGCCGGGTGAGTTCGTTTTCAAAATAGGAGCGGTTGTAAAGACCGGTAAGTTGGTCATGCATACTTAAATACTTGAGCTGTTCTTCATACTGCTTCCGTTCTGTAACATCGCGACCCACACCCCTAAATCCGGCAATAGAACCTTCCCGGCCTTTAATAAGCGAAAGGGTTAACTCGCCGAATCCATTTGATCCATCGTTTTTAATTATTTCAGCGATTATGGTGTGTTCTGTCTTTCCGGTCTTGAAAAGCCGGTTGAAGGTTTTAAAAACCGTTTCATGATCGGCACAGAAGGTTTTATAGCTTAAACCGATCAGTTCCTCGATTGAATAGCCCAGCATTTCTGCAGTAGCCTTGTTGCAGAATGTGATATTGCCCTGTAAGTCAGTCTCAAAATAGCCGTCTTTAATTGCGGCCAGGATATCCCTGTACCGCTGTTCTGAATCCAGAAGCGCTCTTTCAGCGCTTTTTTGTGCTGTTATATCGGCATAAATGGCGTAACCGCCGTAAAATACACCGTTTATAAAAATAGGTATTCCTTTAATCAGAACGTCTACCGGTTCTCCTGCCTTGTTGTAGCGGACTCCTTCCGCCACAATATTGCCGCCCTTTAAAACTGAATCGGTATAGCTTCGATCTGAGGTTCCGGGTTGCCCCAGGTCAAGAGCATCATCAACGTCCATCCCTTGAATTTCTTCACGGTTATACCCGAAGAGGTGGTGGAAGTTGTCATTAATATCGATGATATTGTTATCTTTATCAAAGTGAACGATTGCGTCGATCGATCGTTTAAAAAGGGTTTCGAGAAGGTTGTTTTGATGCTTAAGTTTTTCCAGGATTTCAGTTTTCTCTGTGACGTCCATCCCCATACCGACGAAGAAATCAATGTTGCCATCACTTTTAAAGATCGGCCTTCCTTGCCACTCTACCAGTATTTCCTTGCCGTTTTTCTTCAGGACGCTATTTATATTCCTTGTCGGGGTCCGCTTATTAACCAGTTCTTTGAAAACAGCGGACACTTTATCCCGGTCTTTCCGGGGCACGAAAGTACCCAGGTAATTGCAGCGCCGCACTTCGCTGAAGTCAGAGTAGCCGAGAGCAGCCAGCATTACTTTGTTCATCATCAGAAGGGAGCCGTCGTTATCGATGCAGACGATAAATATGGGAGATTCTTCAAAGATTAGCTCAAAGATGTTTTCTTTTTCGGCAGCGAAAATATTGTTGATCTCATTATCGCTGTTGCCGCAGCCGGTTAAGCTATCGTTTACCGGGGTGTAATCGCTGTAGTGATCTCCCATTGAAAGTTTACTCTCCCAGTCTGGTGGTTAGCCACTCTAATTGATCGGCAAAAACTGTATCTTGTTCAAATTCATTATGCAGCTCATGAAATAGCCCCTCGTACAGCTTAAGAGTGCAGCTGTTTTGGGCCGCGGCGGCCAGTTCTTCTGAGCCTGAAGCATAAGTAAGTTCGTCATCACTTCCGTGCATTACCAAAAGTGGAGTCTCCAGCTCCCCCGCAGAGCTCAATATGTAATCGGTCACCTCTATCATTTCGGCTGCCAGGGCCAGTGAAATCCGGTCGTGCACTAGTGGATCCGACTGATAGGCCTTGATTACCTCAGGTTCATGACACAGGTTGTTCCGGTCAAGCCCATTGGGGACAGTCAGGTGCGGGATGACTTTTACTGCTGCGCGCCCGAAAGCCAGTTTCATTTTTTGCTTTTCGGCAATAGTTCGTAAACCGGGGCTTGTTATTATGGCCCCTTTGAGGGAAGGCCTGCGCTGGGTTAAATAGTAGAGCGCCAGAAGACCTCCGAGGCTGTGCCCGTAGAGGAAAACCGGTTTGCCCTCATAGTGCTTATCAGCATAATTAAGCATCAGGGAGATATCATCCGCCAGGTGATCAAAAGATGGGGCATGTCCTCTTAAACCTTCTGATTTGCCATGACCGCGCAAATCAAAAGACAGCACGGCAAAACCGGCATCCGTGTATTTTGCCGCCCAGTGACTGTAGCGTCCGCTGTGTTCGCCCAGCCCGTGGACCAGGCAAAGTATTGCAACCGCTTCTTGATCCGGCGCCCATCCCTGCGCATAAAGCTTCAAACCGTCATTTGTGGTCCAATGCAGCTCTTCATGTTTCACAGGCCATATCTCCTTTAAGCTGTTATCCTTCGCTTACAAGGTTACTAGAACGTAAAACTGTTTTAAATTATTCTGGATCCCGGGGAAGAAGCCGCTTTGCAGGTCAGCTTAATTAAGCTGGTCCTGTCGAAAAGCTTAATAAGGGTAAGCTTTATTGTTTGAGCAAAGGTACATTTAAAGACACTTTGTTATAGTTTGACAGTATAAACTGAAACTCCTTTTTTTAAAACCAGAGGTACTGAAAAAATCGGCTTCTTTTAAAGAGATCGATCGCAAAGAAGCCGGCTTCCATGAAAAAACCGATTGTCAGGACAAATATTATTGTCCCGATGCCCAGGGGACCGCCCAGGACTAAGCCCGCGGCAGCCGCGGTTGCTTCCATGGCCGTCCTGATCAATCCTTTTTTTTGTCCCGTGATCCTGGTCAGGGCCAGCATCATGCTGTCGCGCGGGCCCGCCCCAAGATTGGGACTAATGTAGACCGCCACTCCAAAGCCAAAGAATACAACCCCGCAGGTGTAGAGCAGTATTTTGTTCCAGATCAGTTCCGGTGGCGATATATATCCTGCCGTCAGGATCATGTCGACAAAAAAGCCGAGAAAAATCATATTTAAGATCGTTCCGGTATATAATCGCACTTTTAAGAAGTAACTGGTTACCAGTAGTATGAGGCCCACCAGCTGCATAACCCTGCCAACAGTCAGCCCGGTTTGATTCGCCAGGCCAATGTGCAGCACATCCCAGGGGTTTACGCCAAGGTTGGCATTAATGGTAAATACGATTCCGTTTGCCATGATGAAAAGGCCGCTGAAGAGGGCCAGGTAACGCAGGATAATTCTTTTAATTGTAACTTTATCTTTTTGCAATGTGCCTTGCTCCTGACAGCATAAAATTTTCTGTCTCAGTAGTGCGATTAGATGCCGGGTTTTTTGGCTCCTGCCGGGCTATTCTTTTTCTTTTTTCGGGCGGCCAGATTCTTTTTTCCGCTTCGGGGCCGGATCAGGCATTTGCGCCCATAGCCGATCAGGTCTTTGCGGCCGGCTTTTTGCAGGGCCTCACTTACCAGGTGATAATTCTTCGGATTCCCATATTGAATCAACGCTCGCTGCATAGCTTTTTCATGCGGGCTTCGGGGAACATATACGGGCTCCATGGTCCTGGGATCGAGGCCGGTATAAAACATACAGGTTGACAGTGTCCCCGGGGTGGGGTAAAAATCCTGAACCTGCTGGGGCACATGCTCATTTTTTTTGATAAAACGGGCCAGTTCCACTGCTGCTGCCAAATCGGATCCGGGATGACTGGACATAAAATAAGGAACCAGGTACTGTTCTTTGCCCAGCTCTTTATTAATGGTCATATAACGCTTTTTAAAATCAAGATAGAGCTTACTGCCCGGTTTACCCATTTTTTCAAGGACAGGGCCGGCTATATGCTCGGGGGCTACTTTTAGCTGGCCGCTGACATGGTGTTCGCAGAGCTCTTTGAAAAAACCGTCATCCTGATCGAGAAGAAGGTAATCGTAACGGATTCCTGAACGGATAAATACTTTTTTAATTCCTTCAAGGCTGCGCAACCGCCGCAGGATCTCCAGGTAGTCGCTGTGATCAACCTCAAGCTGCGGGCAGGGTTGGGGGTGCAGGCATTGCCTGTCGCGGCAGGGTCCGGTTTTAAGCTGTTTTTTACAGGCAGGTTTCCGAAAGTTTGCCGTTGGTCCGCCTACATCGTGAATATAGCCTTTAAAGCCGGGCTCCGTGATTAAATGTTCTGCTTCTTCAATAATAGCGTCAGCGCTCCTGCCCTGCACAAAACGGCCCTGGTGGAAATGCAGGGCGCAGAAGCTGCAGCCTCCGAAGCAGCCCCGGCTGCTGATAAGGCTGAACTGGACTTCGCTGATTGCAGGCACGCCGCCTTTTTTATCATAAACCGGGTGCCACCGCCTGGTAAAGGGCAGGCGGTAAATAGCGTCCAGTTCATCGCTGTTCAGTGGCTCGGCGGGAGGGTTTTGGACCACCAGGCCTTCGTCATACAGCTCTGCCAGGACTTTGTTGGAAAACGTGTCGGCATATTGATATTGAATCATGAAGCTTTCTGCAAAAAGTCTTTTGTCGCCGGAAAGCCGGTTAAATGAAGGCAGCATTACCGTGTCATCAGGCCTGTCCGGGGAAGTTGCCTTAAAAACGGTGCCTTTTATATAAGTAAGATCGTTAATGTTCAATCCGCTCTGCAGCGCTTCGGCGGTTTCCAGGATAGCCCTCTCTGCCATGCCGTATACGAGCAGGTCGGCTCCCGACTGAATCAGAATTGAAGGCATTAAGCTGTCGCTCCAGTAATCGTAATGAGCAAGGCGGCGAAGGCTTGCTTCAATGCCCCCGATGATTATCGGTGTTTCAGGGTATGCTTCTCGGATTTTCCTGCAGTAAACCGCGGTTGCCCTGTCCGGGCGGAGGCCGGTCTGTCCCCCGGGGCTATAGGAATCCGTTTTGCGGCGTTTTTTCGCTACCGTGTAATGGCTTACCATTGAGTCTATGTTTCCGGCGGTGACAAGAAAAGCGAGACGGGGTTGTCCCAGCTTCATAAACTCTGAACGGTTTTTCCAGTCGGGCTGGGCAATCATACCAACCTTAAAACCGTGAGCCTCAAGGTAGCGACCAATGATAGCAGCCCCGAAAGAGGGGTGGTCCACGTAAGCGTCTCCGCTGACGAGGACAAAATCGGCGTGATCCCAGCCCTGCTCCGCCATTTCTGCCCGGGAAATCGGTAAAAAGTTTGTTTCAGTTCTATCTCTCAGTTTGCGTACCCCTTTCAGTTGAGGGCTTCATTTGGTCCTTGTTATTGCCTGCCCGGAGTATTTTCATTATTTCACCGGAGAACTGCCGGGCTTAATATACAGACGCTTTATATTATAACTGATTAAGCGGCGTATTGCCTAATCAGCACTAGAAGGGTTTAGGAGCCGAGTTGAAGAATAAATTATAGACTGGGAAAGGGTGATTTGCCGTATGCCTCTGCGTTATGAAGGTGATGTATTTCGTCCTCCAAGCGAGGCAAACAGTTTGATCCTGCAGGCCACGATCGGCTGCTCGCATAATCGTTGTACATTTTGCGGCATGTATAAGCGCAAAAAATTCAGGGTGCGAAGCTTAGAACAGATCAGCAGCGACATTGCCCTTGCGGCCGCTTATATGCCCCGTACGCGCAGGGTATTTCTTGCCGACGGCAATGCGCTGACCATGGAAACAAACAGCCTGCTGAAGGTGTTGAGCCTGCTGGGGCAGGCTTTTCCGAACCTGCAGAGAGTAACGCTTTACGGTAACCCGCAGGACCTGCTGGAGAAAAGCAGTGATGAACTTCTCAGGTTAAAGAAGAGCGGCCTGGGCATGATCTACCTGGGCCTGGAAAGCGGCAGCGCCGCCGTATTAAACATGGTTAAAAAAGGGGTCTCACCGGATCAGGTTGTTGAAGGAGCAGGGAAAGCAAAAGAGGCCGGGGTGCCCCTGTCGATTACCGTTATTAATGGCCTGGCCGGGGTGGAGGGCTCGGAAGAGCACGCGGTTGAGACTGCTCGCCTCTTAATCCGGATCGATCCGGAATATCTTGGTTTGCTCAGCCTTATGACCGTACCCGGCACAACCATGTATCGCCAGTTCCAAAAGGGAGCCCTAACTGCGCTCAACCCCTGGCAGTTATTAAGGGAGATCAGGCTGGTTGTTGAAGGTCTCGAGCTCACAAACTGTGTGTTCAGGGCAAACCATGCTTCCAACTACCTTCCCCTGAAAGCAACCCTGTCCAAGGAGAAAAAAGAGCTTCTTTTTGCACTGGATTCCATCATAAGAAAGAAAACCCCGGGATCGCTGAAAAGCGAGCTCCTGCGCGGCCTTTAACACCAGGGCAACGGCGATCCGGCGCCGGTTGGCTATTAACAGGGGGGCATCTTGAAAAAAACGAATGCGGTGCGGATATTGGAACAGGCTGGTATTCATTTTACGATCCGTTCTTTTGCGGCTGAAAACTGGGATCTTAGCGCTGAAATGGCGGCAGATCTGCTTGGATTGCCCCCGGACCGGGTCTTTAAGACCCTGATCGCCCGCGGAGATCGCACCGGAGTGATTTCCGCTTCCATTCCCGCCGGATGTGAGCTTGATTTGAAAGCCCTGGCCAGGTTGAGTAAAGACAAGAAAGTAGAAATGGTCTCCCTGAAAGAGGTTCAGCAGCTTACCGGCTACATGCGCGGAGCAGTATCACCCGTTGGCATGAGGCACAATTATCCTTACTACCTGGATCAGAGCGTATTTAACCATACGACGATCATCGTCAGTGCCGGGGCCAGGGGTGTTCAGCTGGAAATATCCCCGGCAGAGCTGATCAGGGCAGCAGGAGCCAGGGTTGGAATAATCTGCAGGATCCAGTAATAATTATTGTGGACGCTGTCGCATTACCGACCGTTCCTTCCCGGTTTCCTGGATTTAGCCCGGGACTTTTTCAAAGTATCTTCAAGCAGGGTTACCAATTGGGTAATAGTTTCGTCGCTTTTTATGAAGTAGTCATCAGCCCCCTGTTTTAAGGCTGTTAGAGCGGAACCTTCTTCTCCCCGGCCGGTTAAAACAATTACGGCAACCGGGAAACCTTTTGTGCGAATTTCAGACAAAAGATTGAGACCGCTGCAGTCAGGCGGGTTCAAGCCGATCATGACCAGGTCGAAATCAGGTTTATTTCCTAATATGCTCTGTGCTTCTGAAAGGCTCCCTGCGATTACAGTATAGATTGGCTGAACATGTTCGGCCAGTTTCCGCTGGATTCGCCTGGCGTAATCGGCATTATCTTCAACATAGAGTATTTTCACCGGTAATTCTCCTCCCTTGAGCTCTGCCGGGCCTGTACCTGCGACGGGGAAGACTATAATTACCGTCGGAGTGTCAAGCCCATTCACTGTTATAAATAAACGTTACTCCCCAGGCTGAAAATCTCAGCTGTTTAGAAATACGCCCTTTAAGGCCGAAAAAAGCTCTGAAGATCAAGCCTGTTTTTTCTTTACCGCCAGTTCATCGTGCGCACCGCTTTGCTTGAGCTTACTTAAACTTGATCATATCCTTAAGCCGATCCCCCAGGATTGATACAGCGGAAACTGTTTCGTACCGTAAGCCTGTTTCCATGGTTGTGGAAAGAGCCTCATTAAGGCAGCGCTTGGATGCCTGGACTGCACCGTTAGGATGGGCGGCAATTTCCCGGGCCAGCTTTTCAGCTTCCTCCAACAACCTTTCTGCCGGGTAAACATGATTGACCAGCCTGATGCGCAGGGCTTCTTCTGCATCTATACGTCTGCCGGAGTAAATTAGCTCTTTGGCCATCCCAATCCCAACTACCCGGGGAAGGCGCTGCGTTCCACCACAATCGGGAACAAGGCCGAATGCCACTTCGGGAATAGAGAAAACAGCATTTTCCGCGGCCAACCGGATATCACAAGCCAGGGCCAGTTCCATGCCAAGCCCGATGCAGCCGCCTTTGATAGCGGCAATGACCGGAACAGGCAGCTGTTCATAAAGGGTAAAAACTGCGCTCAGGTAGCCCAGGGTTTCAGGACCCTGGCGCAGGGAGCCTTCCAGGGTAAGGCCTTCGGAAAGAATCTTTTTAATATCCAGTCCGCCGCAAAAAGAATTTCCGGCCCCGGTAAGAATAACGGCATTAATGGCCGGGGTGGCTTTAATAATTAAAGCCGTTTTTTCAAGAGCCTGCCACATGGCGCCATCAAAAGCATTTGCCTTTTCGGGCCGGTTCAGCTTGACAGTGGCAATAGGCCCATCAACAGTGAAGTCTATGTGACTGCCCTTTTCCAAATCAGTTTGCACCTCTCTTTTGGTTTTCGCGGCTTCTTATCCCTTAAATGTCATCAGCCGCATGGCGTTTAGAATAACGATAACTGTACTGCCCTTATGCAAAAGGGCGCCTGCTGCCGGGCCGACATAGCCCATAAATGCGAAAATGACCAGCAGCAGAATAATCAGGCAGGCGAAAACAATATTTTGCCTGATCACCGCAGCAGTTTTTCTGGCCAGTTTATAGGTGTAAGGCAGTATGTCAAGCTTGTCCCCCAGCAGGACTATTGGCGCGGTATCTACAGCCAGTTCAGTTCCTTTAAGGCCCATGGCAATGCCAAGGTCGGCAGCTGCCAGGGCCGGGGCATCATTAATGCCATCCCCAATCATGGCAACTTTATAGCCGTCTCTTATCAATGTTTCTATAAGTTCAACTTTTTCTTCCGGAAGCAGTTCTGCCCGGTAGGACTCCAGTTCCAGATCATGAGCCATTTTTGCCGTGGCTTCTTCTGAGTCCCCGGATAGAATTACAAACTTGTTGATTCCCGCATCTTTTAAGTCCTTAATGGCCTGCCCTGCTTCCTTTTTTACCTGGCCGGAAAGGTAAAAAGTACCAGCCCTTTCTTCATCAATCGTTATGGCCAGTGCGGTATCTGC
>SLPH01000195.1 GCA_007132095.1 Syntrophomonadaceae bacterium | reverse complement strand
GGGGCAGGTTGTGCCGGTGGGCTAATTGAGCCAGTTCTGCCGTGGTTACTTCAGCCGTAAAGCCGACCATCTGGTAGTTGCTGGTGTGAACTTTGAGAAAGGCAGCCGTGTTTTCGGCAACTGCCGCTTCGTAATCACGCAGGTGAGTTTTGTTGGTAGCGCCCACTTCAACCAGAACAGCCCCGCTGGCGGCAATAATTTCCGGAATCCGGAAAGAGCCACCGATTTCAACGAGCTGGCCTCTTGAAACCACGACCTGACGCCCGGCAGCCAGCGTGTTCAGGGCAAGAAAAACGGCGGCAGCGTTATTATTGACCACAAGGGCGCTCTCAGCACCGCTCAGTTCGCAGATCAGTTCTTCCACGTGAGCCATGCGGGAACCGCGTTCCCCGCTTTCAAGATCCATCTCAAGGTTATTGTAGCCAAAGGCGATCCTGGCTAAAGCGTCAACCGCTTTTTGGGCCAAAGGGGCACGGCCAAGGTTGGTGTGAATTACTACGCCGGTTGCGTTGATCAGCGGTTTCAACCTGGAACCGCCCCTTTTTTTTGCCAGGGCAGCAGCTTCAACGGCAATTGCTGCCGGGGATAGATCGATATTTTCTAAAGAGCCCTGCTGATCTACCCTGTCAATGATGCGGTGGCGATAGCCTGAGATAGTATCCTGAACGGCAAGCAGGACCAGGCGGCGGGGCAAAATGGTCATAACCGTCTCAAGGACCGGCTCTTTCAGCAGACGGTCAACGGCTGGCAGCTCTCTTAAGGTTGATTGAATGTCGGGCAAAATAAACTCCTCGTTTAAGATGAAAATAGGTTTATGATCGATAAGCGGATCAACAAGCTTTCCAGTAATAAGAACTTCTTTTACCCTCCCGTATTATAACAATTCGGGAAGGCGCTTGGCAACTTTATGCCGGTTTTGACGAACTTTTGCCTGCTTAACAATGGGGGAGCATAACAAGCTTCCCTGTGAGGCTTGTTGTCATAGCGATAATAAACAGTCGCAATAGGCGTAAAAAGGAAATTAATAGCCGCGCCCAGGGGAGGAGTAAAAAGCTTTAGACTAGAGGCAGCCAGGCAGGGCCGGGTGCGAAAGATCCCGGCCCGGGCGGGATTAAGGAACTAAGCCGCCGGACAGTACCGACGGCTTAGTTGTTCAGGCGCTACTTTTCCTTCACGGTGTAACCGATTGAAAGATCAAGGGAGGCAGCCTGCAGGTAACTGCCGGCAGAGAAGCCGAGCAGGTTGAAGCGGCCAAAGGCGATCTTGCCCTTGGTGTCAAGAAATTCTTCGGCCACATAAGAAGCAATAATCCGGCCGATAAATAGGTCATGGCTGCCCAGGCTGATCTGCTTTTCAACCTTGCAATCCATGCTGATCGGGCACTCTTCAATAAACGGGGCATGAAGAAGGGTCCCTTTTACCGGGGTAAGGTTATATTTTGCAAATTTATCAAGGTCTTTACCGCTTAAAGTGCCGCAGCCATCGACAATTTCAACCTGATCTGCCAGGGGCAGGTTAACTGTAAACTCGGCGCTCTCTTCAATCAAACGGTGGGAGTGACGGTTGGGTCTCACCGCGATTGAAACCATGGGGGGCGAGGAGTTAACCACACCGACCCAGGCCAGGGTTATAATGTTCTGTTCCTCAGCATTACCGCAGCCAATCAAGGCGGCAGGGACGGGGCCCAGCATTACCTGGGCAGGCTGCTGTTTTTTTGCCATTATCAATCGCCTCCATTTATATTTAATCAGCTCTAATTAAATCTCAACGGTTTCGCCCTCTCTGGCTAAAAGGGCGGCGGGGTATTCTTTTCGCGCTTCCGATAAGGCTGCTTCCGGATTACCGGCAGGGTTATGATGGGTCAGGAGCAGCTTTTTTACATCCGCGGCAGCGGCCGCCCTGCCTGCCTGGGCCGCGCTGAGGTGGTTGGGAAGCCCCTGGTCAACCTGGGACTGGAGATAGTTGGCTTCGCAGAGGAACAGGTCTGCTCCTGAGGCAAATTCCTCCAGGCCGCTGAAGTATTCGGTATCACCGGAGTAGACCAGGCTTTTAGAACCGGCTTCAATCCGCATTACCATCGAAGGAACCGCATGAACGCCCACGGTAAAATTAACACAAAAAGCCCCAAGCTGCAGCTTTTCTCCCGGAATTATGGCCCGGACATGGTAAGCGCTTTTGTAGGGAAGCCGTTCAAATTCGCTGACCGGTTCCGCAGGAGCGTAAAGCGGCAGCGGACCAGGCCGAACCCCTTCCTTAACGGCAATTTCCAACCCGTAGCGCATGATCATGATATCAGAATAATGGTCGGCGTGCAGGTGAGAAAGCAGGATAGCATCAAGCCTGTTAAAATCAAGGTGCTGCTGCAGCCTGCTTAAAACCCCGTTGCCGCAATCAAGCAGGATGCTGCAGCCTTCTGCCTGGAGTAAATACCCCGAGCAGGCTCCTCCCGCAGGAGGATAAGGTCCGTAACAGCCCAGCAAAACTAAGCGCATAAGGCATCGCTCCTTATTGTGGCCTTTAGGCCGGTTTTCTTTCACCTCGGCAGCACAAGCGGTCCAGCTCAAGATCAGATCGTGAAAATCTTAATCTCTCCCTGCCCGATCTTTTCGTTTAAAGCCGCCTTAACTTCATCCTTGGCCGAAAAATAGAGGATCTGCCAACCTTCCTGGCAGAGGCCTATGAGCATCTGCAGCTGCTTTTCAAGCCGGGCCGCGTCGGCTTTAATAAAAGGATCGTCGAGAATCAGGAAACCTTTTTCACGGCCCAGTATTTTTTCACCAAGGGCCAGCCTGATCGAAAAATAGAGCTGATCGTAAGCTCCCCCGGATAGCATTTCCGGGCTTTGCTCTAAGCCTTCTCTATCGATCGCTATAACCCTTCCCTGGTCGCTCTTGAAGTG
>SLPH01000009.1 GCA_007132095.1 Syntrophomonadaceae bacterium | reverse complement strand
GTTGCAACCAAAGGATCGCGTTGATCGGGGGGAGCCAGGGGTAAGCCTGAAGCGGCAGCCATCTCAATTACCGCAGTTTCGCCGTCGCCCAGGACCCCGAAAAAGGAGGTCACTTCATTGCCCAGTGGTCCTTTAACCACCGCTTCAATAATCTCGCCTTCCGAAGAATGAACCAGGGCCCGGACAAGGCCTTCGCCTCCATCCGAAAGCGGACAGATGCATATTTCCAGGCCGGGAAACACCTTCCTGAATCCCATGGCAATTGCCTCGGCCGCCTCGTGAGCTTCCAGGCTTTCTTTGTAAGAATCGGGAGCGACAATGATTCGCTTCATAAATGAACCCCCTTTCTTGCTGAAAAGACACCGCCTTTTTAAACATTATTCTATTGCGGCAAGCCAATGCCCTTCCAGGCAGGAAGCTTTAATTACAGGCATAAATAAGCTCGTTATTCCCACGCTCCGCTTGTAAGACCTGCCCCAGGAAGGTAAAATGTGCTACAATTCTAATAACCTCTTTTGACGCAATTATCAATGATCGGATCCGCAAAATGGAGAGGAGGGTTCCTGACAGTGGCTGAAACTGGTCCGGGAATAGAGCTCTTTTATTCAAATAAAACAGAGCGCCTGCTAGACAAACTGGCCGGCAGCCTGCGGGAGCGTAAGTTGGCCGGCGCAGATCCTCTTGAGCCGGTTGAACTGGTGGTTCCCAACCGCAACATGGAAACCTGGGTTCGCCTCGGGCTGGCCCAATCGACCGGTATAGCCGCCAACCTCAACTTTAGGCGGGTAGAGCGGTTTTTCGGCGACATTGCCGCTCAAGCTTCTCATAACAGCCTGCGCCTGGCCGATTTGGATACCGTTGAAGCCGCTATTCTGGCGGTTCTTATTGATGAGAAAATGATGCTGGAGCCCAATTTGGCGCCTGTTCACTACTACCTGCACAGTGTTGAAAACGCTGATCCTGAAAAACCGCTGCCTTCCGGGATGGAGAAAGTATTACCTGGAACAATGGGCGAGCAAAATCCGGGGCTGCTCAACCGCTCAGTTTTTGATGCCTATCTGCTGCCGGACGGCAAAGCCATCCGGCAGGTCCAACTGGCCTCCCGTATGGCTTACCTTTTCCAGGAATATTCTTTATCCCGCCCGGAAATGATTGCCCGGTGGAGAGATAGAGGAAACAACCCTTCCATGAAAACCGCAGAAAGCGGGGCCGGACTGAAAAGAGCTTTGCCTTTTTCCGATCCAGCCGCCGCTGATCCCTCAGCAGCCTCAGTCGCAAACTGGCAGCAGGCTCTCTGGCAGCTGGTTTTTGGGCCCCATGGCGTTCTGGATAAAAACCCCCCTCCAGGGGGCGGACGCTGGGAAACCCTTGACTTGCTTGCTCTTGACAACAATCTTTTTAAATCACTGGCTGCAAATAAACTGCCCCCGCTTTATATCTTTGGCGTATCCTACATGGCCCGTCTTTTCCAAGTGCTCTTTGCCCGGCTTGGCGAAGTCCTGCCCCTGAAAATTTACACCCTGAACCCCTGTGCAGAATTCTGGGAAGACGTGGAAACAGATCGCGAGCTATTTTCCCGCCTGGAAGGAGAAAAGGAAAAATTTTCCCGTCGAAGCTGGAAGAACGGCAACGAACCGGAAAGCGAAGATCCTTTCAGCCTGGCGGAAACCGATAATCCCGGTTTGAGATACTGGGGAAGACCCGGCCGTGAACATATGAAGCTGCTGGGAGAACTTACCGATTGCGATTTTCACAGCGCTTTCGAAGACCCTTTCCTTACAGGGAAAACCCTTCTGCAGATCCTGCAGCGGGACATCTTGCTGAGGGAACCGGAAAGAATAATCAAAACCTGCAATGACGCTCACAACAAGGAGATTGCCAATACCTTAACCCGGGAAACAGTCGATCCCCTGCCGCCCGACCCCTCCCTGCAAATTATTGCTGCTCCTTCGGTGCGCCGTGAAGTTGAGTGGGTCGCCGATGAGATTTGGCGTTTAATGCGCGATGATAAATCCGGCCGGGAAAAGAGCCCGCTTCGCTTCAACGATATAGCAATTATTGTTAACAGCTCGCAGCGGGATCTCTACCTGCCCCAGATTGAAACGGCTTTTTCTGCCAACCACAATCTGCCCTGCAGTATTTCAGATCTTCCCGGCTCGGCAAGCAGCGGCCTAATTGAAGCCATGAGTTTACTGCTAAAACTTCCTTTCGGTCGATTCTCGAGGACCGAATTGCTATCCCTGCTTGAACACCCTGCTTTACTGGGCAATTTTAAAGAAATTGCTCCCGGCGAACAGACAAGACTGGCAGATAAACTGGGCATCATCTTTGGGGCCGACAAAGGTGATCACGTGAACACATATATTGATGAGGATGTTTTCAATTGGGACCAGGGGATTAAACGGCTGGCATTGGGGGCTTTTATGACAGGCGCTAAAAGCGGCGACAATCGTTATTTCGCGGCTGCGTCGAGCCGCCTGCTGCCGGCTGAAACACCTGAAACGGAGTTGAAAGGCGCAGCCTGGTTCGGGCTATTGATCCGCTCTTTAATAGCCGATTCCCGCTATGTGCGCACGGAACAGCTAACCTTATCTGATTGGGCTGATTTTTACGCCAGGCAGCTTGATACTTATTTATGCAGCCCTGAAAACCCCGCTAGGCGCGAACGCCTGCGCCTGTTGTCCGCCTTATCCAGGCTTGACAGAATGGATCTGGGAAAACCGGTTAGCGGCAGGGCTGCTGCTGAATTAGCCCTTCGTTCCCTGGAGTCGCTTGAAGGAGCACGGGGCCAGTATTTAGCCGAAGGAGTTGTAGTCTCGTCTTTCCTGCCTATGCGGGCAATTCCTTTCCGAAATGTATTTATTCTTGGTTTGGGTGAAGGGCAATTTCCTGCCCCCGGCCGCCGGGATGCGCTCGACCTGCGTTCGGCCAGGCGCCGCTCGGGGGACGTGGACCCCTCGGAACGGGATCGTTACATGTTCCTGGAAACCCTTCTCTGCTCCAGGGATAGGCTTTACATCAGCTACGTCAGAAGGGATGAACAGACAGGGGATACCCTTCAACCCTCGGCAGTTGTCCAGGAACTGCTTCATATGCTGAAAACCGGCTACCTGGGAGAAGAGGGAATTAAAAAGATCACCCTTAAACCGCCGCTAAGGCGCTACCTGGAACCATCAGTCTTTACGGAAAGCATTAATGACGAGGCAAAAAGAGAGGCTCAGGTGTACTCAATCGCGACAACTTTGCAGGATAGGCTTGAAAAGGACGAAGCCAAATCGATCAAGCCTCTGCAAAACAATATTCCTGCCAACATAGCTATTAACGATCTCTTGAATCAGCTGCCGGACCGGGAAACAAGAGATAAGCTGGCCCGGATGCTGGCCCTGCCGGCCGGCATTTCAGGTTCAACCGACCCGAAAGGTTTTCCTTTGCTGGAAAGGGCTCCTGATAAAGAACATGCAGCCCCGCATAATTTAACCATAAGTTCAATCAGGCGCTTCCTTGAGTGCCCGATGCAGGGTTGGGCCTCTTCCGTACTGGGCCTTTCTGAAGATGAAGAAGATCTATTTGACAGGGAAGAGGAAGATTTTGAGCTGGATAAACCCCTCGAAACCGGACTTCTGCGCAGTGTCTTCCTCGATGCGCTATCTGGCAATATGAACCCCTTCCGGTTATACCGGGAAAGATCGGAGAGGCTCCGTCTCGAAGGCAGACTTCCTGTTGGCTCACTCGGCCAGGCCCTGGAAAGAAAACACCGCTCAATATTTGAGGAGTGGGCCGCGCTTTTAAAGCTGTCCCTGCCGGATCAAAATCAGGAACCATGGGATTTATCAACGGGCCAACTATTCTCTAAACGGTTTCGCCTGGGGCGTTCAGCAGATCAATCACCGGCAGAGATCATCCTGGACCCGCTCAATGTTAAGCTGAATCTAACCGATGAACCGGGCCATGTTTCAACGGTTTCTGCCAGGGTAAGCGGTCTGACCGGAAACATGTTATCTGAAGCGCCTATCTTTATAATCTTGCAGCCGGGCAAACCGCCTCAACCGAACACCGACAGCGCCCGAAGCCGCATCTTTCGCACCATGCTGCGCGGGCTGGTAGACCTTTATACGCTTGCCTCCGCAGGAGAGATCAGTAATGGGTCTGCAGAAATATCCCTCCTTTACGCTTCCGGCAGGGGCGAGGCGGCAGAGTTTCGCCTTTCTTGCCGCGTACCTTCCATGGATGATGCAACTGCATGGATTACTGAACGAGCAGCTGAGCTGCTTGGCCCCGCCCATGATTACCTGCTGCCCTGCGAGGCAATTTTCCTTGAACACTTGAAAAGAGCCGGGGAAAGAGAAGAAGGGGTGAAAAAGAAAGGCGTCAAAAAGATCTTTTTCAATCCGGAAAAAAAAGCAGCAGGACCAAACGGTGACGCGCTTCGATCACTGGTCTACTCAATGGCGGCAGATGAGCGCTGGTTTTTTTCCAGCACCTGGGGCCCTGTCCCGGACCCGCGCCATTATGAACCACCCCCCGCTCAGGAAGCCTCTGCCATTGCAGAAAAACGATTTGGCCTTTTATTTAAGAATATTACAGCCCTGGAGGGCTTTTAATGAAAACAACTTACTATCCTAAACCGGAAATATTGGAGCGCCCGGAACTAAAACAGAGGCACGCCGTGATTGAAGCCTCTGCCGGGACTGGTAAAACTTTTACCCTGGAACACCTGGTTTTAGATCTGATCATCAGCGGGAAAGCCCGGGTTGAAGAAATCCTGGTAGTCACTTTTACTGATGCTGCTACCCGTGAATTGCGGGAAAGAGTTCGATCGCTCATCCGCCGGGTTTGCGACAGCAGTATGCCGGAAAAGGCAGACTGCCCCGGCCTTTCAAAATGGGAAGTTGACGAAGCTGCCCGCAGCCGCCTGCGAGAAGCGCTGTTCCGCTTTGATGGGGCCGCAATTTCCACCATCCATGGCTTCTGTCAGCGGGTGCTAAGCGAACAATCATTTTTGGGCGGACGCCTTTTTGAGCAGGAGCATGTTAATGGCGAGGAATCTTTTGGATTTGCTTTCCGGGAAGAGATGCGCCTGGCCCTGGCTGAAGAGGGACCGGTGGGCGATTACACCCGCTACTGGATCGAAAAAGGTAACACGCTCGAAGAGCTGCAATCAATGTTATTCAGGTGCCATCGCGAAGGATGCACCGACAGGTGTCCTGTAACACCGGCCTGGGCCCCGGGAGGCTTGACTGCTGTTATCAATTCATTCCCTTCCGCAGGAGCGGTAAAAGAGGCCGGCGATTTTATTTTTAACAACAAGCGCACTATCAGTGCTTATGATAATCACATTGATGAGCTTTATGAAGCGGCCCGGATCGCCTCTGATGCGGAACAGCCTGAGGCTGCCGAACTATTCTCCGCATGGGCATATAAACAGCGCAGCCTTGATGGTGAAAAGGGATGCCAAATTGACAACCTGCGGCGTACTGCCGCTAAAAGCGGGGCCGCGGGAGCCTTGAAAGAGCTTGTTGCAAAGCTGGACCAGGCAGAACTGATTTCAGCCCCGGCAGAAAGTTTCTTTGCCTATCATCTGCTGCCCAGGGTACAGGTGAGGCTAAAAACCAGGAAAACAGCGCTGGGGTTGTTTGATTATGACGATATGCTGCTCGGTGTCCTGGAGGCTATTTCAGGCCGGGGAGCAGAGCCCCTGCTAAAAGCGCTGCGTAAACGCTGGAAATGCGGGCTTGTTGATGAATTTCAGGATACCGATAATATCCAATGGGAAATTTTTCGTAAAATATTTGTCGAAAGCGATTCCGGCCACCGGCTTTTTGTTATCGGCGATCCAAAACAAGCCATATACTCTTTTCGCGGAGCCGATGTGCACACTTATAAACTGGCCAGGTCGTACCTGACCGGTAATAAAGGCGCCGGGCTGCTCTCCCTGGACAAAAGCTACCGCTCAACCGGGGCCATGGTTGATGCGGTCAATAGTATCCTGACTGCCGGCGAAGCAGAAGAGCGTCCATTTTTCAGCGGGTTGAACCGTTACGATACCCCGGTTAGCTGCGGCGACTTAACCCGCATAGCGCTTGAGCAGGGGCGCAGGGTTTCGCCGGTTCAGCTGATTCGTTTCTACAGCGACGAAGGCAAATTAAAAGCGGACACAATAAGAAACGGCCTGTTCACATTTATTGCAGAAGAAATCCTCAGGCTCACCGACCCTGTATACGGCTTAAAAACCGGGAGCGGCAATGCCGAACCGGCGCCGATTGGCCCCGGTGATATCTATGTTTTAACCCGCACCGGAAACGAAGCTCGCCAGGTTGGCCTGACGCTGAGGGCTTACGGCATCCCCCACTCATACTATAAGCAGGAAGGCCTTTTCCAGAGCCCTGAAGCCGAAAACGTATACCGGCTGCTCTGCGCCGTGGATAACCCCTTTGACCAGGCCTTAAAAATGTCCGCCTGGTTAACCCGTTTTTTTGAGTTGCCCCTTGGCGAACTTCCCGCCTGGCGTGATTCAGGAATTGGACAGTCCCTTACAGCAATGCTGATCAACTGGAAACAGGCGGCTGATGCCAGAGCCTGGTCAAGTTTTTTCGATCAGCTGCTGACAGAATCGGGGCTGGTCAGGAGACTGATATTCCGGGGCGAAGATAGGGCCCTGACCAATTACCTGCACCTCTTTGAGCTATTGCTGGCCGAAGCTTATTCAAGACCGGCAGCCCTGGCTGAATTAATACGTTGGTTTAAAGCGCTGATCGAAGGGCGGCGGGAACCGGAAGGTCGCGAAGGTAATATTCAACGCCTGGAAAGCGAAAGAGACGCTGTTCAGATTCTTACCATGCATAAAGCGAAAGGCCTTGAAGCAGAGGTAGTATTTATTGCCGGTGGCTTCAGCAGTTCATTTGGCAGCTACGACAAGCTGAACATTTACCACAATAATAACCGACGCTACCTTCACATCGGCAGGGCCGGGGGCGAGATTGCCGCAGCAATTACAAGAGACCGGGTTGAAGAAGAACAACGGCTGCTTTATGTCGCCCTGACCAGGGCCAGATCAAAACTCTACCTGCCCTGTTTTAGCCCCCTTAAACCCGGACCGGGTGATCCGGCTGGTAGAGAGTACGATTATAAAAGCTTAAGCCCTGTTTTCAAAGCGCTGCAGGTTCAGCTCGATCTGATCCTGGAAAAAGAGCAAAGCACAAGGCAAGGTGGGGAGTTCGCACTTCTCAATGTGCCTGTAAAAACCGGGCCGGCTGAAAATAACGAAGCGAATTTTAACCTTAGCTCTTTAAGCTTAGCCCAGATACCTGATCAGCTTCCTTCGAGCGAAGAGTTGGCCGGCAAACTAAAGCAGGATCACAGAGGCGTGATTTTAACCAGCTTTACGAGAATAAAGCAAGCCGAAAGCTGGAAAGCTTATACTGCCGATGTTGATAGCCAGAACGTGATCAGGGTCGATGACATTGAGGGTGAAGCTGAAAATGAACTGCTCTCACCGGGAAAAACCGGCATCCAGGCAGAGCCACCCTCCGACTCAACCCTGCCGGGAGGGCGTGAAACAGGACTTTTTTTACACTCCCTCCTGGAAGAAACGCCACCTGCAGAAATTGCGCCGCTCTCTCTGGAAGAATGGACCGCGCAGGAACTTGTGCAGAGACGGGCCCTGTCGGCAGCCAGGCGTTACGGTTTTGGAGAGAAACAGATTGCCTGCGCGCTGGCGCTGACTTACAAAGCTTTAAATACACCTGTATTTACTAAAAGCGAAGAAGGAAGTGAAATGCTCGAAATTCCCGCAGGTTTCTCATCGGTAAACGCTCAGTGCAGAGAAATGTCATTTGCCTATCCTATCCCCGAAGCAGAGCACTTGCAGAACCGACCCGGCAAAGAGGTGACAGAACAGATGCTTAATCATCCTTATGCCGCCCGCCGCGGCTTTCTGCAGGGCCTGATCGACCTTGTCTTCGAATACCGATCCCGCTATTACCTGCTGGATTGGAAAAGCGATCGCCTGCCCCGATTCGACAGGGAAGCCCTGTCCATGCACATTAAAAACAACTATAGTTTGCAAGCCCAAATCTACACCTTTGCCGTATTGCGGCTCCTTGAAATAAATAGCGAGAGGTCATATAATGACTGTTTCGGCGGCATTATCTATGCTTTCATCAGGGGAATCGGGTTGGAAGAGGAAACCACCCCGGGAATATGGTTTTCCAAACCCCCGTGGGCTGAAATAGAGGCCTGGGAGCGCGAGCTGCTTAAGCGCGGCAGTTGGGGCGGACCGGTTATCGGCAAACATGGCGAAAGGAGCGGCAGATAAAATGACAGGGCCAGAGATATTCCTCCCTTCGGGATGTGCGATTTCATCAACCGGTAAATACAAAACCGGTGAGGCTGACTTTTTCCTCAATACTCTTCCTGCCGCCGAAGCTTTTGAGCTTGGCCCTGAAGAGCTTTTCTGGGCCTGGGAAGTTGCCGGACTGACCGGCGATGATAACACGGCAGAAGAAAGAAAGCTTCTTGCAACCCTGGCCCTGGCTGTACTGGCGGCTTCCCGCAGCGGCGGCACCCGGTTGGCTCTCCAACCAGCCGGTAGGTTCTACCTGCTTATGGAGCAGCTTGGCCTTTCAGAGGGCGATCGGATGAAAATAATCGAAGCATTAGACGCTCTTGAGAAAAACAATTTGGCTCATAATTTTTACGGTGCCAATCTTATTATCGGCTCTGCGGGCGAGTATAAACCGCTTATCTTAGATCGCCACTCTCTTTACCTGCAGCGAATGCATCTTTTGGAAGAGCGTGTCGGGCGATTGCTGGTCGGAAGAATTACTGCCGGGGCAGGCAGGGAAAAGCAGGCCGGGCTGATACCGCTTGACCGGCAGTTTGAAAAAGCGTTGAAAGAAGTTATTAAAGCTCCCCCGGTCGGCCCGGACGGGCCGGCATCGCTGGACAGCAGCCAGCTTGAAGCAGTACGCTCTTCACTGGGCGGCCTGATCACGGTAATCAGCGGCAAGCCGGGCAGCGGTAAAACATCTATTACGGCTACCATACTTCGCGTGCTGGCCCGCACGAGGCTCCTTCCTCTTGAGACGATTGCCCTGGCCTCCCCAACAGGAAAGGCTGCCGACAGAATGCAGCGTTCAATTGTCCATCATTTAGCCTCTGTTATAGACGCGGCGGAAGCAGACAGTTACCTGGCCGATAACTGCCCCCCTGCATCTACTTTACACCGACTCCTGGGTTATAATCCGGCGTCAGGCCGTTTCAGCCATAACGAAAACAACCCCCTGCCTGAAAAACTTGTAATAGTGGATGAAAGCTCTATGATCAGCCTGGCAATGATGGACTCACTCCTGCAGGCCCTTCATCCTGAAGCAAGGATAATTTTCCTCGGCGACTCTGACCAGCTGCCTTCGATCGAGGCGGGAGCTGTTTTGCGCGATCTCTGTCGATCCGCCCTGGCCAAACAGCACGGAAGGGCTGTAACTCTACGTAACAGCTACCGGGCCAAAAAAGAAGAGAAAAGCGGAATATCAATCATCAATACTGCTGATGCTTTCAAAGCGGGTGTCGTGCCGACAGCAGAAGAGCACGGACCGATCACTTTTGTGTCTGAGCCCTCCCGGCTTAGTTACAGCGGTGTGGAAATGCTTGCAGTAAAAAGGGAAGCTGAAAAAGAATTATTTTTTAAAGCCTGGCTTGAACGGCTGGCCGGGGCCGACCCGGGTTTCGCCGCTCTCTTAACCCGCTCTTATCGAGTCGGAGTGTCCGGTTTTGAACCTGACGCCAGGGCCGATCTAAGACGGGTGGTGGCCGCCAGCGAACGGTTCAAGATTCTTTGCGCAACCCGGGTCACTACCGGCAGAACCGGTTCAGATAGTGTTAATGAATGGTTCTATAGAAACTGGATTCATTATCTGGACCAACAAGGAATCAGCTATCGGCAGGGCCGATATCTACCCGGCGAGCCGGTTTTGGTAACAAAAAACGACTATCGCCTGCAATTGTACAACGGGGATTCAGGTTTGATGTTACATGTAGCCGGCACCGATACAGAAGGGACCGAGAGTACCGCGCTGATGGCTGTCTTTCCACGCGGCGATTCCTTTATCTTCCACCCTCCCTACTCCCTGCAGGGCAAACTAGAACCGGCCTGGGCCATTACCGTCCACAAGGCCCAGGGTTCAGAATATGATAACGTGGCTTTTCTTCTTCCTGACAGGGCTATTCGCACCCTCTCGAAAGAACTGATCTATACTGCTGTCAGCAGGGCAAAAAAATCCGCGGTTATTCTCGGAGAGACTGCCGTTCTCAGGGAAGGATTAAACAATACTTCAGGCCGGGATTCCGGTCTGACAGAGCTATTAAAAATTTAAAACCGGTGTCTATATTTAAAACAGATGGATCATTAAATTATGCAGAGGAGCAACCAGATGAAAGAGAACCTTAAGGAACAGATTGCCTCATTAATTATCAAGAAAGCGTTGGAACTTGGCGCATCGCAAGCCGGTATTTGCAGTATGGCAGATCTTGAAGAGGCGCCGTCGTATAAACTGGCCCCATTACTCCCGTCCCTGGAAATTAATGATGATGAAGCAGAGGAAAACTATAATAATCCTGGGTTCAGTCTTAAACTGTCCCCGGAGGCAAAAAGTGTCCTGGTTATTTCATACGCCCACCCCGAGAACCAACCTCAACTGGACTGGTGGCTGGATGATATCAATCCTCCGGGAAACCGGATTTTAATTGATATCAATCGGAACCTGGCAGCCTGGATCAGGGAAACGCTGGCCATTGAAACAAAACCGCTCCCCTATTTTGTGGGAAAGGGAGGTGTTTTCCTTAAGGACGCCGCAATGCTGGCAGGACTCGGTACTATCGGTAAGAACAACCTCCTGGTGACCCCAAAGTATGGCCCAAGGGTGAGGTTGAGAGCGATGCTGCTTAATGAAGCTATTCCGTCTACCGGCCCCCGGGATTACCAGCCCTGCAAAAACTGCAGCGCTCCCTGCATGGATGTATGCCCTGAGATGGCTTTCGAAAAGGCTGTTTATCATCCCGAAGACTACGGGCTTGACAACTTGCCTGGAGCAACCGGCAATTATGATCGCAGCCGCTGTAATACCCGTATGTTAGCAGATATTAAAGCAGCAACCACAGAATACCTGGAAACTGATCCAGCCACACCGGTTAAAGTTATCAAATACTGCCGTGGCTGTGAAATAACCTGCCCTGCAGCGGAGATCATTTAACCAAATATATGAAATAATGACCGGCAGAGCTTTAAAAAGCGGAGCATAATGCCTGGCACTAAATGAGTCCTGGAGGATACGCCTGAAAAAATAGTTAAATAATGAGTTATTCTGCAGGCAAAGTTTTATCAGCTTTACCTGCAGAACAATAGGAAAATTTCTTAATTTAACTAGCTTAACAGTTTGACCATGACAAGAAAGCCGATACCGGAGAGAAGAGAAGCAGCGGAGCT
>SLPH01000104.1 GCA_007132095.1 Syntrophomonadaceae bacterium | reverse complement strand
CTGTCGAATACCGAGCGTGTCCTGGTCGGGTTGGATATGAAAACAAGCGGGGAAAAGGAGTGAATTAAATGATTGATGGATGTGGTGACAATCCATAAGAAAATAAGCGATAGCACAGGAGCAATCGAGGGTGCCAATGCTGAGTTGAAGAGCACCTACGTTCTGCAGCTCTATGTGGCAGGCACTACCCCTGCTTCTGGCCTTGCTGTTAAAAACATCAAGCACTTCTGTGAAAAACACCTGCAGGACCGCTACAACCTGGAGGTAATTGACCTCTACCAGCAACCAACCATGGCTGAGAGAGAGGGGATCATTGCTGCACCTACGTTGATCAAGAAAATGCCCCTCCCACGGCGACGCATTATTGGAGATATGTCAGATACAGAGGGTTTGCTGAGGGAGATGGATATACAAAAAAGTGAAAAGAACCTGTAATCTACGTTCCCTTCCCGGGTAGTCGGGAAGGATTGAGTCCTTAGTCTTAAATGAAAGGTAGCCTGATTATGACCAAACAATCTTCACCGAAAACTCAACAACAGTGTGAATGTGAGAACCTTCTCCTCCGGTTGGAAGAGGCAGAGGAAACTCTTCATGCCATCCGAAGCGGTCAGGTGGACGCGCTGGTTGTCTCAACTGTGCACGGTGAGCGAATTTTCACCCTTGAGGGGGCCGACCATTCCTACCGGTTATTGATCGAGAACATGAGCGAGGGTGCGCTCATAATAACAGGGGAGGGCGTGATTCTTTACGCCAATAAATGCTTTGCCGAAATACTCAAGCGACCGCTCGAAAAGGTGATTGGCTCCTCAATCACGGACTTTATCACCCCTGGCGGACAACGAAAACTTCAGCAATTATTACCAGAAGAAAATGGTGCGAAGCGTCTTGCAACACTTGACCTTGTGGGCAATGGCGGCGCCCTGATTCCGGTCCAGCTTTCCTTGATTAACCTGCAGAGGGATGATATGCCGGATACCATCTGTATGGTGGTAACCGACCTTACAGAGCATAAACGGGCAGAGGAGATTATTTATGCAGAAAGACTGGCGCGTCTTAAAAGGGAAGAAGCTGAGCGTGTCAACTTAGCAAAAAGCCGGTTCCTGGCCAAAATGGCCCATGAGATCCGTTCTCCCATGAATATTATCATTGGCATGGCTGATCTGGTAAGTGAGCACATCCATTCTCGGGAACAAATGGAATATATCAGTATAATCAGGGAATCGGCCGATTCCCTGATCGCTTTAATAAATGACATACTAGATTTTTCTAAAATTGAAGCAGAAGCCCTTGAGTTAGCCCAGATTCCCTTTGATCTTTCTCATTTATTAGAAAAGATCATATTATCCGTAACCCCCCAGGCTAAAAAGAAAGGCTTGAAATTAATTTATTCTTTTGATGACAATATTCCCGGTATTGTTCTGGGAGATCCTATGAAGATTAAGCAAATATTGCTAAATCTTATTGGGAATGCCATAAAGTTTACAGATAAAGGAAATGTGACTGTTAACGTATGCTTAGATAAAAAAGCGGAAACAGAAAAACTTGCTTCTAAGGATGTTGCTCTTGTTCACTTTATCATCAGCGATACCGGGATTGGCATACCATCCGATAAGATGGATCAAATATTTGATATTTTTTTCCAATGCCAAGAATTAGGAGCCTATAAAGAAAAGGGTACAGGCTTGGGGTTGCACATCACAAAGAACCTGGTGGATTTGATGGGCGGTTTCATCGGAGTTGAAAGTAAGGAGAACTATGGCAGTATTTTTTATTTTACGATCCCCTTTTCTTTGACCGAGAGGAAAAAGGGTATGCATGAAGAGTCCCGGTTGGCAACTGCCCGAATACAGCCTGCTGAGCAAATCTTCGTAAAAGATAAAAGCGCGTTGAATATACTTTTGGTGGAAGATAAACCCATGAACCGAAAACTGACAGAGATTTATCTTGAGAAAAGGGGTCACAACGTTAGTAGTGTTTCTAATGGAAAAAAAGCACTGGAAATGTACGAATCGCAGCAATTTGATCTTATTCTGATGGATGTTCAAATGCCTGAAATGGACGGATTTGAAACCACGGCGCATATTCGCACTATAGAAGCAAAAAAGGGAGGATATATTCCCATTATTGCCTTAACAGCCTATACCACGCAGAAAGATAAAGATAAGTGTCTGCAGGCAGGGATGGATTACCATGTATCCAAACCGATCGATACGGAGGAGTTGTATTACGCCCTGGGCAGGGTTATGGAAAAAAAGTTGGATAAATCTGTGCAAAAGGCCCTGCCACCGGTAGACGCCCGGGAGATGTTGCAACAGATGGATGGAAGCAGTGAATTGCTGGAGGAACTGTTGGGAATCTTCTTCCAGGACTTTTACCAGGACATGTTTGTGCTAAAAAAAATACTGGAAAAAAAGGATGCTCCAGCCGTCGCAATGGTGGCTCACGGTCTTAAAGGTGTACTTGGGAATCTGGGCATGAGAAACGCTTACAAGATTGCGTACGAACTGGAGAAGCTTGCACATGAAAACAAACTGGAAAAAGCCGCTTCATTGCCCGGGTTGTTGGAAAGCGAAATTAAGCAAATGGAAGATTTCTTTTCCCGCAGCGGATGGAAGGAGCAAATTGATTCTTATTCCCCGCAAGACCAGGCATATTGAAAGTCGTCATGATATTATATGTTTGTCATGATATAGAATTCCCTTCCCTGTCGGTGCGGCGGGAAGAATATGATTTCCGGAAAGGTCGGCAGATCATGCCTGTTGATAACTCACAACCGAACAAGCCGGTCATCATCATCACGGACGACCACCGTGCAACCAGGCGCTTGATTCGCAGTGTCCTTGCTCCTCACGGCTATGAGTTGCTTGAAGCTGCAAACGGCAGGGCAATGCTGGATCTCTACACCGAATCCCAGCCCGATCTTATTTTACTGGACATTGTCATG
>SLPH01000161.1 GCA_007132095.1 Syntrophomonadaceae bacterium | reverse complement strand
TCCGCCAAAAAGATCACCTACTTTAACTGTTATTCCCTGCAACGAGATGCGGTTAAACGAAAAGAGCAGCCAGGCTTAAAGCTTTGCTCATTCGTTTACTGCCTTGGCGGCTTAATATATTTATTGGCCATTTATCCCGCTAACCCTTTTTATCAGAACCATTTTAAGATGCGGCTTTAACCATTAAACAGTGGCACTCCACATTTTTTTGCTGCTTCAAGGAGCTTTCGATCCAAGCTGGCTAAGGGGCAGGCATATTGAATTGCCAGGTCAAGATAAGCGGCATCATATGCAGAAAGGTCATTCGCCCTGCCAAGAGCAAAAATCCGGGAAACCGATTTCCGGTAATCTTCTGTAATAACTGCTATGGGCAGCTGGCTTAGGAGATTAATGAATCGGTAAACATCTTCACTACTTAACCGGCCGCGTTTTTCAGCGACCAGCAAAACATTGCTAACCTCTAAACTCCAAATGGCCGGGACAATTAATCGTATTTCCGGTATTAGATCAAGGATTCGATCGGCATATGTGCTGACTTCGTCTTCAAAGAGCCAGGATATAATCACTGAATTGTCAACGACAACCGGTTTTCCACTCATTAACGTCTGCCTTCCTCAATCATTTGCCGGACAGATTGGCCTTTGAGCGTTTTCTCTTTTCTGAGGTGGCGCAGCTCATTTTTAACCTGCTTTAGATCGGTCTTATCCGCAGGTTCATAGCTATTCATTATAGCAACAGGTTTACCATGCCGTGTAATGATAAGGGTTTCTCCTTCGGCCACCTGATCAATCCACTTGGTAAAATGTGTTTTCGCTTCGTATATTCCTACTTTCTTCATGGAATCGCCCCCCTGAAATTCTAGTCTACGTCTAGTCTAATTCAGCCGATCGCATTTGTCAATTGCAGCAAGGAAGGCTTAAAGAATCCCAACATCTTCCCCTGATTACTCTCTCTACCAGGCAATAAGTTCCAATAAATTTTTTAATGGAAATATTAAAAAAACTATTGACAAGTTACGGGGGCCATGCTATCATAATCTCACCAGGTTCCGAGAGACTGAAAGGTGGACCAGGTTCGATTCAAAGGGAGAAACCGGAATGAAGAAAGAGGCGCCAGCTTCAATCGGAAACCGGACCCATCCAAGAGAATCGGGCAGCTGAAAGGAACGGCAGCCGAAAGGTCAAGGAAAGGGTAAAACCAATTCTTAACCGGGAAGCGTCGGAAAACCTCAGCACAGAATCTTGAAGCACCGTTCGGAGGTCGCAGGAAGTCGTCTGTAGGGGCGATAGAGAACGGCTGCAGATGGTCGGGAAAGAGGATTCTGAGGGTTAAACCACAGGCCTGTTGGAACCTGGTTTTATTATGCCCTTTTTTAGCAACCCCTCTCGCGATTTTCCCCTGGTCCCTTAGAATGCAGTTCCTGTTAACCCGTTATCCCACATCGATGATATAATATAAGCAATTGCCAGAAAGATGAGGCCTTCCGATGATGAGAAGATTTAAACCAGGCGAACTCGAAGCGATTATTGAGAAAAAAAGGAATCGGCTCAACCTCGATATGCTTAAAAAGGGCCGGAATAGACTTTTTAGAAAACGACCCCGTGATAAAGAGGAGCAAAATATTCTTGATAAACTTTGTGTCCAGAAGTGGCAAAAAGATTTGGCTTCCGGCAAAGTAAAAATAATAAATGATCGAGAGTGGTACTATGAGTTCGACTGATCCTGGAATTCAATACTTGCTAAGCCTAAAAGATAAGAGCCGCTTCGAAAAGATGACCAGGACAGCAGCCCTGCTGACCGGGAAACTCGAAGAAGCAGATGTTCTGCCAATTGTAGTCGGAGGTCTGGCGGTAGAAATATACACGAGAGGTCAGTATACCACTTTGGATATAGACCTGGTAACCCAGCGGAGAGACCTTGCAGGAGAAATCCTTCGGGATCTCGGCTTTAGCAAAGAAGGACGACACTGGTATCATAGTGAACTTGAAGTAGCTATTGAGATCCCAGCAAGCAAACTTGAAGATGCAGACCCGGAAAAGGTAACCAGGTTAGAACTACCAGATGGCTTGCATATTAATGTAATCGGTATTGAAGACATAATCATGGACAGGCTGCGCACCTGTGTTCACTGGAAATCATTCTCAGACTGCGAATGGGGTTTAAGGATGCTGAAAACGCACTCCGAACTCGTTGACCTTCCTTATCTCCGCAAAATGGCGGCAGATGATTGTGAAGACTCTTTGCAGTTAATGTTAGAATGGATTGCAGAGTTATAATGCTTTAGTATTATAGCCGGGAAAAGCAGCGTGCCGCTTTTCCCGGCTATTTTTATTGCATATATATTCGATTTCTGTGAACCCTGTCTTATTTCGCATCCATGGGCCAATAAATTCAAGCTTTTCCGGGACAGTTTAAACCCTTACTGCTCTGTGGGCGCTCCGCAGCCGGCACAGAACTTGGCGTCCGGGGCAAGCTGCTGCCCGCAATTACCGCAAATTGCCGGTTCGTTTTTTTGCCCGCAGTTGTTGCAAAAAGCAGCGTTCTGGGGCATATTGTTGCCACAATTGGGGCAGGAAACCGAAGGCCCGAAAGATCCGGCCTGCTGGGCTTCGGCAGCAATCTGGCTTTCCAGTTCAGCAATTTTATCCAGGTAACCCTTAACTTCGTAATTCAACGAGTTGAGGGTTTCTTCATCGGGTTTCCGACCTTCGGCAAAAGCCTGGTAAACATACTCGCCGATCTCGGTTTTCTTCTCTTTGATTCTTGTAGCAAGCTGGTTAATTTCCAACCTGGATTTTCCTGACTGGGCCAATTCGGCAGATTTGGCGCTGATAGTAGATGCAGTAGCTTTTGCCGTATCAGAAATCTTCTTAAAAAATGGATTGACATTAAATCCCTGCTCCTGACCCATCCCACCTGCAGGAGCTTCACCGGCAAAAGGCGGCGCTGGCGCTGAAG
>SLPH01000108.1 GCA_007132095.1 Syntrophomonadaceae bacterium | reverse complement strand
CAGAACCGGAGGTTCCTGAAGAACCGGCCCCTGGAGAGGAGGAAGATCCGGTTGCTCCCCCTGCGGTTGAACCGCCTCCGGAGATCGTTCCCGTGCCCGAAACCATCCCGGAACTGGCCCGCCAGGCGGAAGAGCTTTTCCAGCAAGCCCGGGAACACCAGCAGCAGGGTAACTGGGCGGCTTACGGGGAAACCCTGGAAGAGCTGGAACAAGTGCTCCAGGAACTGGTCCAGGCCAGCGAACAGTAAGAGCGAAACGAAAGCACACTCCAGGCAGGCTATGCAGGGCCATAGATAGCGATGATCAACTTGATGGAGGGATTGCCGTGTCCGACGAGTGGCACATCATTCGGAGCAATCAAAAGCTGGGTCCTTATACCTGGGAAGAACTCTGCCGCGGGGCAAGAGACGGCACCGTGCAGCGAAACGACTGGGTTTGGAACCGCGCCCTGCGGGAATGGCTCCTGGCGGGCCACCTGCCCGGGCTTTTTCCCTTTGATGAAGCATTTGCCTCCAGGCCCGGTCAGGAGTATCTTGCCAGGAGAAGGAAAAAAAGATGGGTTGTGGCCATCGTCCTGGGTCTGATCGCCCTGGTCGTTGCCGCTTCCTTGCTCCTGGGCGCAGGATCAGCATAGGGCTAATCGTGATGCGCGATGAAACTTAAAGCAGAATTAGATTTAGATATGGTATCCTGCTTGCCCTCAGCGAACATCAGATATGCCTGAATCAAAAGGCGCGCAGGGGTTTCAGCAAAGCCGCCTCAATCTGTTTGAACGAGCGTAGCGAGGGAGTTTTTGAGGCGGCCTGAAACCCCGAGCGTCGCTACAAATTGTATCGCAAATCCCGTGGCTGAGGACAAGCAGGGAAACAAGGGTTTATGCCTGAGCAAGCTTGATAACCAGGAAAATGAATTCTTTGCAGCGTTACTCGCCAATAATCTTAACCAGGGCGCGCTTACGCCGGCGGCCGTCAAATTCCCCGTAAAAGATCTGTTCCCAGGGACCGAAGTCCAACTTCCCCTCGGTGATGGCAACGACGACTTCCCGCCCCATGATCTGACGCTTCAAGTGGGCATCGGCATTGTCTTCAAAGGTATTGTGGGCATACTGGTTCACAGGCTCGTGGGGTGCCAGTTTCTCCAGCCATTTCTTAAAATCCCCATGGAGACCCTTTTCGTCGTCGTTGATGAAAACACTGGCCGTGATATGCATGGCGTTGACCAGGCAGAGCCCTTCCTTAACCCCGCTTTTATCCACCATCTCCTGGACTTTACCCGAGATATTGATAAACTCCATGCGGTTCTTGGTTTCAAACCATAAATATTCGCGGTAAGATTTCACGACTTCACCACCTCCTTGTGAAAAAATCAGTTTCATGCGGGTCCTTCATATTTGTTTAGTTAAATATAACGGCCGGCATTCCCTTCCTGATTTTACTTTTCTGCCGAGTTATTTTTTATGGCGATTTAGTTTAAGCAGATTTCGCTGCCGTTTCCTTGCTCGCCCTGTTATGTTTGACAAGGACGATGAATTGGTATATATTATCCTTGCTGCTTGTCGCGGCGACTGAAGACTGGATGGCGATGGAGCTCGCCTGTAACTGCCTTGCGTTTCCAGGGCTGATGGCTCCTGTTTCTCCTGGAGGGGGGAAATAGGAGCTTTTCTTGTAGCGCCAGCTGATCAAGCTTGTTTCGTAAATCATCGCCGGGTTCGTGCATCATGCGGGAGCGGAGGATTCAAAGGATGGATTTGCTGCTGGGTGTTGTGATGATTTTGATGGTCGGTTTTTTCGCCGGAGAACTGGCGGGACGACTGGGATTGCCCAAGTTAATCGGCATGCTCTTGTGCGGCATTGCATTGGGACCGTATGCCCTGGATCTTTTACCCCGGGTCGTGCTGGATCTGTCCGCGGAGATCAGGATGCTGGCTTTACTGGTGATCTTGTTTAAAGCCGGGTTGGGGTTGGATAAGCAAAAGCTGCTGGCCCAGGGCAGCGTGGCGCTCCGCCTGGGTTTTTTGCCGGCCACCATTGAGGCCGCAATCGTCGCTGCAGCGGCCCACTATATTTTTGGCTGGGACTGGCTGACCAGCGGGCTGCTGGGTTGGGTGATCTGTGCGGCCTCACCTGCGGTGATTGTGCCCTCCATGCTGCGTTTGAAAGCCGAAGGACTGGGCGTGAAAAAGGGGATTCCCGATTTGATCTTAGCCGGGGGGACGGCCAGTGATGCCGTTGCCATTACCATGTTCGGAATATTTTTGGCCTGGCTGGTTGGGGGTAGCGGCAGCAACCTGTGGTTTCAGCTCACGGACATCCCTCTCCAGGTGATCCTGGGGATCCTGGTGGGGCTGCTGGCCGGGATGATGGCCGTGAAGCTGGTTTATCGAAGCAAGTTGATGGGCAACGTGGTGCATCAGCTTGTGGTTGCCTTGGGTTTGGGCCTGCTGCTGGTCGTCGGGGAGGAATGGCTTCCCTACTCTCCTTTTTTAGCCGTGATGGTCATGGGTTTCTACATCCTGGAACGAACCCCTGTTTCGGCCAGGCAGCTGCGCAAAGAACTGGATAAGGTTTGGATTGTGGGAGAGATCTTTTTATTTGTGTTAATCGGGGCGGCAGTGAATATTGGTGTGATTTATAGCGCCGGCCTCCAGGGTTTGGCTGTGATCGGCATCGGACTGCTCATCGGGCGCAGCCTGGGGCTTTTTGCGTCGACCTGGCACTCGATTATCACGTTTCAGGAGCGCATCTTCATGATCGTCGCTTTCATGGCGAAAGCCACGGTGCAGGCTGCCATCGGGGGGATACCCCTGGCCATGGGGGTAGGGTTCGGTGAAGAAATACTGGCTGTTTCTGTGTTGGCTATTCTCACCACGGCCCCCCTGGGCGCTTTCGGAACGGCATATTTGGCCCCCAGGATGCTGGAACGAGGCAAAGTAGATCCTTCGCGGGTCAGCGTGCAAGATGATTTTACCTTGAT
>SLPH01000156.1 GCA_007132095.1 Syntrophomonadaceae bacterium | reverse complement strand
CCCGAGGCGGCCATTTCCGTGAGGTCGCGCCCGTACTTGGTCAGGGCCTCGTAGGTACTCTCGGGATCTTCGCTGGTGATCTTCTGGTGCCCCCGGATGGCCTGCAGGGCCTGCAGCAGGTCCTGGCGGTTGAGCCCGCCCTGCTGCAGCAGTCGCACGCCTTCCCCGCTGCCGCTCTCCAGCAGGGCCAGGAGGAAATGTTCCACGCTGATGTATTCGTCGCCAAAGGACTGGGCTTCTTCCTTGGCTTGCTCCAGCACCCGGGCCAGCCCCGGGCTGAGGTAGATTTTTTCCGCCGTCTCTTCCCCGGAGTAGACCTTGGGCTGGCGGGCCAGGAAAGACTCCAGGTTCTGGGTGAGGCCTTTCAACTCCACGCCGCTTCGCTCCAGCACCTTGGGGGTGAGCCCCCCCTCCTGCTGCAGCAGGGCCAGCAGCAGGTGGTCTGCTTCGATCTGCTGGTGGTGGTAACGGGCGGCGATGTTCTGGGAAGCTGTGATGGCTTCCCGCGCTTTATTGGTATAACGGTTCATCTCCATGGATCTTGCCTTGTTCCGGGAACAAGGCTGCACCTCCTTTTCTCGTGCTTGATGGTTTGTCGGGATCCGGTTCAGACCACATCGGCCGCAAGGTTGTGCCTGGTATAAAATGCCGTATGCACGGAAAGGGCCGGGGCCTGCTGGCAGGATCCCGCTGTTAATCTTTCAATCTTCTTCCAGGTAGTTTTCGCTTTTCAAATCTTCCAGGGCATTGAGCAGTTCAATAATCGTTGCATTGATTTTCACCACGCGCTCCCGGGCCTTGCGAAACTCGCGGTAATTGGACGCCGCCCGGGTCACCCAGGGCTCTTCCTCTGGCCCGATGCGTTTCAGGCGGGTTTTACCCTGGATGCTGCGCGAAAGGTAGAGGTAGGGACCGTGAGGCTTGTTCTCCGTGATACAGCGGCACCGGGGACGTCCGCAAGTTTTGAAGCGCTGGATCACCGATCCCTTAATCAGCCGGTTATTCTGTAAAAGAATGTGTTCCAGCTCGCTGCGCTCCCGGGAGAGCCGCTCGATTTTTTGAATATGATGACGGGCCCGGTCCAAAACGAGCACCTTCTTTCAGCAATAATATAATATTGCTGACCATATTATAGCACAGCTCCGGACCGCTGTCTATAGGGCCGGGAGGGGCTGCGGGGAGGGCTGCTGGAAAGGCCGGGCTGTGGGGGGATTTTGAACTGGAGGCAGGAAATCGGGGGGAAAAGACGAAAAGTATAGGAAAGGACAGGCCGCGGGCCGCGGTATCCCGGCGGAGAAAAAGCGCTTCGCCCGCCGCCTGATGCGGAGAGGAAAAGAGAAAGAGGTGGGGGGATTGTTCGACAAATTCAAGATGCTTTGGTGCCGGTTTCACCTGGTCGCCGGGGAGCAAGGCCTGGTGCTGCCGACACTGAAAAGCTCGCTGTTTTTCCTTGACCAGTTCAAGGGAATTTTACGGCAGCAGGTCTGCAAGTACACCGATAAGCCCTGCGGGGAATGCTTGCTGCGTGGTGACTGCACCTACGCGTACCTCTACGAGGAGATCACCGGCGCTTCCTGGAGTCTGCGCCGTTTTGGCCCGCTGCCCCCGCCCCTGGTGTGGCAGCCGCCCCTGGATAAAAAAACCGATTACTTCCCCCGGGAAAAAATCGTTTTCAACCTGGTGCTCTGCGGCAGGGGGCTTTCCTTTTTAAAGCCCCTGGTTGATACGGTCCTGCAGTTATCCCGCGAAGGGTTGTCCGGGAAGGCCGGCTCCTTCCAGGTGGAACAGGTTTTTTTGGAAAATCCTTTTTCCGGGGAGCAGCTGGACCTGCTGGAGGCGACGGAAGAAAATGCCGCCCATAAAAAGGTGGTGATCCAGGGCCGGGAGATTGTCCAGTGGGCGGAGGACCACCGGGAGCTGACCCGCCTGTCCCTGCGCTTTCTCACCCCGCTGCTGGTCAAGGAGGACGAGGCGTACTTGCAGGAGCCCTTGTTCAACGTGATCATGAAGGTGCTCTTTCAAAGGACCCAGGCCCTGTATTATTTTTACCACCAGCAGCAGGAGGTGGACCTGGACTACAACGCTTTCAAGGAAAAGAGCGCCCGGGTGCAAAAGGTCAAAGACCAGACGCGCTTTGCTCCGGCCGGGCAGACCGCCAAGACCGCCCAGCAGATGCCCGGTATCCTGGGGGAGGCCCTCTACACGGGGGATTTTCAAGAGCTGCTGCCTTTTTTAAAGCTGGGCGAGTTTATCCACCTGGGAGAGCAGGCCGTCTATGGCCTGGGCCGTATCCAGGTGAAAACCGGGTGAACCGCGAGGAGGTGAAAGGGTGGAGCAGAGGGATTTGCGGCGCCTGCTGAACTTTCAGCAGGCCCACGAGGAAGCGATGGCCCTGCGCACGGCTCGCCTGGCGGTCCTGGCGCCCGAAGACTTGGAGGTGCTCCAGGCCGTTTTTGCAGCCCGGGAAAAGGGCATGGTAGAGCCCGTCTTGCTGGGCAAGAAGGAGAAAATCCTGGAAGCCGCGGCCAGCATGTTCTTGGATTTGCAGGGGATCGAGATCATCGATCTGGACAGCCCGGGACAGATGGCCCAGCGGGGGCTGGAGATGTTTTACCAGGAAGAAGTAGACCTGGTGGTGAAGGGGCGGATTTCCACTTCACACATTTACCGGGCGATCATCAGCCAGGAAAAAAAACGGGGCAACAGCCAGCGTACCTCGGTCTGTTCCCTGTGGGAGCTTCCCCAGGCGGGCCGCTTCATCCTGCTCACGGATACCGGGGTCAACATCAACCCGGACTGGCAGATCAAGCAGGAGGTCCTGCAGCAGGCCGTTTTGCTGATGCAGCTCCTGGGCTACGGCCCCATTACGGCCGTGGCGTTGACCGCCAGCCGGGAACTTGAAGCGGACCTGGCCTCCCGGGCCGACGCGGAGAAGATCAGGGACCATTTCCGGCGGGAAGGGATCCCCTGCCAGGTGGAAT
>SLPH01000127.1 GCA_007132095.1 Syntrophomonadaceae bacterium | reverse complement strand
TGAGCCCCGGCGATAGCAATACCGTAGGCGCTGTTTAGCAGGGCGGCAAGCAGTTCCGACCGGTGCCAGAGCGGCAGACCGCGCTGTTTCACGGCGGCAATTTCGGGGTTTTCATCGCTAATGGCCGTGGAATAGACAGCCAGATCTGCCCGGCCGATGTTTTCGGCCCTGTGACCTGCATAAACGGCAGCTCCGCTTTTAACCAGGTTTTCAGTGAGCGAAGACTGCTTCAGGTCGGACCCGCTGATTAAATAGCCTTTTTTGAGTAGAATCAGGGCCAGGGCGCTCATGCCGTAGCCGCCGATGCCGATGAAGTGTATTTTAGCCGGCGCTGGTGGAAGCAAGGGCCAAACCTCCATTATGTGCAGTAGTGGTTGCCGCCAGATGGCGCGGACAGTTTAACTCCATCATTATAGCATATGTGCCCGGAAGGTTTAAACGCCCATTATTAGCCTTTTGACCTTCTTTCAGCAGCTATTTTGAACACTTTTGCGGCTGCCAGATTTCGCCCCCGTGCAACTGTTTCATAGACCACGCTGCAGTTTAAGCCCCGGGTGATAGCATAAGGGCAAAATAATCAGGTTAAGTAAAGTTATTATGTTTACTGAACAGGGGTTTTGGTCTCTTGAAGGCCCGCTTTCATTGCTTAATCCGGCTTCCATTTAAAGTAATCCACACTGTCCACATAGTTATGCACAGGGATAGGGGCTTAACAGACCCCTTTCGGGCTGTTATCAACAGCAGTGAAGTTAGGTAGACATAATTCTACAGATCGCCCATGCCAAGGCCGGGGTAGGCGTTAAGGTCAAGGGAGGCATAGCGGCCCTGCCGGTAGAGAGGGTAAGCGGCAGCGGCAATCATGGCGGCATTGTCGGTGCAGAGTTCCAGCGGCGGAACATAGAGACCTGCATAGGGCAGGTCATGACCGAGGCGCTCTTTCAGTTTGAAACGCAGGCGGCTGTTAGCAGCGACGCCGCCGGCGATAAGGACCGTTGCAGCCTTGTGAGCTTTGGCGGCAGAAACCGTTTTTTCCACCAGGGCATCGACCAGGGCTTCCTGGAAGGAGGCGACAACATCTGCAATCACGTATTGATGGCCCTGGCGGCGGGCATGGTAGAGGTGATTGATCACCGCCGTCTTCAGGCCGCTGAAGCTGAAATCAAAACGTCCTTCCTCATTCATCAGGGCCCGGGGGAAATCGATCGCGGCGGGGTTTCCTTTTTCGGCCAGGCTGTCGATGATCGGTCCGCCGGGGTAACCCAACTCAAGAGCGCGAGCCACCTTATCGAATGCTTCACCCGCTGCATCATCGCGGGTATGACCGAGCAGGGTAATGGATCCAGGTTCTTCAGAATAGAGAAGCTCTGTGTGCCCGCCGGAAACAACCAGGATTACGGCGGGGTACTTAATATCGAACCCACAGAGGTGGTTGGCATAAAGGTGGGCCTGGAGATGGTTAACGGCGATTAGCGGCAGCCGGGCCGCGTAAGCAAGGGCCTTGGCAGTGGCGACGCCAACCAGAAGGGCCCCGACCAGCCCGGGGCCGTGAGCTACGGCGATGGCATTCAGGTCATGCAATTTCACCCCTGCCTGCCTCAGGGCTCCTTCGATCAGGGGGTTGAGGACCACCAGGTGCTGGCGGGAAGCAATTTCCGGCACCACTCCGCCGTAACGGGAATGGAGTTCAACCTGGGATGAAACCAGGTTGCTCAGGATATCCCTGCCGCCTGCAACAACCGAAGCGGCAGTTTCGTCGCAGGAAGTTTCAATGCCAAGTATTAAAACCCTTTCCTCTTTATCCAGGGCGCTCTACCTCCTCTTCCCGGCCCGGTCTAATTTCTGGCGGGGTTATTTCGCACACCATTTCGGTTTCCTGCCGCCTGAGGGGCAGGGTCATGATCAACGCATCTTCATCGCTGTAATAAAGTTTGCGGCGCCCGTTAACAGCAAAACCGTGTTTTTCGTAGAATTTGCGCGCCGCCTTGTTGCTGGGGCGCACCTCGAGGGTTATATAGCGGGCGCCCATACTTAGAGTACGCCTGGTCAGATCGGCCAGAAGTAGCTTTGCGATACCGCGCCTTCGGAATTCTTTCTTAACGGCCAGGGTAGTTATATGCACCTCATCTATGATCAGCCAGGAGCCGATGTATCCAATGACCTGCCCGTTTTGACGGGCAGCCAGGTAAAGGGCGAGCCGGTTAACGTTGAGCTCGTTATGAAAAGCCTGCAGGGTCCAGGGATCGCTGAAGCATTCTCTTTCGATGGCGGCAATTGAGGGCAGGTCGGGCTGCTGCACCAGGGCAATTTTGCAGGAACCGTCCACTTCAAAAATCCCCTCCTTTTTTAGTCTGCTCTTTCCTGTGAAGCCGACTTGCGCTCTGCCTCGGGGCGTCGCAGGTAGCGCGGTACCAGGTCGCGGTAAGAAGAGAGCGGTTTCTTTTCCAGCTCTTTTTGCCCCCTGAGAGCGACAAGGGCTGCCCGGCAGAGCCTGAAAGGAGCAGCGGTAAGGTTAGCCTGCAGGGGAAGCAGGTCGGTAATCTCTTCTGCATAACTGTGCAGTCCTTCACCGATGAAGGTGATCGGGTGCTCATACTCCTTAAGCATCTCCGCCAGTTCTGAGAGGCTTAGAGCGGCCGGTTCGATCAAGGTTTCCAGTTCGCCGGATCCAGGCTGCGGCCGCCTGAAAAGGGCTGTGTAGACCTGCTTGCGGCGGGCATCGAGGATGGGGCAGATCAGGGCTCCCGGTGTAAATGCGTTTTCCGCCATTGCAGCCAATGTGCAGACCGGGACAGCGGGAATATCAAGCCCCTGGGCCAGGCCGCGGGCAGTGGCTATCCCGATGCGCAGGCCGGTAAATGAGCCCGGTCCGGCAGCAACAGCCAGCGCGCGGATCTGCTCGCGTTCAACGCCGGCCTCGCGAAGCATTGCGTCGATCAGGGGCATCAACCGTTCGGAGTGTGTTTTATTTATATTCAGGGTCATTTCAG
>SLPH01000122.1 GCA_007132095.1 Syntrophomonadaceae bacterium | reverse complement strand
GTTAAGGGCACATCGATGAAGTTCCTGGTGGTGGCTGCCGAAGCCCAGTTGGGAGCTGCTGCTGGGAGTTAAGAAGGACGGGGCGATCTACAAAGGCATGTAGGCGTTGACCCTGCCTTCGCGGAGACCCAATGTTGGTGGTGAGGTGCTTCTGTACCTCGTTACTGCTTGGGTAGAACCTGTATGCGGTAAAAAGCTGTGTGCAGCGTAGCCTGCCTTGAGTGGAACGGGTGGAGGAAAGCGAAGCTTTTTTAAACCCCTTTTGCAAAAGAGGCTAGGAGAGACAAGGCGTCAGGGAGGAAATCTTCTAGGCTGCTCTCGATAGAGAGGTTGACCAGGGATTAAAGTGTGAGCTAAGTGGTAATCCAGCTCCGCCGGTGGTGACACGGCGGGAATAATCTTAAAAGGGAACTGCCCTGCCGGCGACGGCGGGTGATTATTCGGGAAATCCTGCTGGACCTAAGCCGCAAAGTTTACCTGGTTTGCTACCACTTATGTTTTATTGTACCAACTGGTGCTGTGTTAGGTCTGACAGGAAGGCAGAGCGGTTCAGGTGATATATTTTGTCTAATCCAAAAAGAAACAACCGTATTTTTCGTTGGGTTGTGGTTATAACTATCTGGACTTTCTTCCTCGCTGTCCTGCTCGGTTTGGCGGCCCAGTACTCTTTATCAGAAATTGAGTCGCTCAGCATCGCCTTGCTGGTCTTGTTAGTCGTAGTTTCTTTAGGGGTAGTTTTCGACCTGATCGGTACAGCGGCGGCCGCGGCCGATATAGCGCCGTTAAACGCTAAAGCTGCCCGCAGGGTTGCAGGAGCAAAGCGCGGGGTATACCTGGTCCAGAATGCAGAAAAGGTTTCTAATTTTTGCAATGATGTTGCCGGTGATATTAGCGGCGTAATCAGCGGCACACTGGCGGCAATAATTGTGATCAGGCTGGTTGTAAACCTGCCATATCCCCAGGCCGAGCTGCACCTGAGCATTTTACTGACAGCAATAGTTGCCGCCATTACTGTCGGCGGCAAAGCAGTAGGCAAAGCGATAGCGATTCATCGTTCAACCGAAGTGATTCTTTTTGTCGGAATGATTATAACTCAGTTTGAAAAGCCGTTTAAATTAATTAAAAAAGAGCGTCCACGCAATTGAGGTGACTTTATTGGCAGATCTGGTCAGCAGGCTGAAACTGCCGCAAGATCTATCCAGCCTGAAAGTGGCGGAACTAGAACAGGTTGCCGCGGAAATCAGACGTTATATGCTCAGAACTGTAGCTGATAATGGCGGCCACCTGGCAGCCAGCCTTGGCGTAGTTGAGTTAACCCTGGCTTTACACAGCCTCTATAACAGCCCGCAAGATAAGATCATCTGGGATGTAGGCCACCAGAGCTATCCGCACAAACTGCTGACGGGCCGGTGGGATCAGTTTCCCAGTTTGCGCAAACATGGCGGGCTTTCCGGTTTTCCAAGATTAGAGGAAAGCGAGCACGATCCTTTCGGGACCGGGCATAGCAGCACTTCCATTTCTGCGGCAGTGGGGCTGGCCAAAGCCCGTGATCTAAAAGGAGAAAACCATAAGGTGATCGCCGTTATCGGCGACGGCGCCCTGACCGGCGGAATGTCGTTTGAAGCTCTTAACCATGCCGGGCACATCAACGCCGATTTAATGGTAATTTTAAATGATAATAAAATGTCGATCGGTTCAAACGTGGGCAGCCTCTCTGCCTACCTGGGGCGGATTCGCTCGGATCCCAAGTACTCCCGCCTGAAAGAAGAGTTCGAAACCTTTGTCAAAAAAATCCCCATCATCGGCAGCAGGGCTGTAAACCTGGCTGAGCGGATTAAGGGTGGGCTGAAATATCTAATCGTCCCCGGAATGCTTTTTGAAGAGCTTGGCTTTACCTATTTCGGCCCCGTTGACGGTCATAATATCAGGGCAGTAAAAATAATCCTGCAGCAGGCCGGGCAGCTTAAAGGACCGGTCCTGGTTCACGTTGTAACAGAGAAGGGCAAAGGGTACAGTTATGCTGAACAGGCTCCCGAAACATTTCACGGTATCGGCCCCTTTGATTTGCAGAAGGGAACGCCGATATCCTCAAAGAAAAGCCCTACCTATACTGAAATCTTTGGGCGCACCCTGGTTGAGATCGCCGGGGACCGGACTGATCTGGTAGCGATAACCGCTGCCATGACTTCGGGAACCGGCTTAAAAAGGTTTGCCGCAAAATACCCGGAGAGGTTTTTCGACGTTGGTATAGCTGAACAACATGCAGTTACGATGGCCGCAGCCCTGGCTGCCGGAGGGATGACCCCTGTTCTGGCCGTCTACAGCACTTTTTTGCAGCGCGCCTATGATCAGATTATCCATGATGTCTGTACTCAGAAGCTACCGGTAATATTTGCCGTTGACCGGGCCGGCATCGTCGGCGAAGATGGCGAAACCCACCAGGGTTTATTTGATATCAGTTACCTGCGCAGCGCCCCCAATATGACGGTCATGGCTCCGGCAGACGAAAAGGAACTGCGCGACATGCTCTATTTTGCAGTTGAATATAAAGACGGGCCGGTTGCGATCAGGTATCCGCGCGATAAAGGCAGGGGAATAGACCTCGGCGCCCCTGAAGCCCTGAAAAGAGGCAGGGGAGCGGTTTTGCGCGAAGGTGAGGACCTGCTGATAATTGCCGCGGGGACCATGGTCTACCCTGCGATGGAAGCGGCAGAACGCTTATTCTGGCAGGGTATCAAGACTACGGTTGTCAACCCCCGTTTCATAAAACCCTTAGATGAAGATCTGCTGGTGGGCCTGGCCCAGAAATGCGGCAGGGTAATTACTGCAGAAGAAAATATCCTGGCCGGAGGTTTGGGCAGCGCAGTCCTGGAACTGTTTGAGAACCGCGGCCTGGAAATTCCGATTAAACGGATGGGAATTGATGACTCCTTCATAGAGCACGGACCGAGATCCCTGCTGCTGGCTCGTTATAAACTTGACGCAGACGG
>SLPH01000023.1 GCA_007132095.1 Syntrophomonadaceae bacterium | reverse complement strand
TTTCTATAAGTTCAACTTTTTCTTCCGGAAGCAGTTCTGCCCGGTAGGACTCCAGTTCCAGATCATGAGCTATTTTTGCCGTGGCTTCTTCTGAGTCCCCGGATAGAATTACAAATTTGTTGATTCCCGCATCTTTTAAGTCCTTAATGGCCTGCCGTGCTTCCTTTTTTACCTGGCCGGAAAGGTAAAAAGTACCAGCCCTTTCTTCATCAATCGTTATGGCCAGTGCGGTATCTGCAGGCTTTTCCTGATCCCCGGCTTTTCTCTTAATTTCATCATCCGAGGCTGCACTGATCGAGACTGCCCGGCCTTCAACCAGGGCAAAAATTCCCCCGCCGGGAACTATTTCAAAACTGGTTGCCCGACCCGGTTCTACGCCTTCAGCCAGCGCTGCTCCCTTAATTGCCCCGGCCAGGAGATGATCGGAATATCTTTCAGCCGTTGCCGCAAAAAATAGAAGGTCTTTTCTTTGCCACTGGTTTTTTACTTCTATCCCGGTTAGCCTGTGGCTGGATGTAGTCAGGGTACCGGTTTTATCAATGGCGATGCAGTTAATAGCGGCTAACAGCTCCAGGAAACGTCCTCCCTTGATCAGGACGCCGTTCAGGGAAGCGTTGACAATGCCGGCCCTGGTTGCAGAAGGGGTTGCCATGACCAACGCGCAGGGGCAGGCACCGATCAAGATTGTAACGGCTACTGTAACCTGGGCTGTGAAATAATAACCCAGCAGGGCCAGAATCAGCACCAGCGGCACTAAATGTCCGGCGACCCGGTCAACCAGGCGCGAGAAGGCGGATTCTTCACCCTTGTATTTATCTAAAAGAGCAGCAGTTTGTGAGATGCTGGTATCCGGTCCCACTTTTTCAGCTACAACTTCGATTAACCCGGAGAGGTTCAGGCTGCCGCTCAACACAGCGCTGCCCGGGGTTTTTTCTACAGGGGCGCTTTCACCGGTCAGGGCGGATTGATCCACCCAGGTTTGTCCCCGGGTAACAAGGCCATCAACAGGGACCCTGCGGCCGGGTGCGACTACAATGAGATCCCCCTGGTTCAATTCGCTGAACGGGACCGTTTCTTCACGGCCTTCTTTTTTCAGCAGGGCATGTTGGGGGAGAAATTGCAGCAGCGATGCCGAGGCTTCAAAACTGCGTTTTTGCGTATACTCTTCCAGCAGGACGCCCAGGGACATCAGGAAGGCAACCTCTGCAGCGGCCAGGTAATGGCCGGAAAGAATGGCTGCAGCCAAAGCGATCAAGACCAGGATGTTAAAGTTGATTGACCGGTTGCGGATGCCTGCCCAGGCAGCCCTGGCTATGGGGATACCGCCGGCCGTCGCGGCTGCGGTAAAAGAGAAGATTCCGACTGACGGTGAAAACCTGTTGGCTATGATGCCGATCAGCAGCAATAAACCGGAAGCAATGAAAGCCCTGCCCTGCTGCCCGCTCAAGTTAGCTATGAAAGGACTTGTTATATATGCTTTTTCAATCCTGCTGCCGTAATTATTCTCCAGGGCCCGGGCGATTAAGGCCGGATCGGTTTCAGCGGGAAGATAGGTGGCCAGGATAAGTCCCTTTTTCCAAACTGTGGCGCTGAGCACGCCTTTAAATATTTTGCAGGCAGCGGCTGCTTCAGAAGGATCGCCTTTGCGAACGTTAAATAGTGTTTTGTCGGAAGTAAGGGTGATTCCCGCCGCAAGAAGGGCGTTTTCCAGCTTTTCCAGGGCCAGGGGATGGGTTGCTTCTACTATAATCGAATTTTCCTTTTGATCCAGTTCAAAGCTTATAATTCCCCGTATCAAAAGAGCTTTTGCGGCAAGGTCCGGCCGATCTGCCCTCTCCCTGTAAGCAAGCCTGGCTTTGAATGATCTCATCTAATTATCCTTTCGGAATTAATGTGAAAAAGCAAAACCATAGACACCGAGGCTTTTAAAAATCCAGAACCCCTCAAGTGTTACTCTCACCGTTTTACGATCTGAAAGTTTTCCGTAAGCAGCCCGGGGGAAATAGACAATCAGCCCGCTTACCGGGTGGCGATCATAAATATCCAGGCGGCTTGAAGGCGTATGCAGTGTAGCATAGGGTAGACTCCCTGGTGAGCAGCATGGACAGCCAAAAGAGGGGCCGTGTATTGTTATAGCTGCGGCTCCTTTTTCCCTGATAAAGGCCAGGGCTTTTTCCTCAACATTAATTTTTATTCTATCCATCGGGTGTTTTTCACCTCTAGCCCATAGTCGTTTTTACTATTGTAACCGCAAGTTGGAGATTAGGGCAATTAAGGATTGTTTTCCGGGTTAATTATTTGAAAAGGCTGCAGGAAAGCTGATAATTTCATCAGTTTCTAATGCAGCCTTTGCTCTTTTCTTTAAAATGCTTTTGGGAACGCTGTTGCTTTGAACAGCAATATTCCTAACTATTGATGTTTTTTATATTTCCTGCGACCTTTTCGGCTGTAGCTTTTAGCGCGATTGTCCGATCGATATGATCTGCCTGTACTGCGGGCGCTCTTTGGCATCCAGGCTCCGTCGGCGGTTATCTCAACATGGCTGAAATCGGGCTCCCTGGTTAATAGCTTCAGGGCGGCGGCTATTAAAAGCGCCTCGTCTGTGTCACGGAGCAGCTCCCGGGCAAGCTCTTTGTATAGATCCAGGTCGTTATCTTCAACGGTGCGGGTTAGTTTTTCGGCCGAAAGTTTTTGCAGCCCTTCAAGAGCTTCATTAGCTGTCGGAACAGGTCGATGTTCGATCTTCTTTTTTATCGCCTTTTCGATTGAATAGAGGTGATCAAGTTCTCTTTTAACAGCAAAAGTTATAGCAATTCCCGGTTTGCCGATTCTGCCAGTCCGACCGATTCGGTGAACATAGCTTTCGGCATCCTGGGGAATATCAAAATTATAAATGTGAGTTACAGAGCCGATGTCCAATCCCCTGGCGGCAACATCAGTGGCAACCAGTATTTCTGTTAGCCCTTTTTTAAATTTGCGCATAACAGTATCGCGTTTAGACTGGTTCAGGTCACCGTGGATAGCTTCGGCAAGGAATCCGCGCCTGAGCATGGCTTCATGAATTTCGTCTACGCGTCTTTTAGTCCTGGCAAAAACAATAGCCGATTCGGGCGCTTGCAAATCGAGCAGGCGGCAGATGGCATCGAATTTTTCTTTTTCCTGGACCAGGTAGTAATACTGTTTAGTATTCGGAACTGTCAGTTCCTTCGTCTTAATCTTTAGCATTTCCGGATCGCGCATGTATCTCTTACCAAGCTCCATGATCGGGTTGGGCATGGTGGCGGAGAATAACATGGTCTGTCTTTCATGCGGCGCTTCAGATAAAATTGTTTCAATATCGTCCCGGAACCCCATGTTCAACATTTCGTCGGCTTCGTCCAGTACGACAAACTGCAGGTCTTCAAGCCGGATCAGCCTTCTGCGCATATGATCCATCAGCCTGCCGGGCGTGGCTACAATTATGTGAGGTTTGCTCTTTAATGATTTAATCTGCCGATCTATGCTCTGTCCCCCATAAATCGGCAGCGCCCGTATTCGTTTAAACTCTCCCAGCGAGTTTATTTCTTCAGCGACCTGTACGGCCAGCTCCCTGGTAGGAGTTAAGACCAAACCCTGGATACCTGTTTTAGCGGGCACGCTTTTTTCGATCATGGGAATTCCGAATGCAGCTGTTTTGCCAGTGCCTGTCTGTGCCTGCCCGATTATATCGCGGCCGCTGATAGCGACTGGTATGGCCAACTCCTGAATAGGGGTCATTTCTTCAAAGCCCATTTTTTCGGTTGCTTTGATAACCGCCTTGCTTACTTCCAGATTATTAAAACTTGGCATTTACTTTAAATATCCTTTCGAGTGCCTATTTAAACCGCCTTTTCTTAACCGGGCGGCATTATAAAAGAAGGGTATTTCCACGAGGAGCGGAAACACCCTTACTCTTTGTGTTTAGGTTTCTATGTTGTTGCTTTTTACAGGGGAACTACGTTTGCAGCCTGCGCGCCCCGGTCGCCTTCTACTACTTCAAATTCAACGCTCTGACCCTCTTCGAGGGTCTTGAAGCCTTCAACCTGAATAGCAGAAAAATGAACAAACACATCGGTGCCTTCTTCTGTTTCGATGAAGCCATACCCTTTGTCAGGGTTAAACCACTTAACTTTTCCTTGCATTTACACATTCTCCTTCGCTTAGTATTAATCAAAAAGAGTAATTTCCGCCAAACTTCTTTCTCCTTTACTTAAGCAAAGGCTTAAAGATTGTTTGCGTTATTCACATCTTTTTAACACTGTGTTACACTATAGCATATTAGCTCCGATATGACAAGTATCGAACCTGATCAAGCATCGCGAGCGATGGAAAAGGCGGTTAATTGGCGAGCTTTCACGGTCTCTGCCTGAATCAACCCAGGCCGAACCAGGGTTCAGATTGTCCGGGTTGCTAACGACTAAGGGCCGGCCTGGAGCCTGCTACTACCGGAAGGGTGATATCTTTAATGCCAGCAGACAAAATGAATAGAGACCAGATTGATGCTTTGCTAAACAGGGCTTACTATGCCCGCCTCTCCACTATGGGCGAAAAGTATCCGTACACTGTTCCTCTCTGCTACCTCTATCATGAAGGAAAACTCTACTTTCACTCGCGCCTTACGGGAAAAAAGATGTCAGAACTTACAGCAAAACCCGAGGTGTGCCTGCAGATTGATGAGATCAAAGATCTGATTACATCTTCATCGCCCTGTGATTTTAACGTTGCTTATGAGAGCGTCATCGTTCAGGGGACAACCGCGGTGATTGATGATTTCGGGGCTAAAGGTGAAATCTTGTTGCTTCTCGCACAGAAATATGCGAAGGGGCAGCCTCTGGATCAAATGGAGGTTGATTCAATCAAGGGTACTGCCCTGGTTCAGGTCAACATCGAAACCATAAGCGGGAAAGCAAAAAAGGCCTGATCTTGCCGTTATTGCATAATTAACACAGGCGCCGGGCTAATATTATGCCCGGCGCCTGTGTTATCTTATATGCGAGAGTGCCTTCGCTTTGGTTCCGGTAAAACCTGCGTAACCGGCATGCCCCGTTACCTGGAGGTAGTTGGAAAGTGGATGTCACAGTTAAAATATACTATAAAATCTTGCTGCCCGGGCTGCCGGAAGATCTTCCGGACAGAGTCCCCTTTACTGTCAAGCTGCCTGAAGGGGCAACCGTGGGGGCTCTGCTGTCAACCCTGCAGATACCACAAACCCTTGAATTTACTGCACTGGTTAACGGGGCTAAGGCTAAAGAGTGCCGGCCCCTTAAAGAAAACGATCTGATCAGCATTTTCCCTCCCCTTGCAGGTGGGTGACCGTTTTGGGTATTTATTAAGCTTTTAGCCGGAGTTGATTTTGTGAACAGTAAAAAGAACGACGTTTCCTGTTTGCTTTTGGAAAGCAGAAAAATACTCTGTATTCAACCGCACCCGGATGATATGGAAATTGGGGCAGGCGGAACTATCGCCATGCTGTCCGGGAAGGGCGCTGAAATAACCTGTTTGACCGTTACCGATGGTTCTGCCGGGAGCAGGTCACCTTCAGATGATCCTGATCAGCTGGCTGAAAGAAGACGGATCGAAGCCGAAGCAGGCGCATCAATACTGGGCGTTAATGAAATGATCTGGCTTGATTTTACCGACGGGGGTTACCTGCCCCTGGAAGCGGTAAGAGGCGAGATAACCCGGGCTATCCGCCTTGTCAGGCCGGACACCCTGATGGTCTGCGATCCCTGGTTGCAATATGAAGCTCACTCAGACCATATCCGGACAGGCCTTGCTGCTGCCGAAGCCGGTTTTTTATCAGGGCTGCCAAACTTTCATCCTGCTGATCTGCAGGACAACATTCAGCCGCACACAGTTGAATTAATTGCCTTTTATTACACGTCCCGGCCCAATACGCTGATAGATGTAACTTCAACATGGAGCCTTAAAATAGAAGCCATTAGCTGTCACAAAAGCCAGTTTAGCGCTGGGCAGGGGTTTGATTACATAACTCGCCTAACTGAGCATGCCTTGAAACTGGGTGAAAAGAGCGGCTGCAAATATACCGAAGCGTTTAAAGTGCTCTCACGTTCCCAGCTGCATATTTTTGAAGCAGCGGAGCTGGAATAATCCAAAAATAATAATCATAATAATTACGATATTATGTTATAATAATCTTGCCGAACCTGGAGCAATGACTGTTCTGCCCAATGTTCGGTTAGAAAACCTGAAAGGAATGAGTTCAAATTAAGATTGAAATCAGGAAGAGTCAGGCTGTATTTACTCCGGAAACCGAAGATGAGAAGGCGAAATTGCTGGCATTGTGGAAAATACTGGTTGATTGCGTGGGAGACAGCAGAAAGCTGGTTCCGCTGGGCGAGTATGTCCCGTTAAAAAGCGACAAAGGAGCTTCATTTCACATTGAGGGTCTGGATCCCAACGAAACCAGTTTTGCAGAAGTTAAAGTTGAGCAAAACACCCAGGTCTACTGTAAAACATGCAACAAGCTCTTGAGCCTTAAGGCGGGCGATGTAATTCCCCTCTGCTGTGGGGTTATGATGGAGGTTGTAGAGTAATTGTGAACAGGGCAAGTTGAGTTTAGATTATAATATGGGGCTGTCCCTGTAGTGAGCAGGGACAGCCCCTTTTAATGTGCGCCCGCTTGGCGCAGTTAGAAAGTTTGTCTCAGGCGGCGCTGCAGGAATGGGCAATAATCTGCCTGAGAAGTATGCCCGTCCTGTTGACAATATGCCCTGCCTGAAGCAGCCGCCGTCATAATCTTCCTCTTAATGAAAAGCCTAGAATTTACCCTTTAACTCTTTCAGGGTTTTTTCCATGCAGGTAAGAACTGTGTCTATTTGTTCCATGGTGATGACCGCAGGCGGTTCAATCCTGATCACCCTGGAGTTGTTTAATGTGCCTGCCACGAGCACCCTTTGATCAAACATGCTCTTGGCGAGAGCAAAGCCGGCCTCGTCGGTCTCAAATTCCATGCCAATAAGCAGCCCTTTTCCGCGGATGTCTTTAAGCATGGGATACTGCTTTTGCAATTCCTTAAGCTTATCCATGATGTAGTTGCCTTTTTCAGCGGCCATGCCCGGTACATCCCACTCCAGGGTGTAATGGATAGCGCCGATAGCTGCGGAACAGCTGAGCGGATTACCGCCGAATGTTGGCGAGCCGAGCACCCATGGATTTTCCAGCATCTTATCCCACAGCTTAGGCCTGGCTGCGATACCGGTTATCGGCATAACGCCTCCTCCGAATGCTTTTCCCATCACCAGGATGTCAGGAACTACATTTGAGTGCTCTACCGCCCAGAGCGTACCGGTTCTTCCCATGCCGGTCTGGATTTCGTCTGTGATCAGCAGCACGTCGTAACGATCGCAGATTTCACGAACTGCAGGCAGGTAGCCCTCGGGAGGCAGGATAATGCCTGCTTCACCCTGGATAGGTTCAATGATAACGCCTGCTACAGTTTCACCAACGGCAATCAGGTTTTTGATCGCCTTTTCCATTGCTTCGGCATCGCCATACTCAACGTGCTGGAACCCGGGAATCAGGGGCAGGTATGGCTCGCGGTAAACACCTTTCCCTGTTGCAGAGACTGCACCCATCGATTTTCCGTGGAAGGCATTAACTGTTGAAATAAAATATGTTTTTCCCGAAGCCAGGCGGGCAAGCTTCAGCGCCATTTCAATTGCCTCGGCACCGCCGTTTGTTATGAACGAATACTGGATGTCGCCCGGGGTAATCAATGCTACCAGCTTGGAGAGGTAACCTCTTAGCGGTTCGACCAGTTCCTGGCTGTGCAGGGCATAACGGTCAAGCTGGGCTTTGACGATTTCGACAATATGCGGGTTTCGATGGCCCAGCATATAAATTCCAAACCCGCCGAGGCAGTCAATAAACTCAACTCCGTGGGTGTCACGGAATACGGCACCTTCGTCTTCCCATTCTACGAAGGAATAGTCGGTTGATACAGACTTGCGAACCTGTAAAATGGCCGGGTTAACGTAGCCCGTGTAATTTTCTACAGCATCAGAAACTACCCGATCCTTTTCTTCCTGGTTAAGTTCCTTCTTCAGGATTAGGTCCAGGATACGGCCGCTTTCCTTAAGAACAGAAGCTTTATCCATAACATTTCAACTCCCTTAAATTTTGTTCGGTGAATATATCATATAACCACTGCAACTTTCGTGCCACCTATTTTGGCCTTTAAATAGGGGTATACGGGCAATCCTGGTTATTCTACCCCGTTAAATGTAGCATGAAAGATACACCAGTGTGACACACGTTCCACCAATGCGACACTAAACAGTGATCGGGTTTTGAGTAGAAAGGCTGTAAAGCTGGAAATTAATGTTTGAGCAGCCGGGAACAGATCCCGATCAGGCCCGCAATAGCTAAATACCAGTAATGTTTTCAGCCTGGAATGAAGGCGATTGTAATTACAAATCACTCCTGGTCAAGGTAGAGCCTGGTTAATTCGGTTTTCAGGTAGCTGAAAGCATCATCAACGGTATCGCAAAAACGGACCAGCTCAAGATCAGATTTACTGATAGTGCCGTATTTGGCCATCTCTTCGAGATTAATAATCTTGTTCCAATACTCGGAGCCGTATATGACGATAGGCATCGGCTTAAGGATTTTCTCGGTTTGGATCAGGGTTAACACCTCAAAAAGCTCATCAAGGGTTCCAAATCCGCCCGGGAAAATTACCAGTCCTTTAGCAAGGTATATGAACCAGAATTTGCGCATGAAAAAATAATGAAATTCGAAGTTTAGCTCAGGCGAAATGTAAGGGTTGGAGAATTGCTCCATGGGAATGCTGATATTCAGGCCGACTGATTTGCCCCCCGCTTCGATGGCGCCTTTGTTGGCGGCCTCCATCATGCCGGGTCCTCCTCCCGAGCAGATCACGAAGCGGTGAGAATCATCGAGGGATTTTGACCAGAGGGTTATTCTTTTAGCCAGCTCAACGGCATCTTCGTAATACTGCGATACGAAGATCTGGTTTTTCGCCATTTCCAACTCTTCCAGCAAGGAAGGGTCTGCTTTGCCCCCCTCTTTCCCGATCCGCGCTTCGATATCTTTTAGCTTGTTCCTGGAATGGCTCAGATCTTTTGTCCGGGCCGAACCGAAGAAAACGATAGTATCTTCAACCTTTTCTTCTTTAAACTTCTGCTGAGGATGGTAGTATTCAGCTAAAATCCGGATTGTCCGCGCATCGGGGCTGTTTAAAAAGCTGATGTTTTTATAGGCCTTTTCAGGTTTTTCCTGTTTTATATCCATGTTGTCTCCTTCAGTGTTATTATTTAGCTTGCCGAGTAGAAGCTGCTTGTAAATTATACCAACCGGTCTATTCTTTTGTCAAAAAGTTAGACATTACCTGTGCATTATTAAAGAAGCAGGCCCCGGTAGTGGAGGACCGGGGCCTGCTTCGGGGTTGCTTAATGCATCTCAAAACGCATATGAAGGAGGGATGCATTTATAGAATCATATTACTCCAGCTGGCGCTTAAACTGCCGCCGGTGTAATTGACACGCAGAGACTGATCGCCGTAACTCTCAACAACGTGAGATGTTTGCGGGAAAGTTCCAAAGTAGTGAAAGGTCAGATCCACGGGAACCCAGCCTAATTCTTCAACATAGAACTCGGCCCAGCTGTGGCGGAACCCCTGGAGTGAACCAGAGATCATTTCACCGCGCTGCGGACGTGCAAAACCGATAACTTCGCGGGCAGTAATACCAAGGCTTTCGCTCTCTTTAATAAAAGCGAGGGCGAGGTCGCGGCAGTTGCCACTGCCTTTATGTTTTTCGTAGGCCTGGCGGGCCAACTCAACAGTGGCATTGCTTGAGTTCAATGAAACGGTGCGAACGGTAATGTCAAAATCGGCAGTGATTGTTTTACTCTCGCCCGGAACCAGATCGCCGATATTAAAAGTGCTGACCCGCCCCGAACTGGAGGCGATCTCATAGTTGACAGTTTTTAATGTGGTGGTCTGGTAGGGAGAACGGTTTTCCAGCAAAGGCACAGATACATTTACGTTGCGTGAAGTGTCACTGCCGTTGTTTGTCACTACCACTTCCATTCTGAATGTATAACTTTTGCTGACACCAAAAGAGTAGCTGACAGGCGCGGTGGTTGTTGACTGTGCCTGTACGGCAGGGGCTTCTGCAGGTTCACTAACAGCGCTGGCGACTTCAACGACTTCAGAAGTAACGATTTCGGGGGCGCTGCTTGCCGCGGGTGTGACAGCTTCCGCCTGGCTAACACTTTCCTCTTCCGCTGTAGGTTTCTCCTCAAAAATGTTATTGTTGTTCGTGTTTCCTGTCGGCGCCTGGAAGCTGCCTGAAACATCAGGAACACTGCTGACAGATGCATTTTGCGCTGTAAAATCCGACACTTCTGTGTTTTGAATGCTGCTTTGATCGTAGCTGGTGGCTTCCACAAGTCCGCCAGCCATGGGAACGTTTTTTTCCACGGGGGCTAAGTAAAGATAGGTTCCAGCCAGAAGGGCTGCTGCCATAAGGCTGATGCATAAACCCTTTAACACCAAAGATTTCTTTTTCATTAAAAAGTCCCTCCTTCAGAGGGACCGACAAAGATAAACAGGTAAACCCGTTTCGGTGGCCAGGCTGCCTTGGTCCTTGTCTGGACTTTAGGCCCTTTAGCTTTGCGTCCCTGCTTTTCAGCAGGTTTGCCTTTGTCGGTCAGGTTATTTTATGCCCGCTTTCTCCACTAATCAGGCGGGCGTGAAACCGATAACCATTGTTAGAAAACACAAAAACCCGTTTCGGTGGCCAGGCTGCCTTGGTCCTTGTCCGGACTTTAGGCCCTTTAGCTTTGCGTCGCCGCTTTTCAGCGGTTTTGCCGTTTCGTGCAGGTCAGTCTAATCTGCCCCTATTGTAGGCTATATTCTTCTTAATGTCAAGGTGAAAAGTTAGAAAGTTGTGGTTATAAGGGTTGCGGATAGCAGTTGGGATTAAACCTATTCGTATTCGTAAATAATGGGGTTGAGCAGGTTGTCGGGGCGTTTTCCCTCTAAAATGGCCTTTACCGAAGATGCAGCCATAATGGCCATGGCGTTGCGGGCTTTTACAGTGGCGCTGCCAATGTGCGGCAGCAGGATCACGTTATCCAGATCTTCCAGCCCTTCAGTCACTAAGGGTTCGTTTTCATAGACATCCAGCGCTGCTCCTGCTATTGCTTTTTCCCTGAGCAGTTCAAGCAGGCGCTTTTCGTCTATGTGAGCGCCCCTGGCCGTGTTGATAAGATAGGCATTTTTTTTCATCAGTTTCAGTTTCTCTTCGCCCAGCAGGTGGTGCACTTCCGGGTAGTATGGAAGGTGCAAAGTCATAAAATCAGCTTCACTTATTAATTGATCGAGCTTCATGTAAGTGGCGTTAAGCTCTTTTTCTATCCCGCCTTCAAGCCTGTTACGGTTGTTATATATTACGTTCATTTCAAAGCCCTGTGCTCTCCTGGCTACAGCCCGGCCGATTCTACCCATACCGATGATGCCCAAATTCTTCCCCTTTAAGTCAGAGCCCACAAGAAGAAGCGGATCCCATCCTGTGAAGCGTTGCTCCCTCATCAGGCGATCACCTTCAACAATACGCCTGGATAATCCTAAAATCAAAGCAA
>SLPH01000117.1 GCA_007132095.1 Syntrophomonadaceae bacterium | reverse complement strand
TTTTCTGATGGCTTACTTTACGGCATATCCGGTACTGATATAATCAGGATCTTCCCGGAATCCGGAGAGGGAAGGTTAGTCATCAGCTATGATGGGCACGGGCTGCGCGGAGCAAACGGCTCGACAATTTATTGATCATATTCAGCTGCGTCATAATTTACGCCAGCATCCGTTTTTTCAATAAAAGCAGCAGCGGCACCATGGCCAGTGTTATTAAGCCTGCTATCAGCATCTCAAACCAGACCAGGCCTATAGATTCACCCATAACTGAAACTTTCCAGATCGGCTCGATAACCCAGTAGAGGGGGAATATACGGGCAACCCACTGGGGCCAGTCGGGGAAGATGTAAAAAGCGACCGGGATGAATAAAAAGAATCCCAGTCCTTTGATCAGGGTAAATAGCATCGTTGCAGTTTTGGCATAAACGCCGATCAGGAGCCCGATCATTGATGTCAGGGCCGCGGCGATCAGGACAACGGCGATTACTTCCAACGGGCGAGGCCCAAAAGCCTGGTTGAGCAGCAGGGTTAGAACAGCCAGGAAAGAGGCGAAGATGAAGCCGAGCAGCCATTTGGCAGCCAGCACTTCATTTATCTTCACAGATGTGACCAGCACAGCATTTATAGTACCCCTTTCCTTCTCTTCAACCAGGCTGGAACTGGGAACCCACATGCCGGCCATGGCCAGGGTATAAAAAACAATTACGGGAACCAACCTGATAGATACTGGCAAGCCTTCTTCGCCGTAAAACACGGTATCAACCCTTACCTGGGCTTCTTTTCCTTCCAGTCCCCTGATCATTTCCATTGCAGTTATAGCAATGATGATCCGGTTGGACGCCAGGCTTTCACCGCTCATGTAAAACTCCAGGACCGGCTTTTCCCCGGCTTTTACTGCCTGGTCAAAGCCGGATGAGAGAACCAGTCCCGCATCAAGATCATGGCCCTCAACCATGGCGAGCAGCGTCTCCACGTCATTTACAATTGACACCGCAAAGCCTTCCAGCTCCAGGGCTTCTTCGGTAATAACCGAGTTGCCAAAATCGACTATGCCAAGCCGCGGTTTCGGTTCGAAAAGCGTTCCAAAAGTAAACTGAAACAGCAGCGTGAGTGCAAAAGGCATCACCAGGGCCCAGATAAAAAATGATTTTCTGGGGCCTACAGCAAAATCTTTCATCACTATTCGCAGGATGCGCTTGATACTCATAGTGAAGCCACCTTCCTTTTGAGCACGAGTAAGCCGGCAATATAGATAACCAGCACCCAGGCTCCGGCATAGATCAGGTAATTAAATGCTTCTTCCCAGAGCGCCCCGTGAATTGTGACATCATAAAGCAGGCGAACAATAGGGTAACTCGGTAAAGCCCTGACCCACTCGGCCACCGATCCGGGAAATAGGACGGCAAACGAAGGAATCATCAGCGGGATCAGGAAAAGCATGCTGAACATTAGCTGCCCGATAAAATCTTTTCCGGCAGCCCCAACTAGCATGGCTACTGCCGTGAAAAGAAGAGAGCCAAGCAGTACAATTACCAAAAGGAGAGGCCAGTTCGCGGCAGTAAAAGAACCGACCAGGGCAAGGATAATAACAGCCTGACCCATGGCCAGGGTTGTGCCGAAAATGCTTTTAGCGAGCAGGAAATGCCAGACCCGCATTGGGGTAACGATCAGGGCAGTTATTGTGCGCTGCAGAACTTCGTTGGATATAAGCGAGGCAAGGGCAAATGTTTCCATCATCAGCATGAAAAATGCAATCAGGGGCCGCATTTTCTCACGCATCGAAATCTGATCGCCGAGGCGATCCTGCCCCAGGATGATTATTTCTTCATCGGGAAACTGGACAGGCAAATCCTGTCCTGCCAACTGGTAAGCCATTTCCCGGATAATGCTCTGCAGGGCGCCCCGCAGTTCTTCGGGGACTGCGGCATCAGCATATACGGTGACTGTCTGCTCTTTGCCAAGAATGGCATCGCCAATAAAAGATGGCGGAAAAGATATGCCCATGCTCAGGTTTATTTTTTTTGAATCGTCCGGTATTTTACTGTCACCTTCAGGATCATGCAAAATAAAGCGACCCGGTGCGGTTTTGTAAACATCAAGCTCGCCTTTAACTGCTTTCTGCAGAAGCGATTCGCTCTGCACCTGGACCAGAACCAGGCCTTCATCTTGAAAAGCGGTTTCTATCTCTGTCAGCTGGTCAATTGCCTGTTCGGGAAAACCCTGTTCGATCAGGGCGCTTCTTCCTTCTTCGAAAAGAGTTTCAAGCGGAGGAGATACAGCAAAAATTATTTCTTCTTCAACGGTGTCCGGAACAAGCCAGAAGATGACCACGAAGAAAACGAGGCTTAGCGTCGTAAGGAAAAGGTAGATCATATTGCGGCTGTATACTTTTATATCCTTCTTGAGAATGGAAATGAGGAGCCGCCCGTTTGATACAGTTCTCATCCTGCCAGCCTCCTGCCGGTTAGCTGAATGAAGATTGCTTCCAGTGAAGCCTCCTCCGTATGAATGGTCATTAAATCCGGAGATGCTGCCAATTCGCTTAAGCGAGCCGATGAATGCTCGCCGTCAAGCGGGAGTTCTTCTTCCCGCACACCGTCTTCGTCGCGCAGTCTGACGCGAACAGATCTTTTTCCGTATTTAAGCTTCAGGTTTTCAGCGCTGTCCAGGGCCGCTATCTCTCCCTCATTAATGAAAGCGACCCTGTCTGAAAGCTCGTCGGCTTCAAACATATTATGTGTTGTCAGCAGAACTGCAGCGCCCCTTTCTGCTTCCTCTTTAATCGTTTTCCTGATTTCGGCCGCCGTTACAGGATCAAGGCCGTCTGTCGGCTCATCGAGAAACAATACTTTAGGATTGTTGATAAAGGCGCGGGCGATCATCAGGCGCTGCCGCATGCCCTTTGAATAGCTGGAAACGCGATCTTTAGCCCGGTCGGCAAGGCCGACCCGCCTTAAAGCCTCCATGGAGCCGGGATTAGAAATACCAAAGAGTGAAGCGAAAAAGTTAAGGTTTTCCAGGGCGGTCATCTCCAGGTAAAGATTCTTCTCTTCGAATGTAACTCCAATTTGGGATTGCAAGATCGGATCGTCTCTTCCTATTTCGCGGCCCAATATCTTTGCTTCGCCGCCTTTTAAAGACAGCTGCCCGGTCAAAACCTTAATCGTAGTTGACTTGCCTGCGCCGTTAGGTCCGAGGAAACCGAGAATTTCACCGGGGTAAACCTCAAAGCTGATCCCCTTCACTGCCTGCAGCTTCCCGTACCAGTGGCTCAGATTGTTAACGCTGATAGCCGGGGGAGAAGCATATCTCCGGGACGCGGGCCCGGTATCGGCTGCTGCAGCCTCTGTTTTTTCAAAAACATAATCTTGCTGCTCATCTTTTGCTTCCACTTCCGCTTTTTCCACCGGCCCGGCAAACCTGCCGTTTTCCCAGTATCCCTGAAAAAGGCTGCCATCAGCCCTGGTATAGATCCCGTAGCCATGCAATTTGCCGTCCCGGAATTCGCCTGTGTAAAAGCTGCCGCTGGAGTAAACTATGGTTCCCTGGCCGTGAGGTTTTCCGTTTAACCAGTCGCCTTCATACCTGGTTTTATCGGGAAGGATCAGCTTTCCCTGTCCCTGCGGAACATTATCGGACTGCTGTCCGCTGTAGCTTCCGCCCATCCAGTTGATAACCTTGTCGTCCCCAGCTTTTTCGCCTGTCATGCCCATTACCTGCCTTTTGTGGAGATTCAGTTTCACCGGTATTCAAGAGTTTTAATCGCTTTATAGATTGTTCCGGTTTTATGGTTTTAAGAGATCTGCCTGTCGTGATAGTATTTTCAGCACATCACCAGTATATCAAAAAATACGCCGCGGTTGGCGAATATTCCGAAAAAACAGAGTGATATAATAAGAAGTGTTTAGGCCAAAAAGTTATGGCTTGTTGGTCTTCCCGCCAAAAGCTATAGTATCGGAAAGAGGTGTATTTTTGCGTCGCAGCGATGGAAAATGGTTTTTAACCCGGGTGAAAAGAACAATTTATGCAAACGATATGGTTGCCGATGGTGATCGGATTGCGCTGGGCCTATCCGGCGGCAAGGACAGCGCTGCCCTGCTCTTTATAATGACCCTCTTTCAGAAGCATACTCCTGTAAATATCGCCCTGCAGCCGGTTTATGTCGACCTTGGCTGGCAGGCAGATCCCGGTCCACTCAGGCAGCTCTGCTCAAAAATGGGGCTTGAGCTGCATGTAGAGAAGACAGCGATTGCCAGGGTGGTTTTTGAGCGCAGAAAAGAAAAAAACCCCTGCGCTCTCTGCGCCAATATGCGCAGGGGCGCCCTTCACCAGGCGGCTATTGAGCTGGGATGCAATAAAGTTGCCCTGGGGCATCACCTTGATGATGCGGTTGAAACTTTTTTCATGAACCTGATTTATACCGGCCAGCTGGGGACTTTCAAGCCCGTTACCTATCTTGACCGGGCCGACCTGCACCTTATTCGCCCCCTGATTCTTCTCCCCGAGGCCACCCTGGCCGCGATTGTAAAGCGCGAAAAGCTGCCCCTGATTGAAAATCCCTGCCCGGTCAGCGGTCATACAGCCAGGGCTGAGATGAAGAAACTGGTAGGCAAGATGCAGTCTCAGTATCCCGATTTTCTGGAGAAGTGGCGGGCAGCCCTGATTAATAGCCCTTTCTGGAATACTAATGAGGACTCTCCGGGGGCTGGGCAGGAGCACCTATTCTAAAATTTATAATAATTATTTTAAATATTAAAAGGATCTTTTTAATATCTGTCGAATCTGAAATAAGATCCAAAATAATATTGAAATCCTGCCTGATTAGGAGGTGCGCGTAATTGCGCTATCGTTATTTTCCCGGATGCACCCTTAAGGGACAGGCGAAAAACATGGAGAATACCACGCTGGCAGCAGCCACCGCTCTCGGCATCGAGCTGGTTGAGCTTGAAGAATGGCAGTGCTGCGGAGCAGTTTTTCCTCTTTACGAGGATGAACTGATTTCCCTGCTCTCGCCGGTTCGGACGCTTGCTGCTGCTGAAGGCGAACCGTTGGTATCCCTCTGTGCCGCCTGTCATCATGTTTTGAAACGGGCACAGGAACTGATGCAGCGTAACGAAGATGCCCGTCACAAGGTAACTGAGTTTTTGGAAATTGATTACAAGGGCGAAGGCCGAGTGCTTCACTTTTTGGAAGTTTTACGAGATGACCTCGGGTTTGACAAGCTGGCCGAAATGATTAAAAAACCGCTTGAAGGACGCAAGGCTGCCGCATATTACGGCTGCCTGCTGCTTCGACCCTCCAAGGTGATGCAATTTGATGACCCGGAAAACCCGACCATCATGGAAGATTTCCTCCAGGCCCTCGGGGCAGAGGTTGTAAAAAGCCCCTACCGCACCGAGTGTTGCGGCGCTTATCTTTCTGTGACCGAAGAAGGCGTAGCAGCCGACACGGTTGCGCGTATTCTTGATTCCGCCCGCAAGGCCGGCGCTGAAATGCTGATCACTGCCTGCCCGCTCTGCCGGTACAACTTAGAAAATTGTGCGGCAGAAGATGGGAAAGAGCCGGTAAAAGTCTATTACTTTAGCGAACTTTTAGCTGAGGCAATGGGACTGCAGTTTGACGATCTGATGGCAAAGGCCATTGAAAGGAGGCGCAGCAGCGATGTCGGCAGCAGCTAATAAAACTCGTTTGGTAGAAGAAATGAAAGCCCAGAGCGGCCAGGATCCTTCGCAGTGTTTTCAATGCGCTAAATGCAGCGCTGCATGCCCGGTGACCGCTGCAATGGATCTGCTGCCCCACCAGGTGATTCGTTACCTGCAGATGGGCATGGAAGAAGAACTGCTTAAAAGTAAAACTCCCTGGATCTGCGCTTCTTGCTTTACCTGTGCAGCCCGCTGTCCGCGCGATCTTGACCTGGCGCGGATGATGGAAGGAATTCGTCTTAGCATGCTGCGCTGTCGTGAAGGAAATAAATTCGGCCCTGCCGACCTGACCCCCGAGCAGCTTGAAAAGCTGCCGCAACAGGCTCTGGTCAGCGGGTTCCGTAAATACAACAAGTAAGGGAGGCTGGGAACTTGGCCAGAACAGGTGTATTTGTCTGCCATTGTGGCACCAATATCGCCGGCACCGTGGATATCGATCAGTCCGTCGAAGCTAGCCGCGGTTTTCCCGGCGTGGTCCATGCTGGCGAGTATCGCTACTTATGCTCAGAAATGGGTCAGGACCTGATCAAAAATGCAATTGAGGAACATAACCTTGACCGGGTTGTCGTTGGCACCTGCTCTCCGCGCATGCATGAGAACACATTCCGCAAGGCCGCGGCCGAGGCAGGATTGAATCCCTATATGCTGGAAGTGGCCAATATCAGGGAGCACTGTTCGTGGGTGCACCGCGAGATGGATGAGGCTACACCAAAAGCAATCGCCCTGCTCAGGGCGGCGGCTGCCAAGGTCGCCCTTAACGACCCTCTTGACATACCGGAGTTGGACGTGGAAAAAAGAGCCCTGATCATTGGCGGCGGAATTGCCGGAATTCAGGCGGCGCTTGATATAGCCGAGGCAGGCTATGTTGTCGACATAGTTGAGCGTGAGCCGAGTATTGGTGGGCGCATGGCCCAACTGGAAAAAACATTTCCCACCCTTGACTGTTCCGCCTGTATCCTGACCCCGAAGATGGTTGAGGCAGCTCAGCATCCAAACGTAAACCTGATTACCTATTCGGAAATTGACGAAGTCAAGGGTTTCGTGGGCCAGTTTGATGTTAAAATCAGGCAAAAGGCACGCAGCGTTGATTCAGTAAAGTGTACCGGCTGCGGGATTTGCTGGGAAAAATGCCCTTCAAAAGCCCCCTCGGAATTTGAAATGGGTATGGCCAAGCGCAAGGCTATTTACGTGCCATTTCCCCAGGCTGTACCGAATGTGCCGGTGATAGATCGTGATAACTGCTTATATTTTAAGAAAGGGCGCTGTCAGATCTGCGCCAAGGAATGCCCTCCGGAGGCAATCGATTTTGAGCAGCAGGATGTAGTAATTGAGCGCCGTTACGGGGCGATCATCGTGGCGACCGGGTTTGATCAACTCGATCCTTCCATATACGGGGAATACGGCTATGGCCAGCATCCCGATATCTTAACCGGCCTGGAATTCGAACGGCTTTTTAACGCTTCAGGCCCGACGGGAGGCAAAGTGGTACGCCTATCCGACGGCAAACCGCCCCGGAACGTGGTCTTTATCCAGTGCATCGGTTCGCGTGATAAAGCCCGCGGTATGAACTACTGTTCCAAGATCTGCTGTATGTTCACGGCTAAACAGGCGATACTGCTTAAGGAAAAAGTGCCGGATGCCAGAAGCTATGTTTTTTATATCGATGTACGCACAGCCGGGAAGGGTTATGAAGAATTTCAGCGCCGGGCGGCTGAGGAATACGATGTTGCTTATCTCCGGGGCCAGGTGGGCAAAATTTTCCCGGAGGAAGATCACCTTGTCGTTCACGGCGTCGATTCGCTAAGTGGGAAAATAGTGGAAATAAAAGCTGATATGGTGGTTTTGGCCGCCGCTTCAATTGCCCGCTGCGATGCCCCCGAAGTGGGAAGAAAAGTGGGCATTAACAGCGACAGCTATCACTTTTTCAACGAAGCTCATCCCAAGTTGAGGCCTGTTGAAACTCACACCGCAGGGGTCTTTATTGCCGGAGCCTGCCAGGCTCCCAAAGATATCCCCGATACAGTGGCCCAGGCCAGCGCGGCTGCAGTAAAAGCAATCGGCCTGCTTTCGAAGGAGAAACTCCAGGGCGAAGCCTGTACGGCAGAAGTTATTCAGGATGAGTGTTCGGGCTGCCTGAACTGTATAGCCGTCTGTCCCTATACCGCTATCACCGAGGTTGAGATTGAAGAGCGCCATCATGGCGGGACCTTGAAGCGCACTGTGGCGCAAGTGAACCCTTCCCTCTGCCAGGGCTGCGGTTCCTGCACGGCTACCTGCCGCTCGGGTTCGATCAACCTGAAAGGCTTTACAAATGAACAAATCCTCGCGGAGGTGGATGCCATATGTCTGTAGGGGTAAAAGAAAAAGCTGCCGGCTGGGAGCCCCTCATAGTCGCATTCTGCTGTAACTGGTGCAGTTATGCCGGAGGCGACCTGGCCGGGACCAGCCGCCTGACCTACCCGTCAAATGTAAAAGTCATCCGTGTTCCCTGCTCGGGCAGGATGAACCCAATGTTTGTCCTGCGCGCTTTTCAGCGCGGCGCAGACGGGGTTATTGTGGCCGGATGCCATCCCGGCGATTGCCACTACAGTACCGGCAATTACAGCGCCAGGAGACGCCTTTCTGCGTTCAAGCGCCTGGTGGAGTTTGCGGGTTTTGAGCCGGAACGCTTTGAGGTGCGCTGGATCTCCAGTTCGGAAGGAGACAAATTTGCCGAGGAGATGACCGGGATAACGGAGAGAATCAAGGCCCTCGGGCCGAATGGAAAGATGAGGGATGCCCGATGGCAGAAAAAAGCTTAAAAGAAGCCGAAAAGATTCGCGAAATAGTAGGACAGGATCTTTTAGGCGGCCGCATCGGCCTGCTTCTCGGCTGGGAGAAGGGCCATTACTGGTGGCAATCCCGCCCGCTGTTTGCGAAAAATGAGGCAGATTTAGAGAAGCTAACCTGGGATTCATTCTGCGTTATCAACCTGAGCCGCTACCTGCTTGAGGAACTTAAAGAGCACGGCAAGGTAGGAGTTCTCGTAAAAGGATGTGACGCCAGGGCTTTCAACCGGCTCTTACAGGACAATATGGTCGCCCGGGATCGGGTTGTCCTTTACGGGCTACCCTGCCCCGGAATGCTCGATTACGGCCGTCTTAACGAAGAGGCGGGAGGGGCTCTCATTTCAATCAGCGAAAGTAACGGCAGCGTAACCTTAAAGACAGGCACCGGCGAGAAAAGCGTAGAACGCGATCAGGTGCTGATGAAGAAGTGCGCCGAATGTGTTTATCCCGATCCGGTTGTCTATGATCAGCTGCTTTTATCGCCGCAGGGCAAAAAAGAGGGAGTTGAGCGGTTCAAGTCGGTTGAAGATTTGGAAGAGCTTACTCCCGATGAACGATTTGCATACTGGGAAGGCGAGCTTTCCCGCTGCCTGCGCTGTTATGCATGCCGGCAGGTCTGCCCCTTTTGCAGCTGCCGCGAATGCTTTGTTGAGCAGGACAACCCCCGCTGGCAGGGTCGCGCCTACCAGCCGGGTGAAAATTTTATGTTTCACCTGGTCAGGGCTTATCATGGCACGGGGCGCTGCATTGATTGCGGCGAGTGTGAACGGGCGTGCCCGGTGGACATACCGCTGCAGGAGCTTAACCGCAAGCTTATTAAAGATATTAACCAGCTGTACGGCGATTATGAAGCCGGAGTGGATGCAGAGGCAGATCCGCCCCTGTTAACCTACCGGCCCGATGACCCGGCGGCTTTTTCTGAAAAGTGAGGTGGACAATTTGAAAAAAATGATTGGCCTGGATAAATTGCCTGCCCTGTGGGAGCAGCTCTCTGCAGAAGGCCCCCTCTATCTTCCAATCGAAGAAAGAGGCGTAGTCTGTTTCAAGCCCTGGTATGAAGGGGCCGTGGTAAGGCTTGACGCGTTAAACGGAGTCGTTCCTCCCAAGGATATCTTCCTGCCCCGCGAAGAGACTTACATGCGCTACCAGGGTGGAAGTCAGACCCTGGAAATTGAAGCAGTAAGTCCGGGACCGGACGATAAAGCAACCCTCTTCGGGGTTCATCCCTGCGATCTAAAGGCTGTGGAAATGCTCGATCGCGTCTATATTGATCAGGAGCCCGGCGATTCACTTTACCGGCGGAGGCGCGAGAACGCCACTGTGGTCGCTCTTGCCTGCAGCAGTCCCGATCCTTTCTGTTTCTGTAACCTTTTCGAGGTAGATCCTGCTGATGCTCCCGGGGCCGATATAATGGCCTATCTGTCGGAACAGTCTTTATACCTGGAAACCCGGACCGAAAAAGGAGAAACAATGCTTGCAAAGGCAGAATCTCTTATATCTGATGCAAAAGATGAACCGGAAAGGCCCCGGGAAGTAAAAACAACAGATTTTGGCCTCTACTTAGAAGGGCTAAGCGATAATCTTAAAGAGCGCTTTGACGATCCTGCCTGGGATAACCTCTACAAGAGCTGTCTGAGCTGCGGGGTTTGCACATACGTCTGCCCCACCTGCTATTGTTTTGACGTTGAAGATTTTGGCCACGAAGGCGCCGGGGAGCGTTTCCGCTGCTGGGACAGTTGTATGTTTGGTCACTTCACCCAGATGGCCGGAGGGCATAACCCGCGGCCTGACCGCAAGGAAAGAGTGCGCCAGCGTTTTCTGCATAAACTTCAATACTACCCGCAAACTTATGGTGAAATTGCCTGCGTGGGCTGCGGGCGCTGCCTGCGCAGCTGCCCGGTAAACCTCGATATCGTTCAGGCCGTCAAGGCCCTTGGAGGTGAAGCTGTTGAACAAAGATAATCCCTTGCTGCCCCAGGTAGCAACTGTTTTAGATATAACATCGGAGACGCCTGATATAAAAACCCTGCGCGTAGCCGGCAAAGACGGCCTGCCTTTTGAATTTATGCCCGGACAGTGCGCCATGCTCTCCATACCGCCGATTGGTGAAGCCATTTTTTCGATCACTTCATCGCCTACCTGCCGCGAATGCCTCGAGTTCAGCATTAAAGAGGTGGGAACAGTTTCAAGCGCCCTTCACGATCTGCCCCCCGGAGCCCACATAGGGATCAGGGGGCCCTATGGTAACGGGTTCCCGGTAGATGATATGAAGGGAAAAGACCTGCTCTTTATCGGCGGCGGGATTGGTCTTGCTCCGCTGCGCTCCCTGATTGGCTATTGTTTCTCCAATCGCGATCAGTTTGGCCATATTGATATCGTTTACGGCGCCCGCAGCCCGGCCGACCTGATTCGTAAAAGCGAAATTAAGGAAACATGGCCTGCAGAGCCGGATACAAGCGTCTACCTCACCGTCGATGCCGAGAACCCTGATTGGAAAGAGAATGTCGGTTTTGTGCCTGCCTATGTTTCAGAGCTTGGCTTTAAACCGGAAAATAAGATTGCTATCACCTGCGGACCGCCGATTATGATCAAGTTTGTGCTCCAGGCTCTCGATAAATTGGGCTTTAAGCCCGAGCAGGTTATAACTACCCTGGAAATGCGCATGAAGTGCGGCGTAGGTAAATGTGGCCGCTGCAACCTTGGCCCTGTTTATGTTTGCAAAGATGGACCGGTTTTCAGTTTAGCCCAGTTAAACGAGCTGCCGGCAGAATATTAGGGCAGGAATTATGTTCTCTACCGGAACATCAAGTTTGAGGTAACGTTTATTGGCCCTGGCCCTGATATGGACCGGACCAGAAATATGGAGAATACAAAGGAGCTGTCCTAAAAAGTTATCAGGCACGGCTCCTTTCCCTTTCCCTTAGTAGTTTTGATTACGGTTAATTATGATCGATTAATTGACCGATCCGGAAATGCCTCCGGTGTACATCTTAATCCGGTAGCTATGTTACGCTGCTGTGACGACAGCAAATAAGGCAAACCTCTTGTTGGTTAGCCTTGATTCAGCCCTTCTTCCAAGTATCGCCTGGCCAGATCCTGGTACATGGGCGCGCTCTGGGCTACCCACATCAGGGAAGTGC
>SLPH01000140.1 GCA_007132095.1 Syntrophomonadaceae bacterium | reverse complement strand
GCTGAAACCGGCGATATCGTGGCCATAGCCGGGCTAGGCCAGGTAAATGTGGGCGAAACATTAAGCGATGCAGACAACCCGCAGCCGCTTCCCCTGGTAACGATTGATGAGCCGACAATTACGATGAATTTCATGGTCAACGACAGTCCCTTTGCCGGCCAGGAAGGAGACAAGCTTACTTCACGCCAGTTGAGAGCCAGGCTGTGGAAAGAAGCAGAAACCAATGTCAGCTTAAAGGTAGCAGAAACAGAGTTGGCTGATACTTTCGCGGTTTCCGGAAGAGGGGAACTGCACCTGGGAATACTAATCGAGACAATGCGCCGCGAAGGTTACGAAATGCAGGTTTCGAGACCAAAACCGATCCTGAAAACGGTTCGGGGCAAACTTTGCGAACCTTTCGAGAGGCTTTTTTTAATGATTCCGGAAGATTGCCAGGGCAAGGTAATCGAAAACCTGGGCCGGCGGATGGGCGAGATGCAGGATCTGCGGCAGGATGAGGGAGGCAGCATGAAGCTTGAATTCATCATTCCCGCCAGGGGCCTGATCGGCTTTAGATCAGAGCTTTTAACAGATTCAAGGGGCGAGGGGATTATGCATCACCTTTTCAGTCATTACGGCCCCCTCAAAGGTGATTTACCAAAGCGCCGCAGAGGAGCGCTGGTTGCTTTTGAAAACGGCGAAGCCACTCCCTATGGCATTCACAACCTTGAGGACCGGGGGCATTTCTTTATCAGGCCGGGTGAAAAAGTCTACGCGGGCATGATCGTGGGCGAACATAACCGTGAAAACGATCTTGACATCAATGTATGCAAGAAAAAGCACCTGACCAATATACGTTCAAGCAGCGCCGATGAGGCTTTCCGCCTTGCTCCTCCGATTGTATTTTCTCTCGAGCGTGCGCTCGAGCATATTGAAGATGATGAACTGGCTGAGGTAACCCCGGCGGGAATTCGTCTGCGCAAAAAAATACTCGACCGTAACCTGCGGCGGTAGATCTTAAAAGCTTTGCCGCCGCAGGTTTCTCTGACCCTGGCAGCAATTAAATGGCCGGCGGCATTCATTTTTCCAATGGTAACTGTTATAGACACCCCGTGAAATCCGCTTGACCGGATCCTCGATTGGGCTCATACTAAGACTATGCTAAATTACCCCTTTAATTATCCCAAAATTGAAGCGCGGTTCGTCAGGAGAATTAATCGATTTGTTCTCCTGGTTGATATTGATGGCCGGGAAGAGGAAGCTTACCTGGCTAATCCCGGGCGGCTCTGGGAACTGCTATTACCCGGAGCCAGGCTTTTGCTGGCGCCTTCGGCTTCGAAAGGGAAGCTGCCTTATACCGTCCTGGCCTGCTTAAAAGGGGATATTCCGGTTTTATTGCATACCCACCTGACCAACAAGGTGATTCGCAGGCTGATCGATGAAAACCGGTTAGACAGTTTTATGGATTACCGGGTCATAAAAGAAGAACCTGCCTGTGGAAAGCATCGCTTCGATCTGCTGCTGCAGCACCTTGATGATGGAAGCACCCTCTATCTTGAGATCAAAAGCTGTACCCTCTTTGCGGGGAAAGTGGCGATGTTTCCCGACGCTGTGACCAGTCGTGGAAAAGAACACCTGCTCAAGCTTGGCGAACTTGCCGGGCAAGGGATAAAAACCGGCTGCCTTTTTGTAATCATGAACCCGGGTGCAGAATATTTCCTGCCGGCTTACCATATTGATCCTGACTTTGCCCACGCATTTATGCATATTAGCGGCTCGGTCGGGCTGCAGGCGATAGCAATCGGTTTCGATCACACCTTCACTGCTGTGCAGTCGATTAAAGAGCTGTCAATACCCTTCCCGCTGGCTAGGGCTGAGCTGCAGGACAGGGGTGTTTACCTGCTAATTCTTGCCATAGATGAGGATAGATTAGTGACAGTGGGTAAAATGGGAGAACTGCAGCTGAAAGCAGGTTATTATGTCTATGCCGGTTCGGCGATGAAGAATCTCAGCAAGAGGATTGCCCGTCACAGGCGTAAACAGAAAAAAAGCAGGTGGCACATCGATTACCTAACTGCTTTGGCCGCGTCGGTAACCGCGGTTCCCATTCTCACAGCCGACCGGCTGGAATGCGAACTGGCAGGCAGCGTTCGCGCGATAGCAGCAGAAGCGGTAGCCGGTTTTGGCTCATCTGATTGCAGGTGCCCTGGCCACCTCTTTTTCTTTTCGAATAACCCGCTTAATAACCCCCGCTTCATCGATCTAATCCAATACTGCAGGATTGCCCGGCTTGAAGATCAGCTGGACCTTTTGTAGTTTTATAGACCTTTAGGACAGGCTGTCGTCCCAGGATCAAGCGCAATTACAGCTTAAAGCTTTTCTTTTACCGACTGGACTTTCTGATCAATGCTTCCCTTCTTGTCGCGGCGATCGTCAATCCTGATGCTGGTGCTGACCCGCACAGCCCCTGCTTCGAATGGAACTTCGTGCAGGCGGCGGATTACAGTCAGAATTCGGTCCAGGTCGCCTTCAATAATTGTACCCATGGCCGTAAGCTCGTATTTCAGGCCTTCGCCGTGCAGCTGCAGTTCTTTTTCGCAGGCAGCAACAAAAGGGCTGAGGCTGGTACTGCCGGTGCCAAGAGGAACAATAGATAGATGAGCTAATGCCAATATAAACACCTCCACGGTAGAAATTGCCTGGAACCCGGAACGCTTCCAGGGCACCTGACTTTTAAGGAATATAGAGCCGTTTTGCAAGACCGGCCCTTAAGTCCGGCCAAATACCGGGTTTGCAGGGAAATAGTTGCCCGTCAAGCAGAGTTTCTGGAACTAGGCCAGGTTACTAGCCCCGGGATCATTAAAATAAGAAGCTATTGCTTCCAGATCATTTGTAATTGATAAGACCAGCATTAACAGAATGCGGGCCTTAGGGCCGCTTAAGTCGCCGCCAAGAATCACTCCCTTTTCTTTTAAAGGTTTAACTCCCCCGGGATAGCCATATACATCCAGCACTCTGCCGGAAGGAACCCTGGTAGTTAAAACGAGCGGAATATTATTATTTAGAATTGCCTCAACCCCGGGTAAGGCCGCTGGCGGCACATTGCCCCTGCCCAGGCCCTCGAGAACAACACCCCGGACCTTTTTTTCAGCCAGGCATTGCAGCAGCAGGCTGTCGGCACCTGCGGCCATCTTTACAAGGTGTACGTCAGAAATTACTTCCATCGCGGGGATACGCGGAAAACGGATTGATTTGCGGCGGAATATAACGGCATCTTTATCCACATACCCGATTGGCCCCCAGCCCGGTGAGGCAAAGGTTTTCGGGTTGGCCGAGTGGGTTTTAGTTACATCACGGGCCGTATGTATTTCTTCGTTCATTACAACAAGGACTCCTTCTCCGGAAGCTTCGGGGGAGAGGGCTGTTTTCACGGCGCAAAGCAGGTTATGCGGGCCGTCCGGGCTAATGTCGGAACCGCTGCGCATGGCGGCGGTAATACAGATCGGCTTTTCCGCTTTGCAGATCAGATCGAGGAAAAAAGCGGTTTCTTCAAGGGTATCGGTTCCATGGGTCACAATTGCTCCGGCGACTTCTTCCCTGGTCAGGATCTGGTCCAGCTTTTGAGCCAGTTTCAGCATCAGTTCAGGTGTCATATGAGGACTCGGTATATTAGAAAATTCTTCAACTTCAGGTGAACAGATATCTTCCAGGGGAGGGACAGCTTCAACTAATTGCGGACCGGTTACCGCAGGGAATACTCCCTTACGTGCGGGATCGTAGCGCATGGCAATTGTGCCTCCGGTGGTGACGACTACAACTTTACTCTTTTCCATTGTTCCGGCCTCCTTTCAAAGCAGATCATCGAGGTTGCGGCGGCAGGAATTTTTATCCAGGTGTTTTTGCGCCTCCGGCAGTTGTTCCTGCAGCTCAAGGACTGCTTTTTTTATGATTTTAACAAACTTGTTTACATCTTCAATAGTCAGGTATGGGAAAATGTTCTCCCTGTGCCATTCCGGGGTAACCAGGTAACTGAGAACGGCGGCAGTACCCGGCTGAAGCCCCACTCCACCGACTATGTCATTGAGGCGGTTAGACATAAAGCTGATGCCGCCGCCTTCCTGGCTAACCAGGTAGGCCAGGTTAGCCAGCGCTTCAACCTTGTCCCTGGAACCTTCGGCCGCTTTAAGCTGGCCGGCCATGGCAATGATTTTATCTCCCAGCTCTTCCGTTTGGCGGGCAAGAGCCCCAACTGAGCGAACCATAACATTATCAAGGTAGAGACAGGGATAGCCGAGGCTTTCTGCGGCCTTGTACAGGCTGCGCCCGACTACGGGGTTATCTGCAACCGGATCAGCCCTGACCAGGAAAGTGGGCTCTTGCAGGTCGTCGCAAAATTTAGGGGTATAGACCTTCCCCTCTATTACCAGGCAGGGCAGGTTGATCATACCCAGCTTATCCATCAGTTCTTTTTTTGAGCCTGCATATATATTGCCCTCCAGGTTTTCATTGGGACCAATGCCCCCGCTTGAAGCATTCACCGTGCCAAGAACAGCAACCGGAACCTTTTCGATCTCTAAAACTGTTCCTACCATCATCCCGCAGGAGCCGGGTAAATTCTCCCATGCCTGGTGAAAGCGTGCGGGATCATTGCGGGCAAAAGTATCCAGGGCGGCGTTTGCTATCGCCGTTTGAAGGGCAACCGGCGTTTCATGGATTCCCTGGCCATAGAACCTGCCGAACACTTCCAGGGCCAGGGATTGCGTGCAGATAGCTTCGCGGCCTTCAGCATTTCTGCACAGGAGCGCTTCGTGATAGGTGATTCCCCGGCGCGAAGTTGCCCTGCCAATACCACCGCTCGCGGTTTCCACCTCGATATAGCCTTCCAGGCCCGGCTTAACCCGCACTTCTTTTACTGCCAGGGAGAGACCGGTTGCCTCCTGGAAGAGGGCCAGCACTGTGGCCAGCCCTCCTGAATCATCCTGTATGTATTGATTATGACTGTGGCAATGGCCGCAGCCGGCGTGGCCGGCCAGGGCTATGGCAACCCGGTTTTGTTTGCTTAAGGAAGCTTTCATAATATTGCCCACCTTTTACATTACATAATGATCATCAACAGCAGGGTGATGATAAATAATACGGCCACGCCGCCCAGGATCGAGGGGCGCTGGAAGCGGTTTGCCGCTTTAAGCTCAGATCCCGGCACAACAGGTACCGCTGTAGCAAGGGCTGCAACCGGACCGCCGGTAAGATAGTACTGGGTTAATGCGGCGCCTCCTACGGCGGGAACAGCTGCTGCAAGAGGACTAACGCCGGTTCCAAGCACTACTTCCAGGAAGGGGATAATGATTGCTGCTGACGCAGCCAACGACTGGGTGAAGAGGCCGGTCAGGGCTGATACCAAAAGCATTATGATCAAAGGAGCAACCCTGAGAGCAGGGTCAAAGAGTTCCGACACAACGGCAACAAGGCCTACTTCGCGGATAACTCCAGACATGTAAAGAAAACCGACTGTGGCTACCAGTGGCGTGGCAATACGGGTCAATCCGCCCAGCATCGCTTTTTCGCCGTCGAAAAAGGGCATCCTGGCGAGAAATACGACAAGCAGCGCGGCCAGGATTCCGACCAGGAATACGGGGTAGCCGAAAATGAAGAGGACCAGTAAAACCAGGAAAGGAAAGATCGCTTTACCGAAAGATATCTCGCCCGAAGTTTCCTCGAACTCGGCAACAATTTCTTTAATTTCCTCATCATCCAGTTTAATGCCTTTTGCTTTTTCTTCTTTTTTTAAGCGGAAATAGCTGATCGCAAATACCGATAAGGCGGTGATTGCTCCGAAGACATTGATTAATCCGTAGGTTATCCCGGCGGTGGCGATAACAGCTACCATGGTCGGATGGGTAAACCCGCCAAAGTTGCCGAGGTGCCCGGCGTGAGCCTGAACTCCGGCAGTCTTGTGTGGATCAACGCCAAGTTTGATTGCAGCCGGCCCGGTAATCGAAGCGGTTATAGCAGGCTGGGTAAATCCGGTTAAGGCGCCAATAATCCCGGCGGCAATTCCTCCTGCGGTACAGACCCCGGGGCCTGCTCCGACCTTTCTTCCGACTTCGATCACCTTTTTAATAATTACATCGAGAAAGCCGGCTTTTTCCATAATGCCGATAAACAACAGCACTCCGGCCATATCGACTATAACCGGGTGCAGGCCTGCATTAAGCAGGCTGACAATAGTAACGTCTTCGCCGCCTGACAGCGGAAACCCGGCCGCCAGGCCTGCTATGGTGGCGCCAATTATGGCGGTCAGGTAAAGAGGGGTTTTTCCACTAATCATTAATGCCAATACGACTAACATGAGTATCTGGGCTAGTGTCATTACATGATAGCTCCTTTCTTAATAATGGATCAGTCAATTTGGGTGGGTCAACAAAACCGGGTTACTCTAAGCACTATTATAATGCAACTATTGAGATGTGCAAAGTATCAGTAAGTGGGCTTTAGGAGCCCGGCTTTTTCCCTTGCGCCAGGTCAACGCAAGAAAGACGGAATATCGAACAACCCTGTTGATTGCAACGTCTTATTTGATTTACGCCTAATTTAGCATCGCAAACCCGGAAAGGCTTGAGGTAAAGCCTTTCACGGGGCATATTTCGTTGTTTATTTATCAATTTTTAGGTGCAGTAATGATCTGATCGGTTTCTGGAGATAATTGCCCGGGCCGGGTTAAATGTGGCTTCTCCCATTAATAACAGCCTGAACATATTAAGGTTGACCGTTTTCTTCGAGCCAGGAGAAAAATGCTTTCCAGGCATCTATTGTATGTTCTGAAAAGCGGTGATCGGCACCGGGGATCAGCTTTAATTCCTTTGGTTCATTTGCTGCGCTGAACAGAAGCCGGGCATCTTCAGCAGGCACCGATTCATCTGCCGTGCCGTGAACTATCAGCAGTCTCTGCGGTGATATTGCCGCCGCGCTGGAAAGAAGGTTATGCCTGCCCAGATCTTCAAAAAAAGCGCGCTTGATTTTTAGCGTCCCTTCCGTTCCGGTCATATCTACCAGATCATCGCCCGGCCCTTCAGGGCGGTCTTGCAGGTAGCGGAAGAAGAGTTTTTCGAGCCTGGCAACCGCGGCCCAGGTGCATACTCCGGCAATTGAACCGTCTTCTGCGGCATAGCTGATCGCCGTGCTTCCGCCAAAACTTCTACCGTTAAGGATAATGTGGTCATAGCCTTTATTCCGGCCCCATTGAACCATGACTGACAAATCTTCCACCTGGCCGCTTAGGGTGAGATCCTGCCAGTTTCCTTCGCTTTCTCCGCACCCGGCAAAGTCGAATAGCAGGGTGCTGTAGCCCCTGACAGCCAGCTCTTCGCCCATGGCTATTGCTTTTCCGCCGCCTTCTTTGGAGCCGGTGAAACCATGGCAGACTATGACCAAAGAGTTCTCCTCACATGATGCCGCTTTGCTGTTTTCATGTGGAGCGCTCTCCCTTAATAATGCGGACAGGCGATAACCCCGTTTATTATTGATCATTACTGATTGCCAAGAGCTGTTCATCTCTTTCCCCCCGCTTCATTAATTATCATAGCAGATCCTGCGAGTCGTTGCTTCTAAAATTTTAACCTGAAGTCCTGCATGTCAATCTCAGTCCGACCGTTAATGGTAAACGATGCGACGCAAATGCGTCACCCTTAACACCTGGCTGGGTTACCATCAGCTTTTCCTGCCCGGTGAATTTGGGCCGGGAGGTGCATTTAGCCGGTTATCCTCCGGTAATATCAGGCCTGACAAGATTATTAATGATAAAAGCAATATTATGTTGTAGTTGGCATACAGTTTGCTTATGTATAGGGTAAGCAGATAAAAAAGCACGAAAGGAGGTTTTTCCGATGACCGATAAATGTGCATTCTGGAACGAGTACGATTCGATTGCAGGCCATGTATGTTACTGTGAGCTTGCCGCTTTCAACCGGCCGGTCAACCCCCAGTTTCTTTCATCAGTCGGCTGCACTGCGGACAAGCGGAAAGAGTGTATGAGTAAAATGGAGTATGCCGTCGGCAGCGGAGTGGTTCCCGAGGAGCTTCCTGCAATTCCGGCTGCCGCGCCGGCTGCTGTACCTGCCTGCGACCCGCCCCAGGAAATAGCCAGGACAGTTGTCGGGGTGGCTCAGAAAAAGACTTCGATCGCTTCAACGGCCCTGGTTACCCTGGCAGTGCTGGCCGGCGCCTATATCGCCCTGGGGGCAGTAATGTTTACAATCATCACCAATGACCTTTCACTCTACATCGGTGATGGCTTGAGCCGTCTTGTCGGCGGAATCTCTTTCTCCCTTGGACTGGTTCTGGTGGTCCTCGGCGGGGCAGAACTTTTTACCGGCAACAATTTACTGGTAGCCGGCTACCTCGATAAGAAAGTAACGGGTCGGCAGGTATTGAAAAACTGGTTCTGGGTTTACATGTTCAACTTTCTTGGAGCTCTGCTGGTGGTAGCGCTTTTCTACTACAGCGGGATCTGGAAAGCCAATGATGGCGGAATTGCCATGAGAGCGCTTAACATTGCTTACGCAAAAACAACCCTTACCTGGGGAGAAGCGCTTTTCAGGGGAATCCTTTGCAACTGGCTGGTTTGCCTGGCGGTCTGGCTTTCCCTGGCCGGTAAAGATGCTATCAGCAAGATTCTCGGGATCATGATTCCCATTACCGCTTTTGTTGCTGCCGGGTTCGAGCACTCCATTGCCAACATGTATTTCATCCCCATGGGGATCCTGGTTAAGGGCAGTGAAACTGTCCAGGCCCTGGCTGCACCGGCAATGCTGCAGAGCATCAGCTGGCAGGCCTTTTTCCTGAACAACCTGATTCCGGTCACAATCGGCAACATTATCGGAGGCGTGGTTTTTGTAGCGGTGGCATACTGGACCTGCTACCTGCGTCCGGTTGCTGCTAATAAACTTGTAGCTAACGGAAAAATGTAGCTCACATAAGAGAGACACGGGACTGTTGCCTGACTTAATAGAGAGGAGCGAGAGTAATGAAAAAAATGGTGGAATGCCCTAACTGGAAAGAATACCAGAGCCTAAATGGTTGGGTTATGTTTTGCAGCGCCGGGGCATATGGAAAAAAACTGACCGTGCAGGAAGCCAGAAGCTGCGGCTGTACGGCTTTGCAGAGAGATAAATGTAAAAAGATAATGGAGAATAATGTCGGATTTGGCCTGGTGCCGGAAGTTTGTGAAGAAGCGCTGGTCGAAAGGGAGGCCCGTCTCCCGGTCCTGGCAGCGAAAAAATAATGGCGGAGAATTTAGTCGCCTGGAGGTTAGAAAAGCATAGGCGCCCCTTGCCGAAAAAGGGGGGCGCCTGAGTCTGTTTAACTAAAATATTTTCGGCAAACAAAGGGTTTTTACTACAAGTTACAGAATATTAGGGCAAGAACAATACGCTTGCTTCTAAAGGTGGCCAGGCTCATGTATATCAGCAAGTTCGTGACCCCGGAAATCATTTTCGGCACCGGTTCGCTCAATCAGGCTGGTGAAAGCTGCAGCAGGCTTGGTTCATCAAAGGTATTCCTGGTGGCTGACCAGGGTGTTTTAAATTGCGGGTGGGCTGATAAAGCCTGTGGTTTTCTCAAAAAAGTACGCCTTGACTACCAGATCTGGTCGGATTTTTCCGCCAATCCCCGCGATTACGAAGTTGAGGAGGGAGCGCTCCTTTACGCATCCAGGAATTGTGATGCCGTGCTGGCAATTGGCGGCGGCAGCGCTGTTGACGCAGCCAAGGCGGTAGCCACCCTATCGACCAACAGCGGTAAGATTCAGCACTTTGAAGGAATCGATATGATCACCGAGCCTCTGCCACCATTAATCGTTGTTCCATCTACGGCCGGTTCGGGGGCAGAGGTCTCGCAGTTTGCCATTATTTCTGACAGCGACCGCAAAATTAAGATGACCATTATTTCAAAATCGCTGGTTCCCGATATTGCAATTTCCGATCCGCTGATTCTTTCCACCGTTAACAGCAAAGTAACCGCCCATACCGGGATGGAAGCTTTAAGCCACGCTGTCGAAGCATACCTGTCCCTGGCATCTACCGATATGACTGATATACATGCCCTGCATGCTATCAAGCTCATATCGGAAAATCTGCGTTCATCAGTAGCCAGCCAGGTTGATGAGAAGGCTAAGATTGCCATGGCCCAGGCCAGTTTGCACGCCGGGGTTGCTTTCTCTAATGCTGTTCTTGGCCTGGCCCACGCCATGACTCACCAGGTAGGCGGGCTTCTGGATCTGCCCATCGGAACTATCAGCGCTGTTATCCTGCCCTTTGTGATGCGTTTTAACCTGATTGCCTGTGTTGATAAATACGCCAATATTGCCGAAGCGATGGGGACGCATACTGCCAACCTGTCGAAACGGGAAGCGGCAGAAAAAGCAATAGAGATGGTGCGCCAGCTGGCCAAAGATGTTGGCATTCCTTCAGGGCTGGCCGAACTGGGTTTGCCGGAAGAGTCTATTCCCGAGTTAAGCAGAAATGCGACCAAGGACGCCTGCTTTATTACCAACCCCCGCGATGCGGATGTAGATGATATTGAGGCTATTTTCAGGTCTGCCCTTGAAATAGAGGAAGGTGACGGCCAATGGTAATGCAGAGCAAGCAGCGCTTGATTGAAAAGCTTACCGGCGTGCATAGTTCAAAAAAGTCGTACTACGTTGCCCTGAAAAATAAGATAGACGAACTCCTTAAAATAAAGAGGGAGTGGGAAACCACATTCTCTGCGGTGACCGACCAGCTCATTTTTATCAACCGTGATTTTGAAATCCAGCGGGTTAACCCCGCTGCAATAGAATTTTATGCCAGGCCTGAAAAAGAGATTATTGGCGCTAAATGTTATAAACTGCTTTATGGGCGGGATGCCAAATGTAACCCCTGTATTGGCGAGCAGGTACTACAGTCCCAGAAGACTTCATACCTTCAGGCCAGAACCCGCGACAATAAAGTTCTTGATATTTTTGCATACCCCGCCTTCACCGAGCAACAGGAACCATATGGCGTTACTTACTATGCCAAAGATGTTACCCGCCTGGTCGACTCAATAAAACTTGTTTCCATGGGCGAAATGTCTGCCGGTGTTGCTCATGAGCTGAACAGCCCCCTTACCGCTATTGTCGGCAATTCTCAGCTTTTAATGCGCGAGATAAAACCTGACAACCCTCATTACCAGTTAATCAAAGACATTCAAAGCAGCGGAATCCGCTGCCAGCGGATCATAAAAAACCTGCTCACCTTTTCACGCCAGGAAGAATTCAGCTTTGAGCCGGTTGATATTAATGAAGTTGTAGACAGTGCCCTGGCTTTGGCTGCTTACCAGATTGAGAAAAGCAAAATTGAAATACAGGTAGAAAAAGAACCCGGTGTTCCAAGGTTGATGGGGAGCATTAACGGATTGGAGCAGATCCTGGTTAACCTCTTGTTGAATGCTAAAGACGCTGTTGAGGAAAGAATAAACAAGGATCCTGATGGTGAGCAGGGGCTGATCAAGATTAGAACAGGCCTGCACCCTGAAGGGAAGTTTGTGATTGTCGATGTGAGTGATAATGGCGGCGGCATTGGTCAGGAACACACCCCCCAGATTTTTAACCCCTTCTATACAACCAAGCAGAGCGGTAAAGGCACCGGGCTGGGTCTTTCTGTCAGCCTGGGTATCGCTCAGG
>SLPH01000149.1 GCA_007132095.1 Syntrophomonadaceae bacterium | reverse complement strand
TGCCGGCAAAATCAATTAATGGCAAACAATATCACTCCCAGGCTGGATTAGATTTTATCTCTATTATTCCTATCGCCTTGCTAATAATTACAACCCTTGCAATTTAATGCAAATTGTGACAGGCATCACATGAACAGATTTAAAAATATCGACTGACGTTACCAATAATTATATTATTTACAAATACATGAAATTTGCGATAATTGGCCCCTACACTAAAAAGTCCTTTGAGCATCACAGTGCATCAAAGGCGGTTTGCAAGCTTGAATGGGCCATTAACAAAAGGTAACCGGAACAGTCAGCTAACCTGCCTAAACGAGCCAGCAATAACCCGGAAAAACAACCTGCTTAACAATCAGGACAATTATACCCATTAGCCAAAATTATGTCAATAGAAGCAGGGGCGCAGACTCTCTTATTCGTCAATAATAGTTGCTTATACCTGACTGAAATAATAGCAAATTGATTTCATTAAGGCAGCCATAAGCAATTTCCTCTGCTATTAAGTTTATGTAAAGAAAAAGGGCATCTCAACTGAGATACCCTTTTTCCTGTTTTACAGGCTATTCTGTTGCTTAAGCTTTTCTACAGCCTTCAAAGAAGCCTTAAGTATGGAGCAACAGGTTAACTTACACCTTTTTTCTTGTTGCCGGTGTAATTATAAATCAAAGCGCCCACCGCGGCCAGGGCGGCTACGCCGCCGAAAGGCGACAACAGGTACTTTAACACGCTTTTACCAGCCGGAACTTCGGTTTCCGCGGGAAGGTTATACTTGTCAGGTGTGTACTGCAGCACCAGTAAAACCCTCAACCCGCCAAATTCGTCTACACCGTAAAGATTGGCCTCTTCGTAACCCTGGTCTTTGAGCATCCTGACCCGGGCGTTACCGTCGGCAATCATGGCTGGCCTGCTGCCATATTTTATGGCCTGCGGTGAACAGACCGAGGCGCAAAATGGTACCAACCCGTTCTTAACTCTTTGATCGCAAAGACTGCACTTCTCCATGATTCCCTTGGTGCGATCAAAAGTAATAACCCCGTAAGGGCAGTTGGCCACACAGTAATTGCAGGAGATACAGGTTCTTTCGTCAAAAACGGTCAACCCGTCATCATTTTTATGCATCGCCTTCGTGGGGCATGTGATAACGCAAAGCGCTTCTTCACAGTGCATGCAGGCTTTTTTATTAAACACCTCGATTGACTCATGATATGTTCCATGCTCATAAGTATCGATCTGGGTCCTGTAGATGTCTTTCGTTAAATCATAGATCTGCTTGCAAACCAGGGTGCAAGCATCACAGTTGATGCACAGCGACTGGTCTACCAGCATCGCGCGATCAGCAATTGCCATCTTAAACATTCCTCCTTGTCCAATCCATCGTAATCATTAAACACAAAGCGTTGTTAGGCTTTGTATATTTTCACTGCGTGATCCTGCATGGCAGCGCCCATACCGGGGTCATTAAGCCTTCTCATCTCATTAAAGTCCATCGACATAATCAGGTCGCCTTCATTGGCGCCGCGGCCATAGGCTTCAGTCAAATAGGAGCTATAACGCCCGAATCCATGGTAAATCATCACGGTGTCAGGCCGAACACCTTCAATCAGCTTGGCTTTGAGTTTAATTTTCCGCTCACGTTCCATCCAGCCGGCGCTGCGGGCTTCAACATAAACTTCATCCCCGTCACTGATTCCCATCTCCGCTGCTTTCGATTTATTCATAACTGCAGAGTTTTCCGGGTAACCGTCCAGAGCCAGGACATTGTTTTGGGTCTGGGTCATCTTGTGCATCGGCGCGCGGCTGATCACCATATAGAATGGATACTCTTCATCGGGATCTTCACGACGCGGTTTCCAGGTCGGCAGCGGGTCAAAGCCGTTTTCCTCAAACAAGGTTGAGTAGAGCTCGATCTTGCCGCTGGGGGTACCGAATTCCTCCCTCGGGACAAACTGGCGCGCTTCAGGATCGGCCGGCTCCCATAACCCCGTGGGGCTGTTGACCAGTTCGCTCCAGCTGCTGCCAAGGGCCTGCAGGCGCAGGTTGTTGAACTTACCTCCGCTGATATTCCCGGATCCTCCTTCAGAGGTATCGCGGAAATATTCGCCATAACCCATCGCCTCAGCGAGGGACATAATGATCCCTCCGAAGCCCCTCGCTTCTTCATGCAGCTGCGGAACTACCGGGTTACGCACGTGTATTTGAGGATAGAGACTGTGGTAACTCCGCGGTCCCATGCCGCTGATCTCCAGCCAGATAGGCTCGGGCAAGACGATATCGGAAAGCCAGGCCATTTCAGACGGATAAATTTCACAGTTGACAATAAAATCAAGCTTCTTAAATGCTTCTACCATAGTCAGGTGATCGGGGAACGAAAGCGGGTTATAGCCCCTGATCAGGGCAGTTTTAACCGGATAGGGAGTTTCATTAAGGATTCCGTAAGGCAGGGTAGCAAAGTTGCCGTGCGGGAAACTCATAAAGGGACCGCGTTCTTCCCAGTTATCAATCCGCTCCCGCCTGATTTCCGGCATTTGCTCCTGCAGCTCTTCCGGAATTGGGAAAAGAGCATTGAAACCTGGCATGCTCGGGTTCCGCGGCAAAATTGTGCCTCCGCGACGATCGATCGAGCCAACCAGGGCATTTAGCGCAATCTGAGCCTGGGCTAACCAGGTACTGTTCACATGATTTGGTCCGGCGCCATCCCGCTTATGGCTTGGGAGGTGAGCAGGCTGGTTGGCCGGGTCGGCAAACTCGCGGGCAATCTCGCGAATTACATCAGCAGTAATGCCCGGGGTGTCAATTAGGTCTGCGGCCCATTCTGGTGTATAGCGCCGAGAAACAATGTGGCTGCGCAGTTCTTCCAGCCCTTCGGTGTAGTTCTCAACAAATTCCTGGTTGTAAAGGTTCTCGGTTAGAATGACATGGATCATGGCCAGGACGAAAGCCAGGTCGTAACCGGGCCTGATCGGCAGCCACTTATGAGCCCTGGCTGCGGTTTTGGACCGGTATGGATCAAGCGAAACCAATTTCGC
>SLPH01000111.1 GCA_007132095.1 Syntrophomonadaceae bacterium | reverse complement strand
GAGCAGTTGCTCATATGAAGGGAGGGCAAATGATGGCGCCGGAAAAGAAAAGTGAAAGTTTCAGCTGCGATGTAAACGTGATCCACCGGGAAATAGTGGACAGGGTGCAGCAGAAGATGCCTTCTGAAGAGGGCCTTTATAGCCTGGCTGAACTGTTCAAGGTTTTTGGCGATTCAACGCGGATCAAAATTATCTGGGCCCTCTTTGAGGACGAAATGTGTGTCTGCGACATTGCCTACCTGTTAAACATGAACCAGTCGGCAATCTCTCACCAGCTGAGGGTTCTGAAACAGGCCAGGCTGGTTAAGCCGCGCCGCGATGGAAAGAATATATTCTATTCTCTCGATGACAGCCATATCGAGGAAATATTTAACCAGGGGATGAAACATATTGATGAATAATTTGCAGCAGTTGAAGGAATATCCTGCCGAAATTAATGAGGAAAGCTGTAATAATGCAAAAAACTATAACATTACCAGTGCTAACGATTGCGACTGTGCTCCGCCGGAACCAGTGAGTATTTTGAAACCAGGCAGGTTGGTTTCTTATATTGTCGGTGCTGTTCTGTTCCTGGTCGGCCTGCTGCTGTCTCCGGATGGTTATGTGGCACTGGCTATTTTTGGATCAGCGTACCTGATCTTCGGCGGGCCGGTTTTGCTGAGGGCGGCCCGTAACATAGCAGCCGGGAAAATATTCGACGAGAACTTCCTGATGGCTATAGCCACCCTGGGAGCGTTTGCCATTGGTGAATACCCTGAAGGGGTCGCCGTAATGGTCTTTTACCAGGCCGGCGAAACGTTGCAGGACAGTGCTGTGGGGCGTTCACGACGTTCGATCGAGCAGTTGATGGATATTCGCCCCGAGTATGCAAACTTGCAGGAAGGGGGAAAAACGAGAAAGGTTTTGCCCGAACTGGTCAGCCCGGGTTCGAAAATTTTAGTGCGCCCCGGCGAGCGAATTCCTCTGGACGGTATCGTGATCGAGGGAATGTCGGCCCTTGACCTGTCAGCCCTGACCGGGGAATCTATACCCCGCGAGGTTGAAACAGGGGCTGAAGTCATGTCAGGCTCGGTTAATAAGACCGGGCTGCTGACCTTGAAAGTGACCAAAAAGTACAGCGATTCGACGGTCAGCCGTATCCTTGCCCTGGTGCAAAACGCTTCGACCCGCAAGGCCCGGACAGAACAGTTTATTACCCGCTTCGCCGCTTACTACACTCCCGCCGTTGTCTTTATCGCCCTGGGGATCGCCCTTTTCCCGCCCCTGCTATTTTCTGCCGAAGGGTTTTCGACCTGGGCTTACCGGGCTCTTGTCTTCCTGGTCATTTCCTGTCCATGCGCCCTGGTAATCTCTATCCCCCTCGGGTTTTTCGGGGGGATCGGCGGCGCTTCCCGTAAGGGTATCCTGGTTAAAGGCGGCAACTACCTGGAGGCTTTGAGCAGGGTTACAACGGTGATATTTGATAAAACGGGCACGCTGACCGAAGGAGTATTCAAGGTAAAAGAGATTAAGCCGGCCCACGGCTTAAAGGAAGAAGAACTGCTCCGTTATGCCGCAGCCGCAGCCTATCATTCCACTCATCCCCTGTCCCTCTCGGTCTTGCAGGCCGCGGGTGACGGGGTTAACGCGAGCGAACTGAAACAATATGAAGAGCTGCCCGGCCGCGGAGTGAAGGTTCATTACGAAAACCGGCCGGTGCTGATGGGCAGCAGAAGGTTGATGCTGGAAGAGGGGATCAGCATCGAAGACGAAAGCGACGGCCTGACCAATATTCACCTCGCCGTGGATGGCATTTACGCCGGAAGCATAATTGCTGACGACAACCTGAAAGAAGATGCTAAAGATGCGATCCAAAGCCTGCGGGAGCTCGGTGTGGATAGAATCGTAATGCTGACCGGCGACAGGCAGGAGGTGGCAGATGCCATTGGCGCGAAACTCGGGTTGGACGGCGTTTATGCCGGACTGCTGCCCCATGAAAAGGTAGCCCTGATCGAAAAACTTGAGGAAGAGAAAAGTAGCGGGGAGCGCCATGTTTTTGTCGGTGACGGGATCAATGACGCCCCTTCCCTGGCCCGGGCCGAAATCGGCGTGGCCATGGGCGGTGTTGCCTCGGACGCTGCGATTGAGGCGGCCGATATTGTGCTGATGACGGGTCAGCCCTCCAAGCTGGCGGAAGCGGTTCAGGTGGCCCGGAAAACGCGGTCTATCGTGGTCCAGAATATAGTTATTGCCCTGGGAATTAAAGCGGTAATCATGGGTTTCGGCCTCTTTGGCCTCGCTACCATGTGGGGCGCCGTCTTTGCCGATGTAGGCGTTGCCCTGCTGGCTGTCCTTAACGCAATGAGAGCGCTCAAATAGGAGCGCTTTTTTTTTGAATCCTGCAGCAGTTATCATTAAAAGTTCATGGCAAATGGTTTAATTATCCTGTCTGCCAGGCAGCACCCCATGGAGGATTCGGGAAAGCATCCGGGGAATCTATTATATTAGGCATTGCCGCACTGGTCTTTTGGTTTGCCGGGAGCCTTGGAACCGGTCCCATGCAGGAAAATCATTAACCATTTAGTGGTTTTGAACCACCGTAATTGTTCTTTCAGCAAAGGGTAATATAGAAGAGTCTATTACAGAAAAACTGCAAGCAGCGGCATCACTTAAGAATGCTAAGACGGGAGGCTGAAAAGAGTGAAGGTGTTTATAGTCGGAGCAGGGGGGCAGGGCGGCCCGTGTACTGCGATCCTGGCGCGCGATCAAGAGGTTGAGCAGGTGGTTCTGGCCGACATCGATCTCCAGGTGGCAGAAAAGGTGAAGCAGAAGGTAGGCAGCGACAAGGTTGAGACAGCCCGGGTTGACGCCGGCAACGTGGAAGAACTCGTTTCAGCCGGCAGCGGCTGCGATGTCATTATTGACCTGGCCATGCCCTGGCTGGCGCCAAAGGTGGTCGAGGCTGCGCACAGGCTGAATATCCATTACGTTAATACTGCATTCGACAAGCCTTTCTGGGATCAGCTGGTTATCGGGGAGCCGCTTTTACTCGATCGCGAGATGAAAGAG
>SLPH01000035.1 GCA_007132095.1 Syntrophomonadaceae bacterium | reverse complement strand
TGCTGAGGCGATGCGAAAAATTAAGGAAATGGGCAGGGTAAAACTACTTCCATGCCGGGTTACACATAACGATACCAAGTTTAACAACCTGCTTCTTAACCGGCAGGGGGAAGCGCGCTGCGTTGTCGACCTTGATACGGTTATGCCGGGATACCTGGCTTATGATTTCGGAGACGCCTTACGCTCTTTAGCCAATAGTGGTCGTGAGGATGCGCAGAGCCTGGCCGAAGTAAGGTTTAATAAAGCATTATTCGAAAGTTTTGCAAGAGGCTTCATTGAACAAACGGCTGACAGTTTATCTAAAGAAGAAGTCGAATCGTTGGCGGAAGGGTGCCTCTTGATGCCTTACCTGTTGGGGGTGCGCTTTTTAACAGATCATATTGGCGGAGACAACTATTTTAAAGCTGACTACGATGGTCATAATCTTAACCGGGCCCGGGTTCAGTTTCGCCTGCTTGAGCTGATAGAAAGGGAGCGCGGTTGGTTGGCAGGGTTTATTAAAAAAACTCATTTTCAGCGGCTAAAAATAAACGGTTGGTAACCCAGAATTAATACTTATTTTCCTCAGCAAAACTCCGGTTGATCTCTAAGGAATCCTTCTCGGAACTGCCAAAGCCGGGAATAGTCATTTCCCGGCTTTGCTCATGAAAACTCAATGTATTTTGCTGTGATAACTGTGATTAATCTTCAACTGGCGGGTGGAATACGGATTTGAACCTTCCTTCAAAAACATGCGCAGCAATACCGCCCTTACCTTCTAAATTCCCTGCTCCATGGTATGCTGTACCCATACCTGGCGCTGCATTAATGCTTACTCTGCCTAAACTCTGTTCCGGAACAGCAGGGTGAGCAAAAGCGGGGGCGGCGAGGACCATAACGATAACCACGACTAATAAGAGGATAGCTAATTTTTTCACAAAAGTATCTCCTTTCATCATAATCGTAACGGTTACGATATCTATTATAAAATAAATTAGACATAGTGTCAATATACAAAAAAAGTAGCTGCAGATGCGGCCAATTTCAATAGATAGTAATTCACTTCTCATTAATAATAATAGTGAAATCAGCGGATCATGTAGACTTTTTTTATCCTTTCGTGAACCGTGCAGACGCCTTTCCACCCTGCGGGGAAAAAAGCTGACGTGTCGGGCTTAATCTCAATTACTTCACCTGATTCATGGCGGTAGGTGCAGCGGCCTTCGAGAAAGTGGCAGAACTCGTCGCTCGTGACATGGCATTCCCACTTGCCGGGCGTGCAGATCCAGAGGCCGCACTCCGGGTGGCCTTCGCTGCCCTTGTAGAGCAGTTTGCCCGACGTTTTGGATTCACCTTCTATCATGGTGGGGATAACGCCCCAGTCGGCCAGGTCTTCTGATTTAGATATGCTTTGCAGGTGCGGTGCGCTTGTTTTTTTCATCTCTTAAGCAGTCTTTCCAGTAAGGTTGCCGCCTTTTCAGTCCCGCACTGTGCCTGCATATGTTTAGAGGTTGTCTGCAGCTTATCCTGCATCGTTCGATCGGAAAGGCATTCTTCAATTTTGGCAATCAGCTGCTCATCTGTCCAGTCGTAGCGGGGCATCTTGAAGCCGTGCCCTGTTTCCTGGACCCGCGTAGCATTATCATGGCCGTCCCAGACATAAGGCATGATGATCGCCGGCGTCCCGAAGTAGAGACATTCGGTAAAAGAGTTGTTGCCGCCGTGGTGGATCACCGCGTCTGACTGTTCTATGACAGAGGGCTGGGGATACCAGCTGTCGATTACAACATTTAGTGGAATATCTGTATAGGAGTCAATGTAGTCGCCCACGTTGACCAGAACCCGGAAGCGGGAGCTGGCCAGGGTGGAAATAATACGCTTGAGCAGGTCGGTGTCACCGGCGCCAAGGGAGCCAAAAGATACATAGACCAGGGGGCCTTTGTTGTTCTTTTTAAATTCAGGCACTTTGTAGGGTGCTTCTTTGCGAACGCACCCTTCCAGGTATTGAAAGAGGTTCGGGTCGAGCGGCTTGCTTCTTTTGAATTTAACCTGTTCCGGGTAGAGCAGCAGGTTCAGGTATGGCGATGGCTCGAAAAACTGTCCCAGGGGGTAAGGCTCTTCTCCGGTTTGAGCCAGGAAGGAGTTGTAATCGTCATGGATCGGCTTTATCACTTCATTAAACCGCTCGCGAAAAGCCCGGTGGCAGTCATAATCATTTTCTCCACAGCCTGAAAGGTGGGGCGGGATTGTCTCATCTTCTATTTCGTTTTCGGAACAGGAGATGATCCTTACCCAGGGTTTGCCATACTGCTTGATCGCCGGGAAAAGGATCACGTTATCGATGCAAATCAGGTCTGGTTCAATTTTGGCAAGCACGCCCGGCAGATCTTTTTCCGCCCACTTGGCGCTGTCTACGATCGCGCCCCAGCAGTCCTTGACATAGTTGTCAATCTGGTCGATCGGTGATTTACGGAAATTGGGGATGTGGCCGTTGATGAAATCCTCCCAGAACTTGGCCATCTGCTCCGGCGGCATCGGTTCGGAAAGGTTGACCGGGTGGGCTTCAAAGCCGTACTCCTCGTAAACTTCGACGAAACCGGGATCGGAGAGGAATACCGCCTTGTGGCCGCGCGCTTCCACCGCCTGAGCGATCCCGACTGAATTGAGGGCGGGACCAAATGCCGCCTCGGGGAAAAAGGCAATCCTTTTACTCATCATCTACCTCCTATATGTTATTTTTAAGTATTCCGGTTACATCTTCACCATAACGAGACTTGCGAAGATTATTTACTTGATGAGGAATAAATAGTGCAAAAAAGCCGGCAAGTTGACGGCACTTCGTGGTATGTTCCAATATTCTTAACTAACAAAAAAATGATACCATGGTCTGGATTGGCATGTCAAGCATAAGCGTAATCATATTACAAAATATCAGGTACGCAAGAAAAAAGGTTGTAAAAGTCTAATCTCAAATAATTTGCCTATCTCGTTATAAGTCGCCGGGAATAGGGGCTTTAAGGGGAATAACCTAACTGCTCGCATCCCTGAACTCTTTATGGTCGGCTGCATAAAACTAGTATCGAGGTTTGAAAAGGAGCCTTAAAAATGGAGCAATAAAGATAAGCCAAACTTTTTAAGCCCCAGGGAGTAAAACTACCCGGGGGCTTAAAAATATGAACAATTAATTTAACTGCAAGAATCCTATGGCCTGCCCTGACCCTGGTTACTGTTGCCCTGGCCCTGGCTGTTATTGGCTCCCCGTGCTGCATCAGATACATTTTCGCCAAGCGTTCTACCATCTTCCCTGGCCTTTTCCGAAACGTTCTCTCCAAATGTTTGTCCGTCATCAGTCGGGCAAACTCCATCACCGAGAGTATCAAGGACAGCTTCTGCTACAGCAGATTTTTCTTTTTCATCTTCGTTATTCTCATTTTCATCATTTTCAGTTCCCTCGATTTGTTCAGGCAAAACTTCGTCTATATTAATCTCGCGGGCCGATTCTGCAACACCTTCGCCGAATTCACGGCCGTCATCTTCGCTGTTAATTTCCGGGGGAGGATTGAAACCCAATAATCCATTCACCGGCCCGTACTGGGCAAAAGCGATGCCGCCACCGGCAAGAAGTACTACCAGCAAAGCAATCAATATTTTTTTACTCATTTAATCCAGTTCCTCCTTAATAATTCTGCAAAGTTTAGCCACTTTAATAAAAAAAAGGCGTATTAGCCTGTTACTATTAATCATATTCGTCAAACGAGCTTATTTTTGGTGACCTCCAGGCTAAATTTTATTTAATATAGATGCTTTCAGGGTATAACCGGCGCTTTTTGCTGCTTACTTATATCACCATTAAGGTGTTGAAGAAGGTGGACCCGGCGTGTTAACCGGGGCATTTGGAACTGTTACCGGTAAATCTGGAACGGCCGGGGCTTCAATTTTTCTTTTTTCAGCCGGATCGGGTAAAACCGGAAGGTTAACCGGCGGATCAGGAGGAACAGGATTTTCATCGGTTTCGATCGGAACCTGCGGTGGCAGTTCGGGCATAAGTATTGAGCGAAACTCACTGAAAAGCAGCCGGTCTCTAAGTTCGGATAAAAGTTCCACAGGGGGACGGTCAGCGATTGTGGATATTTCCCGCTCCTCAGGTTTTAAAGCTTCCAGCAGCATAAAGCGGTTCAACGAATAACCGGCTGCCTGTGCCTCGGTCCGGTTTTGGGCGCTTGCTTCAAATATGCCGACTTCACCATAAATGTTATGGCAGGCCAGTTTCTCTTCAATTAAGTCTGCCAGCGCCTGCGGTGAAACGGGCATTCCCTCGATCTGCACAAGGGTGATCAAAATTAAGTCGCGATCATGATCAGGATCAAGAAACCCTAAAGTTATGGAGTGCTCCAGCAGCATTTCAACAACCTCAAAAAGGGAAGCACCTTCTTCAATTCCTTCTATCAGCAGGGCCGCATCGCTGTTTAAAGGTTCAAGAGCGATAACCAGAAGAGATTCGTCAAAAGAAATTTCAAGACTGGGATTAATATCTAATGCCAAAAAGCCCAGGGTAGAATAGCTTTTATCAGGCAAAATGTTTACAGGGGTTTCTCCTGGAATGATGGCGATTAATAATAGCGCGGCAACAGCGATGCATGCCGCAGCGGCAATTAATTTTGGACATGCCGGTGCCGGCGAAGAGAAGCTGATTTCTTCTCCGGGCCTGATTCTGCCACCCGGGTGCGGTATTTTGATGTATTCGCCTCCAGGTGTTAGCAATAATATATGTTTTTTATTCACTTCCAAAACAATGCCTTGCCCTCTTTTTCTCATCTCAATCTATCTCCTTCGCTTGCCAGTTCCAGAGCATAACCCTGCAGGTGAGGCAAGTTGTCTTCTGAAAGCAGCAGGGCCAGGGCAATTACATAAATCCGTCCCCGATCCAGCATTCGTCCTGATACCTGAGCTTTTTCACAGAGCTTACGCTTGGGCAGGTTGCCGCTCTTACGTAAGTAATCCATTAATTCCCTGTCGTCTGCTAATATTCTGGCCACCCGTCGTAATCTTTCCCTGGTTTGCTTATGCTTCGGCTGAGCCTTGGTTACTTGCTCAAAAGTAAGGTTGTATTTGCTTAAAGCATGTTTATATTTTTCAATTTCAGCTTCTCTTTCACTGCGCTCCCAATCTTCATCAAAAATTGCTTTTGACGGAAGCACATCTGAGCCTGGAATATCATTTACTGAGCTCGCCTGCCTGAAGTAATCGATCAGGCGTCTTTTAATAACGAGCCTGCATAGCAGGTTAAAAGAGCCGCCCCTGGATTTGTTGTAAGCATCGATAGACTCGTTAAAGGCTATTAGAGCTATACTTAACTCATCATCATGGCCCCACAGTAAAGAGCGCCGACAAATTCGCTGTGCTTCGTTTAAAATAAAGGGTCGGTAATGCTCAATTAATTTTTCCCTGGCCTGGCTATCGCCTGAAACTGCTAAATTAAGCCAGCAGGTCACATTATCTTGATTCAAGTCAGGGCTCACCTCTTCTCCGAAAACTGGTCCGGTATTTACTTATTATACCTTACAGCCAGACAGTGATAGCTACCAAGTGCGATGCCCCAACCCTCTAAATAATTTATTCGAAAGAAAGTATAATTTGGGTGGTTGAATTAATAAAAGCACATAAGTAAATATTTAATTGCACAGCTGTAAAGGCAGAGGTTTAAACATTAGGGCAAAAGGTACTAAAGCGGTCCTGCACGGGTCGCCGAAACTTGTTTATCCTGTTTGGATTCGGCTCGTGTAAACCTTCGATGGCACACGGATTAAGAATCCGTTGCTCTATCCCCTGAGCTACAGGCGCATATTTAAGTAAAATTGTTATAACCGCTATCGCCTGCCAGGGCAATAGGTTTCTGATGCTACGAGTACCATAGGAAAAAACAGGCCGCCGAAGCCGGGTCTAACCATCAAATGGAGGCTTTAACCCTGGTCTGCGCAAGTGATGGATCAGCGAACCGGGAAGGCTTATTGAGGTGATTCCAGGGTTTCACGATACTGATCACCGCCTGGCCCCCGTTGTCAGCAAGAACATCTGATGATTGCCCCGGCTCTTGCCCGGGCTCGCTTCCATTCGATCGAAAAGCTTTTAGAATGATGATGATCGGCCTAATTGAACTATTGCCGCAGGAAAACAGAAAGAATGCCCTGCCCTTTACCTCGGCTTACTTAAGAAGGTTGGGCAGGAATAGCGCAATTCCGGGGAATATGGTTAAAATTACTATGCAGAAGATGATCGCTGCCAGGTAAAACCCCACTCCGCGGAAGATTTCCATCACCGGTGTTGATCGATCGACACCGGCTACTACGTAGACATTTGCTCCCACCGGAGGCGTGATCACACCCATCCCCAGGGCTAAAACGATAATAACTCCGAACCAGATTGGATCAAAACCGAGCGAAACGGCAACGGGGAAAAATATTGGTACAGTCAATAAAATAAGGGCCAGCGCATCGATAAAAAACCCGAGCACCAGGTAGATCATCAAAATGATGGCCAGAACTGCTACCGGGGGAAGAGGCAGCTCCACCGCCCAAAGAGCCAGCCCTCCCGGAAGGCCTGTAATTGCCATAAAACGGCCGTAAATGGCCGCAGCGGCCACAAGAAACATAATCATCGCCGATATACGCACCGAGTCACTTAAGGAGTTGACAAAACCCTGCCAGGTGAGCTGGCGCCGCAACAAAGCGACAACCAGCGTGGCAAAAGCCCCGACTGCTCCCGCTTCGGTTGGGGTAAATAATCCTGCAAAAAGCCCTCCCATAACGGCGATAAAGATAATAATAACTTCGAACCCGCCGCTTAACACTGAGCTGAGTTTGTCGCCCCACGGTACCTCTGCACCGGGAGGGGCCAGGTTTGGGTTGCGCAATGCCAGCCCATAAGCTACGAGCATAAAAAGGCCCATTAACAGAAAGCCCGGGAATACACCGGCCAGGAATAGCTTTGTGATCGATTGCTCGGCAGCTATTCCATAAAGAATAAAGATGACGCTTGGCGGGATCATTACTCCCAATATTGCCGCTGAAGCGATGGTTGCAGTAGCATAGGATCGGTTGTAACCATATTTTTTCATTTCCGGCAGCGCTACGGCGCTCATCGTTGCCGCCGTGGCTGTCGTGGAGCCGCAGATAGCGCCAAAGGCAGTGCAGGCCCCAATAGTGGCAAGAGCAAGTCCCGCTCTCAGGTTACCCATTATCTTGTAGGTAGCATCATAAATCCGTGAGCTTAATCCCGAATAAAAGGCTATATAACCCATCCAAACAAAAAGAGGTATAACTATCAGTGAATATGAAGCAAAAGTATTGTAGATAGTCTGCACGGCCATGGAAAACATTGCTGTGGTTGATGTTAAGTAGGCAAAGCCGGACATCCCGACCACAAGCATAACAAAAGCTACCGGCATGCGCGCAAAGAGGAGAAGGAAAACAAAAGCTACCGATATGAGGCCGATATGGATTGGATTCATCCGGGTTCACTTCCCTTGAATAGAACTGCAGCTGCTTTGACCAGGCTTAATAAAAGGACCAGGGCAAGCATGGCGAAGCTAAAAGCAACGAGGAGAACAGCAGGGGCGATGGGTATTAATAGGTTGGGGGTTGTATAGCCTCTCTGGGACATTCTCATGGCAAAGAGGAAAGTTTCCCGGGCCAAGACAGAAGAAAACAGCAGGGAAACTGCACTGGTGAGAATTTCCACCGCAGCCTGAACCCGAACCGGCAGGCGATCGACCAATACTCCTACAGCAATATGCCCTTTCATCAATGCGGTATACGCTATTGCCGCCGCCAGCAATATTGCCCCGGACATTTCTACAAGCTCAACAGTGCCCGGCAGCGGTTTCCACGGTATTCGAATAATCACGTTTATAACAATGATCAGCATGGTAGAAAAAAGAATTACCTGAGCAATTTGCGCTGTTCGAAAGCTAACAGCTTGCACAAATCGCTCCAAATGGTTTATCAAGGATAACCGCCTCCTTATCTTCGTATTTCATCATTATTTGTTATTTTGTAGAGGGCAACCATTTTGCCGCGTGAACAATTTGACAAAATGCAAGCCCTCTTCAATGCAGTAACCCTCGTTAAGCTGAAAAGAACAGTTATTGTTGTAGTTTACTACTCTCCATAGCCGCCGTATTCAGCGGAATGCTTAGCATCCAGCTCGCGCACGAGATCAACAATCTCTTGGCCCGGTAACCCCTGGCTATCAGCCTTGTCGATCCAGGCCTGAACCATGGGCTCCAGTTTCTCAATCCAAATGGCTTGCTCTTCTTCATCCAAATCAAACACTTCGTGTCCATACTCTTCAACAGCGTATTTTTGGCCCTCCACAGTGTAGTCGGTCCTGAGTTTGCCGTACTCTGTCACGTATTTTTCATTAACTTCTTCAAATATCTGCTGCACCGATGGAGGCAGTGAATTCCAGGTATCCCAATTCATCACCTTCATGAAAACGATGTTGTAGATAAAAGGAGTTTTTGTAATGTAACCGGTTACTTCGGCCAACCTGAATCCCTGGAGCGTATCGGTCGGGCCAAGGATGCCGTTTACTATTCCGGAATCCAAAGCCATGTAGGATTCACTCATCGGCAGGCCCACAGAAATTGCCCCGAGCGCTTCCACTGATTGTACCGTTCCGCCGGTAGCCCTGATTTGCTGCCCGGAGAGGTCATCTAGGGTTCTAACCGGAGTATTGGTAATGAAGTCTCCCGGTCCGGTTGCCCAAAAGAACATTACCTTAACATCTTCGTATTCATTTTGTAGTAAACTATTTCTTTTCCAGGCCTCATGAATTGTTAGCGAGGCTGCCAGGGCATTGCTATTTGTATATCCGGGAAGCTCAAAGGCTTCTGTCAAAGGGAAGATCCCTGCTGTATAGGAAGGACAGGTTGTGCCCAGGTCAGCTGCCCCTGCAGCAACGCCTTCATAGATTTCAACCGCTCCAAGGAGGGCGCCGCCGGGATGAAATTGAAAATTGACGGTGTGAGGGGTCTCTGCCGCAACCCGAGCCGAAATTTCTTTTGCCCAGGCTTCGTGTCCTTCAGTTACCTGGAAGTCCATGGCCGGCCAGAAAGTTGCAAACTGTAAATTGAACTGCTGAGCAACTTCTTCCGGCAGCTCACCTGATTCTGAAATAGGTTCTGGCTCTGCCGATTGCTGGCAGCCGGCAATTACAGGGGTAATAAGCAATGTCAAAACAACAAGCAATATTAATAATTTACATTTCATAATTTAACCCTCCTCATCAAATGAAAAATGTTAAGATCAAAGATGTTGCAAACCAATTTAATATTTTCATCTCCCCCTTGCCAAAAAACTCTAGTTTCGCCAGGGCAAAAAAAATACTCCACCGGGAGTATGAAAATAAAAAATAGAAACCGGCCATGCGGCTGGTATCTTTTTCAACTTACCCTGCCGTTCTACCATTCTACGATGGCAATAATTCGGCAAATGTGACGATTATCCTTCCCGAAAAGAAAAAAAATTACCTTCCCTGTTATTCTTTAGGGGCATAATGCTCTACGCTATCGCATTTTGCTTATATGTTATTGCCTTGATATGTATTAAAAGGCGTTGCTCCGGAAAAACAGTGTGGGCATAAAAATCCATATTAAAATGCCTGGAAAGATTTGATCCTTCCAGGCATTTCAACCTGCTGGTGCGCCTGGCAGGAATCGAACCTGCGGCACACGGATTAGGAATCCGTTGCTCTATCCCCTGAGCTACAGGCGCACGTTTCAAAAATCCTTTTTCATGGGCTTTCGGGGTTTGCCACGCTTTCTGCAAAACCATCAGGTACTCGTTTTGCGCCGAATCTCCGCCATTTAGGATTTCGTAAAAATATTATAACCGCATTTTCCTGCCGGGGCAATAGTAGTTAGCTGTAACGTGTGAAATATCCCCGGTGAGGATAGTCGTAGTTATTTTAACCCCGATAGAGCAAATAGTTTAGGAATCTGGTATTATATTTGGTAATGTAGATAGTAATGATTATTGACCTGGAGGTATACCGTGGACCATATTGTCGATTCCATGGGCGATATCTGCCCGATACCGATCATTAAAATTGAGCGGAAGCTGAAAGATGCGAAAGTGTCTGATCGGATTATCCTTGAATCCGATCATAGCTGCTCCACTTCAAGCGTGGTAAACCACTTTGAAACAAAGTATGGTTATCCTTCCGAGATTGTCAAAGTAGATGAGGGAGTCTGGAACATCATTATTACCAAAACATCATAAAGCAAAGGGATGATCAATTGAGCCTGGCTGTGAATGAAAAGGTGGAAACCGGCAAAACCCGCCAGGGTACCTGGGCTATTCTCCTTTTCCTGACATATATGTTAGCTGTTTTTTTTCTGCGCGATTATAATCGGGAAGCCTCAATTACCGCATTATTTGGCTTCGTTTTCGGATACATATTACAGCGGTCCCGGTTTTGCTTTGCCGCAGGGTTTCGCGATATTTTTATGATCCGGAATACCGCCCTGACCAGGGCGATCCTGGTGCTGCTTTTATTGACCAGCCTGGGGCTGTATGCAGTGCAACTGACCGGGGCGGGCGCTCTTCCCGGTGGGGGGATTATTTATCCGCTGGGATTGCACACGGTTGTCGGCGGCCTTATTTTTGGCTTTGGATTGGTCATAGCAGGCAACTGCGTTTCCGGCTGCCTGATGCGGATGGGGGAAGGCTACTTAATGCAGTGGCTTACATTTATCGGACTGATGATTGGCTCGGTTGTCGGTGCCTGGAATCTCGGCTGGTGGGGCCCGTTGTTTATCGAAGTGTCGCCTGAAATCTTCCTGCCCGATTTAACCGGGTGGCCGCTGACACTACTTCTTTACATCTTTCTGATAGCCTGCCTCTATTTGCTGGCCTTATATTACGAAAAGGGAAGTTTGAAACAGGCGCTGAAGCATAAATCACCCGTTTTTTCAACCGGCGCCAATTTTGAAGGTTTAAAGGGAATGCTCTTCAAGGGGCATAATTGGTCTTATACCTTTGGCGCGGTAGCGCTCTCGCTGACCAATATCGGGCTGTTCTATTTCTGGGGAAAGCCCGGGGGGATAACCAGCGGTTTAACCCATCTGGCCGGGTGGCTTTACTGCCGGATCGGATTTGCTCCCTGCGATTGGTATTATTTCCGGGAACTGGCTTATCTTGAAAGCAGGCGCATCTATATCGAACACCCTTTGCTGTTTCTTTCCGCCGGTATAGTGCTCGGCTCCTTTTTTGCCAGCCTGCTGCACCGTGAATTCAGGATCAGGCGGGTGAAGTCGCATAAATTTGTCGCTTCCGCCCTGGTCGGGGGAATGCTGCTCGGGTACAGCTCCCGGGTGGCAATGGGCTGTAATTTCGGGGGGTTCTGGGGCGGCCTCAGTTCATTTTCCCTGCACGCCTGGGTTTTCGGGCTTTTCATTCTCATCGGAGCTTACTTTGGCGGGAAATTTTTTATGCGCTATTTGCTTTAGCACCCTACAAATTTCTGCTAAAAATGCGCGGCGCTTGTTAACGGAATTTTATAAGTCTCATCATGCCGGGAAAAAAGAGCCTGAAATAAACCCTAACAGCAGCTGTTTTCGGTTGGAATAAGCTTAAAGTGCGATTGTGAACCTTTTTGATGCTGACCGGGTTGCAGTGAACATGGTTACAGCGAAGGATTTTGGTTTATGGAGAAGGATCATAAATAAAAACGGGTCAGCAGAAACCGCGCTCTTTAGAACTGAGCAGGTTGACGAATTCACGGTGGGAGTTCTTTTTGGAGCTGTCCCTGTAGAGCAGGTGAAAATCGTGTTTGAATTGGGCGTC